>CANCCJ010000003.1 GCA_947374535.1 Comamonadaceae bacterium | reverse complement strand
GAGGGGACCAAGCCGCCCGTCTTGGCGGTGTCCACGAAGTCTTTGCTAGACAGCTTGGCGCAGTCGTCAAACTTGGCCATTGACATGTTCAAGCGCACGGGGATTGAGCCTTTGTTGAGATTGAAGACTTCTTGGAAGTCGGTGCTCATGAGGGCTGCGGCCAAATCGCCTTGTGCTTTTTGTGCGCCTGCATCTTTGAGCTTGAACATGGCAAATGAGTCCACGTTGAAGGTGTAGGCATTGGCTGTGCCTGGTGCAGCTGCACACAAGAAGTCTTTGCCTGGCTTTTTACCAGCGGCCACAAATTCACCCTTGGCCCAGTCACCCATGAATTGGAAGCCGGCTTTGCCCTGCATGACCATGGCGGTTGCCAAATTCCAATCGCGGCCTGGTGAGGCCGCATCGGTGTAGCTCTTGATCTTGCGGAATGTTTCCAAAGCCTTTTTCATGGTCGCGCTGTTCAAGGCTTTGGGATCGAGTTTGACCAATGCATCTTGGTAAAACTTGGCACCGCCTACGCCCAACACCACTGATTCAAATGTGGTGAAGTCTTGCCAGTTCTGACCACCGTGCGCCACGGCAATGAAACCCGCTTTTTTGATCTTGTCCGCGGCTGCAAAAAACTCCTCGTAGTTGACGGGCATTTTTGCAACGCCAGATTTTTGCATTACCTCTGGGTTCGCCCAAATCCAATTCACACGATGCACGTTGACGGGCGCTGCCACATAGTTGCCTTTGTATTTCATGACGTTGGCAATCACTTGAGGTAACACGCTGTCCCAGTTCTCCGCTTGAGCCACACTATTCAAGTTGGTCAACACGCCTTCTTGTGCCCACTCTTGAATGGCAGGGCCTTTGATTTGTGCAGCGGATGGCGGGTTGCCCGACACAACACGACTTTTTAAAACTGTCATCGCGTTGTCACCACCGCCACCTGCAACTGCGAAATCTTTCCAAGCGTGACCTTTAGCCAACATCATTTTTTTAAGTTCTGCCGCAGACTTGGCCTCACCCCCGGATGTCCAGTAATGAAGTACCTCCACCTCACCAGCCACAACCACGGACATTGACAACGCAGCCATTCCAGCCAATAAAAATTGATTTATTTTCATAAATTTGTATCTTTCTCTTTGTTTTAAATAACTATAAATAGTTAATTTATGAGATTAATTATTCATTAAGTAATTCAATAGAACTCTACGGATTTACCCTCGGGAGCTTGCTGAATCACGCGGGTTGATTGCTGGGAATTTCTCTAGGGCTGCAGTCGATGTTTAAACTCAAGCCATGAATACAAAACAACACGCACTGGCGCAGCGATTGCTGGGCAAGGTCAGCCTCATCACCGGTGCGGCTCAAGGCATCGGCTTGGCCACCGCGCTGAAATTTGCACAAGAAGGTGCCATCGTCATCGTGTGTGACGTCAAGCAAGTGGCGGTTGACGCGGCGGTGGCGCAATGCCTAGCCAAGGGCGTTCAAGCGCAGGGTTTTGTGATGGATGTGACGCAGCGCGAAATGGTTGACACCACGGTGAAAACGGTGCTCGACAAATTCGGCCGCATCGATGTCTTGGTCAACAACGCGGGCATCACACAAGACGCGCGTTTGCAAAAGATGACGTTGGAACAGTTCGACCGCGTGATTGATGTCAACCTGCGCGGCGTATTCCATTGCGCGCAAGCCGTGACAGACACCATGGTGGCGCAAGGCAGCGGCGTTATTTTGAATGCATCGTCCGTGGTCGGCATCTACGGCAACTTCGGCCAAACCAACTACGCAGCCACTAAGTTTGGCGTGATTGGTTTCACCAAAACATGGAGTCGTGAACTCGGACCCAAAGGCATTCGTGTAAATGCCGTGGCACCCGGCTTCATCGACACGCCCATCCTTGCAACCATTCCAGAAAAAGTCATCGCAGAGATGGTTGCCCGCGTACCCCTGAAGCGCTTGGGCAAGCCTGAAGACATTGCCAACGTTTACGCCTTTTTGGCGAGTGATGAAGCGGCCTACATCAACGGCACGGTGATCGAAGTTGCCGGTGGTCTCACACTATGAGCGAAGCCAACGAGGTGTATCGCAGCGCAGCGGCCAAGGCGCCACAAAGCAAAACAGATTTATTTATCTCCTTCACACTCTTGGCCTTGCAAGGCTTTGGAGGGGTGTTGGCCGTGGTGCAACGCGAGCTCGTGGATAAAAAACAGTGGCTCACGCTGGATGAATTCATCGAGGACTGGGCTGTCGCGCAAATCTTGCCCGGCCCTAATGTGGTGAACCTTGCACTCATGATGGGTGGACGCCACTTTGGTATCGCGGGCGCGCTCGCTGCGCTCAGCGGTTTGCTATTGGCACCGACCGTGCTTGTGTTGGTGATTGCAGCAGCTGTCGCTGGTGTTGCAGACACACCGACTGCACAAGGCATGTTGCGCGGCATGGGTGCCGTGTCTGCAGGCCTCATTGCCGCCGTGGGCATCAAGCTCATGGGCGCTTTGAAAAACAACCCCATGGGCATGCTCACATGCATTGGCATTGGTGCCATCAGCTTCTTGGCGATTGGCTTGCTGCGTTTGCCATTGGCATGGGTACTGCTCACACTCGGGCCGCTGTCCAGCGTGTGGGCCGCGCACTGCATCAAGCAGCGAGGTGCCGCATGAACGTTAGCCTGGCCTTGGCCGATTGGGGCTCGCTGTTTTTACACTTCATCTCGCTCTCACTCTTAGCCGTGGGCGGTGCCATCACCACCGCGCCCGACATTCACCGCTACTTGGTCGATGAAACGCATTGGCTCAGCGACACACAGTTCACATCCTCTATCGCCTTAGCGCAAGGCGCACCCGGCCCGAACGTGATGTTCATCGCCTTGATGGGGTGGAACGTGGGTCTCAACGCGGGTGGCGGTTTAGCCGCTGGTTGGCCGGCCGTGGGCTTGGCTTTGTGGGGCGTGCTCATCACCATGGTGGGCATCATGATTCCCTCATGCACCCTGACCTTCGTGGCCACGCAATGGGCACACCGCAACCGCGACATGCTGGCTGTGAAAGCCTTCAAGTCAGGCATGGCCCCCATCGTGATTGCACTACTCATCGCCACCGGTTGGTTGCTGACCGGCAACCACGAGAACCCTGTGCGTGATTGGCCGCTGTGGGCCTTAACCGCCGTGACCACACTCATTGTGTGGAAGACCAAAACGCATTTGCTGTTGCTGCTTGGCGTTGGCGCATTGCTAGGCGCCCTAGGTTGGATCTGAAAATTAAGAAGCAGTTCGCTGACGCCGCGCTTCGTACAAGCAAACGCCACTGGCCACAGACACGTTCAAGCTCTCCACACCGCCGCACATCGGAATGCTGATGAGCTCATCACACGTCTTGCGTGTGAGCTGACGCATGCCATCGCCCTCGGCACCCAACACCAAAGCCGTGGGGCCTTTGAGGTCGACTTGGTACAAGGTTTTAGGCGCATCGTCACTGGTGCCGATGATCCAAATATTGCGCTCTTTCAGCTCATTCAAGGTGCGCGCCAAGTTGGTCACCATGAAGTACGGCACAGTCTCGGCCGCACCGCTGGCCACTTTGGCCACGGTGGCGTTAATGCCCACGGCGTGGTCTTTGGGGGCAATCACCGCATGGGCACCGGCTCCATCGGCCACACGCAAACACGCGCCTAGGTTGTGCGGATCGGTCACACCATCAAGCACCAAAATCAACGGCGATTCAACTTTTTCGATGCCTTCCAGCAACTCGTCCAGTGAGTGAACTTGTTTGATTTCGCTCACGCGCGCGGCCACACCTTGGTGACCATGGCCACCAGACAGCTTAGCCAAACGAGGGCCATCGGCCTCGATCAAACGGATACCGGCTTCGGTGGCACGGTCCACAAATTGACGCATACGGGCGTCGCGACGGGTGGGGTCGAAGTAGATTTCGATGACGGATTGCGGCGCTGTTTTAACGCGCACGCCAACGGCGTGAAAGCCGAAGAGAACTTTAGGGGCTGAAGACATATGGGTTGATTATCCCTTGACCTGTCCGGCCTCAATCGTGATGGCTTGGTCGCACCGTTCAGCCAGTTTCAAATCGTGGGTGACCAACACCAAAGTCGTGCCAAGCTCTTTGTTCAACTCAAACATCAAATCCATGATGCGCTCGCCGCTGGCGTGGTCTAGGCTGCCTGTGGGCTCGTCGGCCAGCAGCAACGCGGGCTTGACCACAAAAGCGCGGGCCAAGGCCACGCGTTGCTGTTCGCCGCCTGACAGCACTTTGGGGTAATGGCCCAAGCGCTCGCCCAAGCCCACACGCACCAACATGTCTTTAGCGGCTGCGCGGGGGTTCGGTAAGCCTGCCAGTTCTAGAGGCAACATGACGTTTTCAAGCGCAGTCATGTTGCCCAAGAGCTGAAAGCTTTGAAACACAAAACCCACCTGACGTGCACGCACTGCCGCGCGGGCATCTTCGTCCATCGCAAACATGTCCACGCCGCCCAGCCACACGGTGCCCTGCGTGGGCGTGTCTAGGCCCGCCATGATGGACAACAAGGTGCTTTTGCCCGAGCCCGAAGCGCCCACAATGGCCAACGATTGCTGGGGCGCTAAGGTGAAGTCGATATCGCGGAGAATGTCTAGCGTGCCTGTAGCGTCTTGTACCGATTTGGACAAGTGCGACACGGCCATCAAAGGCAAAGACGATGTGGATGATTTTTCAAATGAAGGCGTGGTCATGAAGCGCAATGGGTTGTTGAGACGCGACTTTAACTTGAGTGCACTGGGCGCTGGTTGGCTAGGGGTACTGAGCCTCGACACGGCTTGGGCGCAGCAACAAGTCATCACATCGACGGGCCAAGGCATGGAGGGCGAAATCACGTCTACGGGCCCACACCGCCGCCGCGTTCAACCCCCACAAAACTACATGCAGCCAACAGGCGCTGTCCCACCGCCTGGCAGCGCACCTGCTGCCACGATTTTGGTGTTGGGTGATTCACTGAGCGCCGAATACGGCATCCCACGCGGCAAAGGCTGGGTCGCTTTGCTAGCCGACCAACTACAGGCTTCGCGGCCAGATGTGCGCGTCGTGAACGCCAGCATCAGCGGCGACACCACGGCAGGTGGCCGCTCTCGCCTGCCCGCGATGCTGGACCAAGTGCGTCCTGTGCAAGTGGTGATTGAACTCGGTGGCAACGATGCCCTGCGTGGCCTTGACCTTGACAGCACACAAAACAACCTCGAAGCCATGATTCAAGCCTGCCGCGCCGTCAACGCACGCGTGGTGCTGGTGGGCATGCAAATACCGCCCAACTACGGACCAGACTACAGCGCCAAGTTCTCGGTGATGTTTGCCAACCTGGCCAAAAAGTACCGCACCGGCCTCGTGCCGTTTTTCCTCAAAGGCATTGCCGATGTGCCAGAAGCCGCCTCACTGTTTCAGCCAGACCGCATTCACCCTAAAGCAGAAGCGCACCCGCGCATGTTGGCCAACGTTTGGCCCGAAATTAAAAAGAATTTATAAACCGTGAGCGTTACCTTCATCTCGGCGCAAGACGCCATGGGCCGCATGGCCATCCCCCTTGGCGCACCCGGCGGTTTCAGCACCATCATCGACGCACGCAGCGAGGACGAGTACGCGCTCGACCACCTGCCTGGCGCTGTCAACTGGCCCGTGCTCAACAACGAAGAGCGCATCTTCGTGGGCACCATGTACAAGCAGGTGAATGCCTTTGAAGCGCAAAAACACGGTGCAGCCATGGTGGCGGCCAACATTGCACGCCATATCCAACGCGACGTGCTAGAGCTGCCCAAGAACTGGCAACCACTGATTTACTGCTGGCGTGGCGGCAAGCGCAGTGGCTCGCTGTCCTTGGTGCTGGGGCAAATTGGCTTCAAGGTGAACTTGATTGAAGGTGGCTACAAAGCCTTTCGCGCGGCCATCGTCGAAGATATCCCTAAGCGCGTGGCACCGCTGCAATTCAAGGTGATCTCTGGCCCCACGGGCTCTGGCAAAACGCGTTTGCTTTATGCCTTGGCTGCTGAAGGCGCGCAGGTGTTGGACCTTGAAGACTTGGCCTGCCACCGCAGCTCGGTGCTGGGCCACATCCCGGGCCAACCGCAGCCCAGCCAAAAACGCTTTGACACCTTGGTGTGGCAAGCCCTGCGCAGTTTTGACCCAACGCGACCTGTGTTTGTGGAGTCTGAAAGCCGCAAAGTGGGCAACCTGTCCATCCCTGAATCGCTGATGCTCGCCATGCGCGACAGCCCTTGCTTTGAGCTGCAACTCAGCCTCGACGAGCGTGTGGCTTTACTGATGGAAGACTACAACTTCTTCGTGGACGACCAAGATTTGTTCTGCCGTCGCCTAGACGCCTTGGTGGCCATTCGCGGCAAAGCAGTGGTGGAGGCTTGGAAAGAACAAGTTCACACCGGCAACATCGAAAACGTGGTGCGCGAGTTGCTGGTGCTGCACTACGACCCGACCTATGCCTCGTCGATGGTGCGCAACTTCACGCAAACCCACGAAGCCACGGCCTGTGTGGCTGACGACCGACACGCAGAAAGTTTGCGCCAAGTGGCCCAAGCCCTTTGCCAACAATGCGGGGCTTAAAGCGCCTTCACACGTTCGGCGGCGTCACATGCACTGAAGCGCGGTAAGCGTGCCAACTGGCAAAGCCCAGCCAGGGGCCCACCACCAGCAGGCCTGCGGCTGAAGGCAACATCGCCACCACCGACAAAACGGTGATGAGCAAACCCCAAAACACCGACACAGCCGTGTGGTCCACAAACACACGCAGGCTGGTGATGCACGCGGTGATGGCGTCGGTGTCGCGGTCCAAAATCATCGGGATGGACACCATCATGGTGGCGAACACCAGCCCAGCAAAGAAACCGCCCACACAGATGTAGGCCACCACAAACTCCCAATTCTGAGGATTGAAGACCGCCTCTAACACCGTGGCCGTCGTAGGCATACCCGCGCTGTTGAAGAACACCGCAAATACAACCAAAGATGCGCGCCCCCACAGCAGCTCAATCACCACCATGACCATGATCAACATGCCCATGCTGCGTATGTGGGGCTGCCAACAGGTGAGCGAGCTGGTCATGCTGGGTGGCTCGCTGCGTTCCATGTGCATGCTCACGTCATACAGGCCCAAAGCCAAGAAAGGTCCCACCAGCAAGCACCCTGACACCGCTGACAAGGTGTATTCAGGATTGGTTTTGAACACCGTAGCAACAATCAGCGCCATCCCCCAAAAACACACGCCGTAGAAGAGCGCAATCAAGGGCTGCGAGACCATGTCGCGCAAGCCGCGCGAGAGCCAACGAAGCGGATCGCTGAAACGAATCGGGTTGATTTCAATGCGGTCGTGTGCCTCGTCTGGTACCAGCTGCTGCATGTTCAACCCTTTCTGTTTTAGGTCTGCAATTTTGCGGCGTGCAGGGCACGCGAGATGTCGGTTTGTAAATCGTGCACGTCTTCAAGACCGATGCAAAAGCGCACCACACGCCCTTGCTTCAAATGCGAGGTGGAGCAGCTTCTGCTGGAGGCCATGTTGTAGGGCATCACCAAACTCATAGGCCCGCCCCAGCTGTAGCCAATCTTGAAGAGTTGCAGGCTATCGCAAAAAGCATCCACTTGGGGAGCGGAGAAACGCGCATCCATGACCACGCTGAAGATGCCGGCGGCTAGGCCTTGAGGCTCATGGGGTGTGACACAGAGCTCCTGCCAATACGCGTGGCCGGGTGCGCTGCTGAGCGCGGGATGCAACACTTGGCTGAACGCGGGCTGCGTGGCACACCATGCGGCCAATGTGCGGGCTGCTGTGTCTTGTGCGCGGTAACGCAGCGGCATGCTGGACAAAGAGCGCAACACCATCTCGGCATCGTTCGCCCCCACGCCGGTGCCCAAACGCATGTGGCTGAGCTTCAACAAACGTGCCAATTCATTGCTGCGCGTGACGATGCTGCCCATCAACACATCGCCGCCACCGCTGGGGTATTTGGTGAGCGCATGGATGCTCAAGTCCACGCCCAAGGGCTCTGCGCCCTGCCCTGGTTGTAAATCGAAGGCGTTGAACGCGAGGCCTGCGCCCCACGTGTTGTCGAGTGCACACAAAACACCGCGTGCCTGACACAGCTGCACCAAGGCAATCAGGTCGGGAAACTCCATCGTCACAGAGCCAGCGGCTTCGAGCCACACCAAGCGTGTGCGCTCAGTGATGCGTGCAGCCAAGTCATTCACATCCATCGCGTCATACACCTGATGCGTGATGCCAAAGCGCGCCAACTCCCCTTCAGCCAGCGACTTGTTGGGTGCGTAGGCGTTGTCGGGAATCAACACCTCGTCGCCTGCTTGGAGCAGCGCAAAATCCACCTGCGCAATGGCGGCCAAGCCGCTGGGCGTCAAGATGCAATGCGTGCCGCCTTCCAGCGTAGCCAAGCGTTCTTCTAAGGTGAAGGTGGTGGGTGTGCCGTGCAAGCCGTAGGTGTAAGCCGACTTGTCCATCCACTCGCGCGTACGCATGGACGCAACGTTGGGAAAGATCACCGTGGAGGCTTTGAACACGCCTACTTGGGGTGCTTCAAATTCAGTGGGGGCTTGGTACGGGTGATGGATGAGGTGTGTGCTGCGTGACATAAACACATATTACGACAGGCAAAAAAAACTCCGCCGCAGCGGAGTTTTTCACGAAGCGCGAAAGATTAAACCTTCCACTTCTCCAGCAATGCGGCGGGACGCATGCTGTCATATGGCTCAAAGGGCTGGTGAATCCAAGGGTTCGTGGCCAAGTAGTCCATCGAGTAATCGGGTTTGAATTCCGACACGCCTTTGGTCCAAATCACGGCGGTGCGCAATTCGGTGATGGGTGCGTAGTTGTTCTTGAGCTGGTCCACCACTGCCTTCAGGGTGTGGCCCGTGTCAGCCAAATCGTCGACCAACAACACGCGGCCAGCGATTTCGCCTTTGGGGGTGGTGATGAAACGGGCGATGTCCAAATGACCTTGCACCGTACCTGCGTCAGCGCGGTACGAGCTGGTGGACATGATGGCCAAAGGTTTATCGAAGATGCGCGACAAGATATCACCGGGGCGCATACCGCCACGGGCCAAGCAAAGGATGGTGTCAAATTCCCAGCCAGATTGGTGAATCTTGATGGCGAGTTTTTCAATCAGGTTGTGGTACTCGTCGTAAGACACGTACAGGTGCTTGCCGTCTTCGGTCAACATATCAATGGTCCTTCAAAATTAAAACTGAAATCAGTGCGCCGTGTTAAGCCACGTAAGGGTGGGTCAACAAGATGGTGTGGTCGCGATCAGGGCTGGTGGACACCATGTGAATGGGCACGCCTGTCGTCTCTGCAATGCGGTTGAGGTAATGCTGAGCGGCTTTGGGCAATTTGTTGTAATCGGTCACGCCCACGGTGCTGTCGGTCCATCCGGGGATGGTTTCGTAGATCGGCTTGCAACGTGAAATCTCGTCTGCGCCCATGGGCAAGATGTCGATGGTTTGGCCATCCAACTCGTAACCCACGCACAACAACAATTCGGTCAAGCCATCAAGCACGTCGAGCTTGGTGATGCACAAACCAGTCAAGCCGTTGACTTGCGCGCTGCGCTTGAGCAACGCGGCATCGAACCAGCCGCAACGGCGCGAACGACCTGTCGTCACGCCTTTTTCAGCGCCCACTGTAGACATGTGGTAGCCGGGGTTGCCTGGGGTTTCCCAATCCAATTCCGTGGGGAATGGGCCACCGCCCACGCGTGTGCAATACGCTTTGGTGATACCCAAGATGTAGTGCAACAAACCAGGGCCCACGCCCGCGCCTGCTGCGGCGTTACCAGCCACGCAGTTGCTGGAGGTCACGAAGGGGTAAGTGCCGTGATCCACGTCAAGCAAGGTGCCTTGTGCGCCTTCAAACAACAGGTTGGCACCGGCGAGGTGGGCTTCGTTCAACTCGCGTGAAACGTCAGCCACCATCGGCAAGATTTCTTTGGCGTAAGCCATGGCTTCGTTATAGACGGTGTCGTAGTCCACAGCGGGGGCGTGCAAGATGTCGGTCAACACATGGTTGTGCAACTCAAGGTTTTCGCGCAATTTGGTAGCGAAGCGCTCGGGGTGCTTCAAGTCTTGCACACGCAAAGCGCGGCGTGCAATTTTGTCTTCGTAAGCGGGGCCAATGCCGCGGCCTGTGGTACCAATCTTGGCAGTGCCAGCCTTTTCTTTGGCGGCTTCACGGGCGATGTCAATCGCAGCGTGGTAGGGCAAGATCAAGGGGCAAGCTTCGCTGATGCGCAAGCGTGAACGCACTTCAACGCCAGCTTTTTCCAAGCCCGCAATTTCTTCAAGCAGTTTGGTGGCAGACAACACCACACCGTTGCCTATGTAGCACTTCACGCCGGGGCGCATGATGCCGCTAGGGATCAAATGCAAGGCGGTTTTCACGCCGTTGATGACCAAGGTGTGGCCCGCGTTGTGACCGCCTTGAAAGCGCACCACGCCAGTGGCGGTTTCGGTCAACCAATCGACCAATTTGCCTTTGCCTTCATCACCCCACTGGGTGCCGACCACGACGACGTTACGGCCTTTGGTTGCAGCCACGGTTTGTCCTTGGGTAGTGCTCATATCCACTCGATTACTTAAAAAATTAAAGGGCTTGAATGGCTGGAACAGTTTGCACTGTCCACTGGCCGGCGACTTCGATCAATTCACGATCGCAGTCAAATTCATCGACTTCACTCTCGTGGCCTGGCATGACGCAGACCACGGTTTCACCATTGGCACGCAGGGTGGCAATGGCTTCGCGCAAACCTTGGGCGGTTCCCCAAGGCGCACGAATCGCGGCTTTGAGGGCGCGCTCAGGCACCACGCTGACCAACTCTTTCAGGTCCAAACTGAATCCGACGGCGGGACGCTTGCGGCCAAACACCGCACCCACTTCGTCATAGCGGCCACCACGCACCAAGGCGTCACTGGCTCCCGGCACAAAGATGGCAAAGCGCACGCCGCTGTAGTAGGCGTAGCCGCGCAAATCGGCCAGGTCAAACGTGATGGCCACGCCGCTCAAATCGGCAGCGATTTGTCGCAACTCAGCCAGCGCTTGCATGACGACCGGCCAAGCAGCAAACGCTTGTTCGGCTTGGGCCAACACCGAGGCATCGCCATACATTCCGACCAAGGCGACCAACGCAGCGCGGACGCTCGGAGGTAAATCTTGACTCAGGGCTTGAACGCCGGAGGTATCTTTGGCGGCCAAAGCGCTGTGCAAGGCATCGCGCGCTTGAGATGTCAATGTCACGCCAGCCAGCAATGCGGGCACGATGCGCGCATCACTCAAGTCGACGGTGAATTGGTTGATAGACACAGCTTTGAGGCTATCGAGTGCCAAATGCAACACTTCGAGGTCGGCTTCAATGCCAGCGTGGCCGTAAATTTCGGCGCCAAACTGCAAAGGCTCACGGGTGGCAAACGGGCGGTCGGGACGTGTGTGAAGCACAGGGCCGCAGTAACACAGACGTGTCACACCAGCACGGTTGAGCAAATGGGCATCAATGCGGGCGACTTGCGGCGTGGTGTCAGCACGAAGGCCTAAGGTGCGACCTGAGAGTTGGTCAACCAGTTTGAAGGTTTGCAAATCGAGTGCGCGGCCGGTGCCGGACAACAAGGATTCGAGGTATTCGAGCAACGGCGGCATGACCAGCTCGTAGCCATAGCCCCTAGCTGCGTCCAAATAAAGACGACGCAGCTCTTCGATGTGCCGGGCCTCAGAAGGCAGAACATCGGCGATGTGATCCGGCAGAACCCAAGCAGACATGTAATTAAGGGAGGCTGTTAAAACCGAGATTTTACAGGGCTTATCGCCCTTAACTCAGCCACCACAACATCAAAAGACCCACCAAGACGCAGACCAAACCGAAAAAGCGGATTTGACCGTCCTCAAGCACCAAGATTTGCGCCATTTTGTCTCGCCAACCTTGGGGCGACACAAACGGAAAGACGCCTTCAAAAATCAGCATCAGTCCGAACGCAACCCACAGCGTATCGCCGTCAAAGCTCATACGAGGGGCCTTTTACTTCTTAGAGGCTGGGGCGCTGCCACCACCACTGCCACGCAGGGCTTTGAAAAAGTCGCTGGATGGGTCTACCACCATCACGTCGCTCTTTTTACTGAATGTGGTTTTGTAGGCTTCCAAGCTGCGGTAGAACTGCGCAAAGTTGGCATCGCGACCAAACGAGTCAGCATACAAACGCGCAGCCTCGGCATCGCCCTCGCCTTTGATTTTTTGCGCTTCGCGGTAGGCATTGGCCACGGTCACTTCGCGTTGGCGGTCAGCATCGGCACGAATTTTTTCACCTTCGGCTGCACCGGTGGAACGCAACTCGTTGGCCACGCGCTTACGCTCGGCTTCCATGCGGCGATAGACCGACTCAGTGATCGCGTCCACATAGTCAGAGCGGGTGATGCGTACATCAATCACGTCCACACCCCAAGGCTTGGCACCTTTGACGGCCAACAAGACTTCACGCTTGACGTTTTCAAGCAACTCTTCGCGCTTGAGCGAGAGCAACTCTTTCACCGTGCGCTTGTTGATTTCCTCTTGAAACGCATTGCGCACCACGCGGGCGAGTTGAATGGCACCTGCGTTTTCATCCAAGCCGACGTTGCGAATGTATTGCGATGGGTCGGTGATGCGCCAACGGGCGTACCAGTCAATCACCACACGTTGTTTTTCAGCCGTGAGCATGGGCTCGGTGTCGGCGTTGTCGAGTGTGAGCAAACGCTTGTCGATGTAGCTGACGTTTTGGAACGGTGGCGGCAGCTTGATATTCAAGCCGGGCTCCGTGATGACGCTCTTGATTTGACCGAAGGAATACACCACCCCGAATTGGCGTTGATCGACCACAAACAGCGTAGAGCTGAGCACCGCCAAGGCCAGCATCACTGAAGCAATATAAAAACCGATTTTGTTGTTTTTCATGTTCGTTTCCCTATCAGCGGCCATCACGGTCGCGTGAACGACCATCGCGTGCGCGGGCATCAGCCGATGCAGCAGCGGCTGGGTTGGTGGTGGTCGTGCTTGTCGCGTTATGCGTCGCGTCAGCAGGCGCGACAGGCGTCGCCCCATTGGCTAGGTTGCTTTGCTGAATGATTTTGTCCAGCGGCAAATACAACAAGTTGGAACCCTGCTTGGTGTCCACCAACACTTTGGTGGTGTTGCTGTAAATCTGTTGCATGGCATCAATGTACAAACGGTCGCGCATGACTTGCGGGGCCTTTTGGTATTCGCCCACCAACAACTTGAAGCGTTGGGCATCGCCTTCGGCTTGCGCCACGATACGGGCTTTGTAACCATCGGCCTCTTGCTTCAAACGCGAAGCCGCGCCCACAGCGCGAGGCACCACATCGTTGGCGTAGGCTTCGGCTTCGTTCTTGGCACGTTCGCGTTCTTGACCGGCTTTGAGTACATCGTCAAAAGCGGCTTGCACTTGCTCGGGGGGACGAACGCCGCCTTGTTGCAAGTTGATGCCGACCACCTCGATACCCACTTTGTATTGGTCAAGGATGGCTTGCATGATGGTGCGAATGCGTGGGCCGATTTGGTCACGCTCTTCAGACATCGCCGCATCCATCTTCATCTTGCCGACCACTTCGCGCACAGCGGTTTCAGCGGCTTGCACCACGGTGTCCGTGGGGTTTTTGGTCTCAAACAAATAGGCGCGTGCGTCGGTCAAACGGTATTGCACCGCGAACTTGATTTCTAAAATATTCTCGTCTTCGGTCAGCATGGCCGACTCGCGCAAGCCTGTGGCTTTGACGATGTTGTCACGGCCCACGTCCACCGAGCGAATTTGCGTCACGAACACGAGTTCGTGTCGCTGGAATGGGTAAGGCAAACGCCAGTTGAAACCGGCACCCACAGTGGAGTGGTAACGACCAAATTGCGTGATGACTGCTTGCTGGCCCTCTTGCACGATGAAGAAACCTGTGCTGAGCCAAATGGCCAACGCAACAGCGCCAACCACACCGATGCCAAAGCTCGCCACCTTGAAATCAGGACCGTTAGAGCCATTAGGGCCACCGTTGTTGCTTGGAGGCTCTGAGCCGCCATTTTTATTGCCAAACAAACCCGAGAGCTTGGCATTGAAATCACGCCAGAGCTCGTCTAAATCTGGCGGGCCACCCACGCCAGAGCCGGCCGGTGGGCGTGGTGGTTCTTGTGGTTTTTTCTCTTCGGTGGGCGTGGGTTGCTGACCACCATTGGGGTCAAACGTGGGATGTCCGTCTTTGTCGCGGCCCCAGCGGCCGTCGTTGAGGTTGAACATGCCGAGCAATCGTGCACGCCAAGAAATGGGGCTGACCGTGTGGGTATTGGAGTTCATGCGCGTCATATTTTTCTTCTCTGAAGTCTTGATTGTGCCTAATGAAACAGGTTCATACCAATTCATGCGAGTTTGCATCGTCTTCAGGCATCTTGGCCAATGCTTCTTGTGCCAAAAACTCACGCAAGGCCGACACGCCCTCGCCCGTTTGGGCACTCACAAAAAAGCGCGGCAGGCTTTGACCATCCACCGTGTAATGGTCATGCAGCTGCTTCGGGCGGGTCTCAGGGCTCATGGCATCGAGCTTGTTAAACACCAAGACCTGCGGCACATCGGCCGCGCCAATCTCGGCCAAGACCTTTTGCACCTCGTCCATTTGTTCGGGGTAATTGGGGTTGGACGCATGGACCACATGCATCAAAAGCGTGGCATCAGCCGCCTCTTGCAAGGTGGCTTGGAAGGCATCAATCAAACCATGAGGCAAATCGCGGATAAACCCCACCGTGTCTGACAAAGACACCGAACGGCCTGTGCCATCGGCGTTGCCCAAATACAGCTGACGGGTGGTGGTGTCCAGCGTGGCAAACAGTTGGTCAGCCGCATAGGCGCGGGCCTTGACCAAAGCGTTGAACAAGGTGGATTTACCTGCGTTGGTGTAGCCCACCAGCGAAATGGTGAAGGCGTCGCGACGGTTGCGCTGGCGGCGCTGGGTGCTGCGTTGCTTTTTGACTTTCTCAAGGCGCTCACGGGTGCGCTTGATCGAATCGTTGATCATGCGGCGGTCCAGCTCAATCTGGGTTTCACCAGGACCACCGCGCATACCAATGCCGCCGCTTTGACGCTCCAAGTGCGACCAACGGCGTACCAAGCGCGTGCTGAGGTATTGCAGCTTGGCCAGCTCGACCTGCAACTTGCCTTCGTGACTGCGAGCGCGTTGGGCAAAGATTTCCAAAATCAACAAGGTGCGGTCGTTCACCGCCACGCCCATGTGGCGCTCCAAGTTGCGTTGCTGCGCGGGGCTGAGTGACTGGTCAAACAAAATCTCAGTGGCACCGTGCATGAGGGCCAGTTCTTTGATTTCGTCGGCCTTGCCACTGCCCACAAAGAGAGCCGCGTCTGGCGCTTTGCGCTTGCAAGTGATACGCGCCACAGGCTTTAAGCCCGCGGTTTCGGCGAGCAGCCCGAGTTCTTCTAGCTCGCCATCAAAATGCGGCAATCCAAAATCGACTCCTACCAAGATGGTGACGCCAGCGGTGTTGTGAGATGTGTCGTTCAAGCGTTGGTTCTAAAAAGTAAGACGTAAAAAAAGGGCTGAAACAGCCCTTTTTGCAGAGCGTTCAAGCTCAGACTTCAGGCGAGCTGCCGGTGCCGTCTGTGGCGTTGAAATTGACAGCGCGGCCCGGCACGATGGTCGAGATGGCGTGTTTGTAGACCATTTGCGTCACGGTGTTGCGCAGCAACACCACGTATTGGTCAAATGATTCGATTTGGCCTTGCAGCTTGATGCCGTTGACCAAATAAATGGACACGGGCACATGCTCGCGGCGCAGGATGTTCAAAAATGGGTCTTGCAACAGTTGGCCTTTGTTCTTTGAGTTGTCGGTGTTCACGATATTCTCCGTGTCTGTGTAGTTGAAAGAAATCCCACGTTACCACAGAGCCCTAAGGCTTCGTAGCTCAGTCGTCTTTGCCTGCGTAGGGGTTACTTGAGGTCTTCATCTCAATTCGCAAGGGCGTGCCTTCCAAATTAAAGGCTTTGCGGAAACGCCCTTCCAAGAACCGTTTGTAGGTCTCGGTCACGTGCTCCAGCGAATTACCGTGAATCACGATGATGGGTGGGTTCATGCCGCCTTGGTGGGCATAACGCAACTTGGGGCGGTACATGCCGCCGCGTTGTGGTGACTGAAATTGCACGGCTTCAAGCAACAAGCGCGTCAACATAGGCGTTGGCATCTTGCACATGGCTGCCTTGTGAGCTTGCGCAATCGCCCCCCACAAAGGCCCCAAGCCTTGGCGTTTTTTGGCCGAAATGAAGTGCATGGCGGCAAACTTCAAGAATGGCAAACGGGTCTCGATCGAGCGCATCAGCAATTCGCGCTGGTAAGCGTCCACGGCGTCCCATTTGTTCACAGCCAACACCACAGCACGGCCGCTTTCCAAGATGTAGCCTGCAATGTGGGCGTCTTGGTCGGTCACACCTTGGGTGGCATCGAGCAACAGCAACACCACATTGGCAGATTCAATTGCTTGCAGGGTTTTGACGACAGAGAATTTCTCAATCGCTTCAAACACTTTGCCCTTGCGTCGCAAACCTGCCGTGTCGATGAGTTCAAACATCTGACCGTTACGCTCAAACGGAACGCTGATGGCGTCACGCGTGGTACCCGGCATGTCAAACGCCACCAAGCGCTCTTCGCCAAGCCAGGTGTTGATGAGGGTGGATTTGCCCACGTTGGGACGACCGGCCACGGCCAGCTTGATGGTGCCGTTGTCGACGTTGGCATCTTCGTCTTGTGGATCGGCAAGATTCAAAGGCGCCAAAGCGCTGGCCATCATGTCGCGAATGCCTTGGCCATGCGAGGCGGATATGGGCAACACAGCGCCCAAACCCAGCTCGTAGAACTCCACCAGCTGAGCGCCTTCGGTCATGCCCTCGGCTTTGTTGGCCACAAGAATCGTTGGCTTACCCAAGCGACGCAGGTAGTTAGCGATGTCGTGATCTTGGGCAGAAATGCCCCCACGCGCATCCACCACAAACACCACCACATCGGCCTCAGCCACGGCTTGTTGGGTTTGACGCGCCATCTCTTTGTAGATGCCGTTGTCAGCAGTGGGCTCAAAACCACCGGTGTCGATGACGATGAATTCATGCTTATCGAATCGCGCGTTGCCGTAGTGACGGTCACGGGTCAAGCCCGCGAAGTCGGCCACGATGGCGTCACGCGATTTGGTCAAGCGGTTGAACAACGTGGACTTGCCAACGTTGGGGCGGCCCACAAGGGCCAATACGGGTTTCAAAACTTAATCCTTTAACTTTCCCAATTACGGGATTTGGAGGCCAGTCACGCGACCTTCGCGTGTGACCACCACATAGCGCCCACCTGCAAACACAGGAGCCGTCGCCAATTCTTCGGTGTCGAGCTTGATGCGGTTCAGCAAAGCACCATCTGCCAACGACAAGAGGTAGAGCCAGCCCCCGTTGTCGGCCACCAGCACACCGCGTGGTGTGACCAGAGGTGCGCTCAAACTGCGATATTTCAAGCGCTCGTTTTCCCACAAACGCTCGCCCGTTGCACGATTCCATGCTTGCACCACGCCGTTGGACAAAGGTGTGATCAGCAAGTTGTCGTTGCCACTCACACCCATCTCACCCACGGAAGGACGGGTCCATACGCCTTGACCGCGCTCGGCATTCACGCAACCCACAGCGGTTTGGAATGCACGGGCACACACCACGTCGCCCACACGATCAGCTGGACTGACTAAGTCGACCAAACGCTCCACATCATTCGTGCCACGCGGTGTGGCGATGGCGGACTCCCAGCGAACCACACCCGTGGTTGGATCTAAACCAACCAAGCGGCCAGATAAGCCCACCACCAAAGTATTCTTAAAGGCCAACAAAACGCCTGCCTGCTTGAGCACCAAAGGCTCTCCTGGGCGTTGTTGCGTCCAAAGCTGACGCCCCGTCACGCCATCAAAAGCCATCACTGAGCGGTCTGCGGTCAACACGAACACACGCGCACCGGCCACCAAGGGCGCGGTGAAGGATTGGGCAGGAAGTTTTTGTCGCCACTGCACTTTGCCGTCTTGCAAGGTGACCAGTTCGTTGTTACGCGTGACCACAGCCACTTGCTGGCCATCGCTGCCCACGCCCGCGGCGATGGCTTGGTCGAGTTTCAAGCGCCACATGTCTTTGCCGGTGGCTGCATCCAGCACAGCAACCACGCCTTGGCTATTGGCCAAAGCAATGCGATCTTCAAATACCGACACCACCAAGGGGAAATCGACCTTGCCCACGTTGGCTGTCCAACTGGTGCGCACGTCTTGCAGCACGGACACGCCCTGAATTTCAGTAGGTTTGGGTCGCGAAGGACCGGAGCAAGCGGCCAAGACCACGCACACGCCTGCCAAAGCAAAGCGCGTCACGGCTGAGCGCGTGATGGGGATCCAGCGAGACGGTGTTGTGTTCACTTTTTGCTCTCCACAGCAGATGTGTCTTCGGGGTCGGCACCCAAAGCAGCCAATTTCACAGCCACCAAGCGGCGGTACTCGGCGGTGGGCTCAAAGCCTTTCCACGCGTTTTTGTAGTGCTGGACAGCCTCTGCGGGCTGCGACTGCAACATGGCCAAGTCACCCAAGCGGTCGGCCATCAATGGCGCGAACGCTTCAGGTGTTTTGGCGGTGAGTTGTTTGCGCGCTTCGTCGAAGGCTTTCTCGTCAATCAACAAAGCTGCCAAACGCAAACGGGCCAAAGCTTGATAGCCATCGTCGCTGGCTTTGTCGACCACCCACGCAAGTTGCACTTTGGCATCGGCTTTGCGATCTTTGTCTTGGTAGACACGCGCAGCCAACATCGCCGCTTGTTGCGCGTAGGTGGTGCTGGCAAATTTGTCTTTGATGTCGCTCACAGAGCGGTCGAGCAAGGCCATGTCCGCACCAAGGGCCGCACGTTCCACTGTGTCGTACAACGCGGCAGATTGCGCAGCTTGCTTGGTCGCATAAGACTGCCAGCCCATCCAAGCGGCATAGCCAGCCAAAACAGCGATCAACACCCAAGTGATGAGGTCGCCCCAGCGCTTCCAAAAGTGCTTGAGCTCATCGAGTTGTTCTTGTTCTTCGAGGTCGAGAGGTGATGCCATGGTGTGATAGTTTTGACTAAAAAAAAATTTAGCGAATTGTAGGGCTCGGCTTCTTTATGCCGTGGGTTGGGATTGGGCCAAGCCCTGCGCGAGTTTGGTGGCCACACGAACGGTGACGTCAGCCAATGGCACAGCCTCTTGAGCGCCCGCGCCATCGCGCAAAGACTTGAGGGTGACTTCGCCACGGGCCAGCTCATCGCCCCCAAAAATCAAAGCGAACTGTGCGCCGCTGCCATCGGCCTTTTTGAACTGCGACTTCATGCTGCCCATGCCCTCGCCAGCCACAGAACCATGTGCCGCGTGCATTTGCACAGACATGCCTTGGGCGCGCAGGGTTTGAATGGTTTTGAACACCACAGGCAGGGCCGAAGCGTCGGGCACGATGACGTAGACGTCAGGCCCCGTAGCCTCGGGCAACGTACCTTGCTCCTTGAGCAACTCCAACACACGCTCCATTCCCAAAGCCCAGCCCACAGCAGGCGCAGGTTTGCCGCCCACCTGCTCGATCAGGTAGTCATAACGGCCACCGCCGCAAATCGTGCCTTGGGAGCCTAAGCGCTCGGTCACAAACTCAAACACGGTGAGGTTGTAGTAATCCATGCCACGCACCAAGCGCGGGTTGATGCGATACGCCACACCGCTGGCATCCAAAATGGCGCGCACGGCATTGAAGTGGGCCAACGAGGCTTCGCCCAGGAAATCCATCAGCTTAGGCGCCGCTTCGACCACCGCTTGCATTGCAGGATTTTTGGTGTCCAAGATGCGCAGGGGGTTGGTGTGCAGACGGCGCTTTGCTTCTTCGTCCAGCACATCAACGTGGGCTTCTAGGTGGGTGATCAACGCAGCGCGGTGTGCGGCGCGTTCGTTGGGTTGGCCCAAGCTGTTGAGTTCCAAGCGCACGTCTTGCAAACCCAGCTCTTGCCACAGCGTGGCGGCCAACACAATCAACTCAGCGTCCACCTCAGCGCCGGGAAAACCCAAAGCCTCTGCGCCGATTTGGTGGAACTGGCGATAGCGGCCGCGTTGTGGGCGCTCGTGACGAAACATCGGGCCCATGTAGTACAAGCGCTTGCCACCGTCATAGAGCATGTTGTGTTCGACCACAGCACGCACAACACCCGCAGTAGCTTCGGGGCGCAAAGTGAGTTGCTCACCGTTCAGACGATCTTCAAAGGAGTACATCTCCTTTTCCACGATGTCGGTCACCTCACCCAAGCCACGCACAAACAAGGCTGTGGGTTCAACGATAGGTGTGCGCAAATTGCGGTACGCGTGGCGGGCCATCAAGCCGCGAACTTTGTCCTCCAGCCATTCCCATTGGGCTGAGGCTGGTGGGAGCAAATCGTTCATGCCTTTGACAGCCGTCAAGGCTTGGGCTTTGGCAGGTTTATTTGTTGTTTTGTTTTCTGTCGTCACGATAGGCGGGCGCACGGCTTAACCGAAGCGTTTTTCAATGTAGTTTTCAACAATCTGGTGGAACTCTTGCGCGATGTTGTCGCCGCGCAAGGTCATGGCTTTTTCGCCATCAATAAATACGGGTGCAGCAGGTGCTTCACCACTGCCAGGCAGGCTGATGCCGATGTCGGCATGCTTGCTCTCGCCGGGGCCGTTGACGATGCAACCCATCACCGCCACCTTGAGGTTTTCAACCCCAGGGTATTGGGTCCGCCACACAGGCATTTGGGCGCGCAAAAAGTCGTCAATCGACTTGGCCATTTCTTGGAAGGTGGTGCTGGTGGTGCGGCCACAGCCGGGGCATGCGGTCACGCTGGGCACAAAGGTGCGCAACCCCAAGGCTTGCAAAATTTCAGAGGCAATCACCACCTCTTGCGTCCGTGCTTCACCTGGCTGCGGCGTGAGCGAGACGCGGATGGTGTCGCCAATGCCCTCTTGCAGCAAGATGGACAAGGCTGTGGTGGAAGCCACCGTGCCGCGTGTGCCCATGCCAGCCTCGGTGAGCCCCAAATGCAGTGGGTAATTGCAACGTTGAGCCAGCTCGCGGTACACGGCAATCAAGTCTTGCACACCACTCACCTTGCAACTGAGCAAAATTTGGTTCGCTGGCATGCCCATGCTTTGTGCCAACTTGGCCGAATCGATGGCCGAGGTGATGAGCGCCTCGTACATCACTTGCTTCGCCTCAAACGGGTTGGCACGCAAAGCGTTCTCATCCATCAACTTGGCGAGCAACTCTTGGTCCAAACTACCCCAATTCACACCGATGCGCACAGCTTTGTTGTAGCGCATCGCGGCTTCAATCATTTGGCCAAATTGCTTGTCGTGCTTATCGCCCTTGCCCACGTTGCCAGGGTTGATGCGGTACTTGGACAACGCTTGCGCGCAGTCGGGAAACTCGGTCAGCAAACGATGGCCGTTGTAATGAAAGTCGCCAATCAAAGGGACGTGAATGCCCATCTTGTCGAGCTGTTCGCGCACATACGGCACCGCAGCTGCGGCCTCAGGCGTATTGACGGTGATACGCACCAGCTCTGAGCCAGCCAAGGCCAAATCTTTGATTTGAATGGCTGTACCAATTGCATCGACCGTGTCTGTGTTGGTCATGGACTGCACGCGCACGGGGGCATCACCACCCACGGTTACCACATGGTCACCCCAAGCCACGCGCGCTTGCAAACTGCTGCGTGCTTTGGGTTGCGACAAGGCAATACCTTGCGTGTTCGCCATGGCGTTATTTTTAGCGTTTTCGTTAGCGGGCATCAGGCGCTCCAGCCGCGCTTGCACCCACGGCTGCCCCAGTCGCGGGGCTGGCTACTGCAGGTGAATGAACGGTGGTCACGACCATGTTGGCAGACTTAGACGCCTCCACCACGGGCGTCAAGGTCTCGATGGCGGGAGGTGCTGCGACAGGCTGAGCGACAGGTGCCACCACTGAGCCCAATGCAGGCTCGTCTTTGAAGACCAACAAGGCATGAATCTCGGGCCACAAACCCAACACCAAAGCCAATACCAAGACAGCCAACGCAGCCCAACGCATGGGCGTGAACAATCGAGCCACCAGCAAAAAGCTGGACTGCGGCAAGAACGAAGGACGGTCTAAGGGAAAGTCCAAGCCACGTTCGTCTTTGGGCGCTAGACGCGAGATATCCTGCCCGGGCATCAGGGCTAACACAGGCGCGGCGTCGGCCTTCAGTTGGCGGCACACGGCCAATGCCAAGGCACGGGCAAACATGGCGTCTGGCAGCTCGTCTAAGCGGTCAGCTTCCAAGGCTTCTAGCTTCGCGGGGGACACGTGCAAAGCCAGCGCCAAGGCATCTGCCTTTAGGCCAAAGGCTTCACGGTATTGGCGAAGCAAAGCTCCGGCGGTCACGCTAGGAGAATGGGGAGTCGTTGTTTCTTCGGTCATCAGTCTTCAAATTTAAAAATTTGTTGCGTCAATTATTGCTTTTACGCACATCGGTTTGAGCGGCGGCTCTCGCTTGGCAAAACTCGATGGCTTTCATCGTTTTATCCACTTGACGGTAGCCAGGCTGCGACACGGCACTGCTGAACTGCGTTTGCGCTTGAGCGAAATGGTTTTTCTCGCACAAAAACCAACCGTAGTTGTGTTGTATGGCCGCCAAATCCGCAGCATTCGCAGGCGCCACGGATGCCAACTGCAAGGCTTGCTGAAAACTCTGCTCCGCCAAAGTAGGCGCTTTGTCGCGCTGATGAATCAGGCCCAACAAGCTGTAAGCAGATGCAAATTTCGGATCAATTTGCAATGCGGCGCGGACTTCTTGCTGCGCCACCTCGTTTTGACCTTGTTCGTAATACGCACTCGCCAAGCTCAGGCGACGCATGGCGCGTTGGCGCGAGCTGTCAGGCTCGGCTTGAGTGAGTGCGTCGAGTTGTGGCGCAGCCGTACTGCAAGCGTTCAGGCCCACCAAGACACCGCAGAACAAACCCAAACAAGCCGCGACACGCGCCCAGTTCATGACGACACCTGCGTCAAAGGAATCACGCGTTGTTTGGCCATGCGTGCATCAACCTTGGTGCGGTCTTTCACGTCTCCTGCGAGCTGACCGCAAGCAGCATCAATGTCGTCACCCCGCGTTTTGCGCACAGTGGTGATGATGCCCGCCTCGCTCAGTTGCGCGGCAAAGGCTTTGACTGTCGCCGCACTTGAGCGCGTGAGCCCTGAGGCTGGGAAAGGGTTAAATGGAATGAGGTTGAACTTGCATGGCACAGGTTCACCGGAGCCACGGTTTGGCCTGACCAAATCGATCAAGGCTTGCGCATGTTCGGGCTGATCATTCACGCCGTCCAACATGCAGTATTCGAAGGTGATGAAGTCACGTGGTGCGTGGGCCAAATAGCGGCGGCACGCGTCCATCAACTCGTGCAAGGGGTATTTGCGGTTGAGGGGTACCAAGTTGTCGCGCAAGGCATCTGTAGGTGCATGCAACGACACGGCCAAAGCGACAGGACAGTCTTCGCCCAAGCGGTCCATCATGGGCACCACGCCTGAGGTAGACACCGTGACACGGCGGCGCGAAAGGCCGTAGCCGTGGTCGTCCAACATCGAGCGCAAGGCGGGTACCAAGGCACTGTAGTTTTGCAGCGGCTCGCCCATGCCCATCATCACCACGTTGGAGATGACGCGCTCAGTCGTGTTGAACTGCTTGCGCAGCGTGTGCTCAGCAAACCACAGCTGCGACAAGATTTCGCCAGTGGTGAGGTTGCGGCTAAAGCCTTGGTGCCCCGTCGAGCAAAAGCGACAGCCCACCGCGCAACCGGCTTGCGACGAAATGCACAAAGTACCTCGATCGTCTTCGGGAATGAACACGGTTTCAACGGCGTTGCCGTCCCCCACGTCGAACAACCATTTGATGGTGCCATCGGCGGAGTCGTGTCGAGAAATGGGCGTTAGGGGCTGAACCTGTGCGCAGGTTTTCAGCTTTTCGCGCAATGACTTGGCGAGATCAGACATCTGATCAAAGTCTTGTGCGCCCTTTTGGTGGATCCACCGGAATAGCTGTGTGGCACGAAAGCGTTTCTCGCCCAAGCGCTCACAAAAAACGGCCAAACCGTCGAGATCAAAATCAAGCAGGTTGGCCGTCATTTTTTTTGCGTAAGCGCTGCTGTCACCAGCCGCGCCCATTGCCTCTTAGTGACCGTAAACGTTCATACCGGCGAAGAAGAAGCCGATTTCAACAGCGGCAGTCTCAGCGGCGTCAGAACCGTGCACAGCGTTGGCATCGATGCTGTCAGCGAAGTCAGCGCGGATGGTGCCAGGTGCGGCGTCTTTAGGGTTGGTGGCACCCATCAAATCACGGTTTTTCAAGATGGCGTTCTCGCCTTCCAACACTTGGATCATGACGGGGCCAGAAACCATGAAGTCGACCAAATCTTTGAAGAAAGGACGTGCTTTGTGCACGGCGTAAAACTGTTCAGCTTCGCCGCGTGACAAGTGAGCCATGCGAGCAGCCACCACTTTCAAGCCAGCAGCTTCAAAGCGAGCGTAGATTTGGCCGATCACGTTTTTAGCAACTGCGTCTGGCTTGATGATGGAGAGGGTACGTTCGGTCATTTGGAATTTCCTTGAATTGACTGTGATTGAAATTTTTGCGCGAAGTGCGAAGCCCGTTATTTTAACCGCTTCAAGGGATTTACCCTCTCACTCAGCAGCGTTTTTGCGTTGTCTTGGCTGCGATTTAGCGACCACCACGGCCACGATTACCGCCACCCGTGCTGCCACCGCCAGATCGGCCACCGCCAAAGCTCCCGCCGGTCGCGCCGCCGCGACGTGGACCACTGGCTGATGAGGGGCGTGGACCGCCGACCAAGCCAGCTTTAAAAGCCTTTTGACCGTCTTTTTTGCGTTGACGTTCATCCGCATAGCTGTCAGCGCCGATGTAACCCACCGAGGTTTGCATGGGATCGGGCTGCTGCAAACGCTCTGGCGGTTTGCCACCACGGCGACGCTCGGTGCGAACCAAGCGCTCAGGGCCAGCGTTGCGCTCTTCAGGTGCGCGCGGCGTAGAGGGACGTGGCCCAACGCTGTTGCCACGGCGACGGCTGCTCGCACGTTCGGTGCGGTTGTTGTGTGAAGGGCCACTTTGCATAGGCGCTTCGGCTCCGGCGGCTTCCATCAACGCACGGATGTCACGCTCGCCCAACTCCACAAACGCGCCGCGCTTCAAACCGCGTGGCAACACCATCGCACCGTAGCGAATGCGAATCAAGCGGCTCACTGCGTGACCAACCGCCTCAAACATGCGGCGCACTTCGCGGTTGCGGCCTTCAGAAATGGTGATGCGATACCAGCAGTTGGAACCTTCGCCACCGCCTTCTTCGATCGAACCAAATTGGGCAGGACCATCGTCAAGCTGAATGCCGGTGATGAGTTGTTCTTTTTGGTCTTTGCTGAGCTTGCCCAATGATCGCACCGCGTATTCGCGCTGCAAACCAAAGCGGGGGTGCATGAGCTGGTTGGCCAATTCGCCAGAGCTGGTGAACAGCAACAAGCCTTCGGTGTTCAAGTCCAAGCGACCGACCGACTGCCATTTGCCTTGGTACAAACGTGGCAAACGGCGAAAAACGGTAGGACGGTTTTGTGGGTCATCGGTGGTCACCACTTCGCCTGCAGGCTTGTGATACGCAATCACGCGTGGCGGCGGCGGCGCAATACGCACCTTGAGTTGACGACCGTTGACCTTGATTTGGTCGCCAAACTGCACACGTTGACCGGTGTGGGCCACTTCGTTGTTCACGGCCACGTGGCCTTCGGCAATCAGGCGCTCCATTTCGATGCGCGAGCCCAACCCCGATTGGGCTAGGACTTTGTGCAACTTAGGCGATTCGGGTTGTGGCAACAAGACGCGCTTTTCGGGAGCGGCATCTGCGCGGATCAGCTCGGCATCAAATTCGCCAGAAACAACATCTTCAAAATCGAAGGCTGCGTCGTCTTCGTTGAAGATGTCGTGGTGGTCGTCGCTTGGCTTGCCACCCAGGTCGTGGTGTTTAGTGTTCATGCGTTTCATCGCCGGTTGGGGCGGGGTCTCTGGGTGAGGAAAGTTCAAAAATAGGGGCGTCTTCGAGGATGGCCAAAGGCACTTCAACAAGGACTTCGCCCTCAGTGGGCTCTAGCGCCATGTCCATCTGCGTTGTCGGGTCATCCTCACCCAAACGGGCAAAGGCATTGGCTTGCGCTTGGGCGCTGTCGTACACGGGAAGTTGGTCGAGTGAGGCCAAGCCCAGATCATCCAAAAACTGGCGCGTGGTGGCGTACAAAGATGGACGACCCACGGTTTCGCGGTGGCCAATGACTTCAACCCAACCACGGTCTTCGAGCTGCTTGAGTACGAGGGAGTTGATGGTCACGCCGCGCACGTCTTCCATGTCGCCGCGCGTCACCGGCTGGCGGTACGCAATGATGGCCAAAGTTTCCATCACGGCACGTGAGTATTTGGGAGGCTTCTCTGGGTTCAGACGGTCTAAAAATTCACGCATCTCTGGGCGGCTTTGAAAACGCCAACCGGTGGCTACTTGCACCAACGCCACGCCGCGTTGTGCCCAATCGAGCTGCAACTCTTCGAGCAGGGTGCTGATGGTGTCAGCGCCCAAGGCGTCAGAAAACAGCACGCGCAAATCGCGAATCTGAATCGGCTGGTGCGAACAAATTAGGGCGGTCTCAAGTACGCGCTTGGCATCCACGGTGTTCATCGTGAGAGTTCCGGGTCAAGGGTCGAGGAAATGGCCTACGAAAATTCATCTCGAGGCTGGTAGGGGTGATGCGGGGCATCACCTAAGTCAGAGCCAAAGGGCTCACCGCTTTCACAAGCGTGAAGCCGTATTGTAGCGGAGGTGGCTTGAAAGACCTATTCCGGAAGCTTCAGCCCCAAATTGGCCAGCAAATTGACCATGTCGTCAGGCAATGGCGCTTCAAACTTCAGCGGCTCGCCGGTGATGGGATGGTCAAAGCTCAAACGGAAGGCGTGCAAGGCTTGACGGTCAATGCCCATGTTCATGGGGCCAGCGTAAAGCGAATCACCCACCAACGGGTGACCAAAGTGCGCCATGTGCACGCGGATTTGGTGGGTGCGCCCGGTGTGCAAGGTGCATTGAACCAAACAGGCTTCTTCTTGACTGCTCAAGCATTCGAACGTGGTGTGTGCTTCTTTGCCAGGCAAGCGCTCTAGGTCGACCACCGCCATGCGCAAGCGATTGCGGTAGTCGCGGCCAATGGCGGCCTCGATGTCGCGCACCAAGATACCGCTCCATTTGCGGTAAGCCACCGCCAAATATTCACGGTGCACATCACGCGCCGCAATCATGGCCACCAAGGCGTCCATCGCCGTGCGTGTGCGCGCGACGATCATCAAGCCGCTGGTGTCTTTGTCTAAGCGATGCACGATGCCTGCACGGGGCAGCATCACGGCTTGTGGATCTAGGGCCAACAAACCATTGAGCAAGGTCCCGCTCCAATTCCCGGGAGCGGGATGTACCACCAAGCCCGCGGGTTTGAAGAGGACGCGGATGTCCGCATCTTCGTAAATCACATCAAGCGGGATGTTTTCTGGCTTGAAGGCTTGGCTTTGCGGCGTGGGCTTCAAAATAAGCTGGTAACGCTCGCCCATGCGCACCTTGGCAGAAGCCTTGGTCATCACGCGGGGCGCGGGCAGCACGCAGCTCACACAACCTTCACTGAGCAACTGCTGAGAGAAACTGCGCGAAAACTCAGGCAGTAGCACCGCCAAAGCACGGTCAAGACGCTCGCCATGCAGCTCAGACGGGATCGAGAGTTCGCGAGTCTCCACTTCAGGACCATCAGTCAGGTCGACATGCTCATCAAGCAAAACATCCTCCTGTGTTGGCGCGATGGATGGCGGCTGAGCCGATAGAATGGATTTACTTTGCTTCAAGAGGTTGACCTGTGGTGTTACGACTTAAATTATCGACTGTGTGGGTGTCCGTTGGAATGGCGAGCGCCATTCTTTTATCGGGTTGTGCCGACAGTACCTACGACCCGACCAAGGATTGGAGCGTTGACAAGCTCTACAGCGAGGCCAAAGAAGAGATGGCTGCGGGCGGTTACGACAAAGCCATCGGCATGTATGAAAAACTCGAAGGCCGTGCCGCAGGCACCCCACTCGCGCAACAAGCGCAGCTAGACAAAGCGTGGGCGCAATACAAAACCAATGAGCCTGTGCAGGCCGTGGCCACGCTTGATCGTTTCATCAAACTGCACCCCGCCAGCCCAGCGCTGGACTATGCGCTGTACCTCAAAGGCTTGGTGAACTTCAACGACCACTTGGGGTTGATGTCGTCTGTGGCTGAGCAAGATTTGGCCGAACGCGACCCCAAACAAGCCAAAGAATCCTTCGAAGTCTTCCGTGAATTGGTTGTTCGCTTCCCTGATTCCAAATACTCAGCCGATGCACGTTTGCGCATGGCATTCATCAAGAACTCGCTGGCCCGTTCAGATGTGCACGTTGCGCGTTTTTACTACCAGCGCGGTGCCTATGTAGCGGCCATCAACCGTGCACAAATCACAGTGCAAGAGTACCGCGACGTCCCTGCTGTAGAAGAAGCATTGTTCATCATGTATCAGTCCTACGACAGGCTCGGCTTGAACCAGTTGCGCGATGACACCAAGCGCGTGCTGGAAACCAACTACCCCGACACGGCCTTCCTTTACCCAGAACGCAGGGCGGCTAAAAAATCGTGGTGGAAGTTTTGGTAAGGTTCACTTGGCTCAAGTCTTCTAAAGACTGAGCCAAGGCTTGGGCCGTTTGTAGCTGGCGCATCGGCGGCAACGACGCAATCAAACGACGGCCATAGCCTGTGGTGACCAAACGGTTGTCACACAAGATCAACACGCCCTGATCAGACTCCGTGCGAATCAATCGACCTGCGCCCTGCTTCAAAGCCACCACGGCTTCGGGCACAAAGTAATCATTGAACGGACTGCGACCTTGCGCTTCTAAGCGTTTGCTACGAGCTTCGACCAAGGGATCGTTGGGAGGCGGGAACGGAAGCTTGTCAATGATGACCAGTTGCAGCGCATCACCCGGCACATCAAAGCCTTCCCAGAACGTGGCCGAAGCCACCAGCACGCAACCGCCCTCGCCCGCTTGAGCACCTTCTCGAAAACGGTCCATCAAATGCCGCTTGGGCCACTCGCCTTGCACCAGAACTTCGATGCCAGAACCTTCGAGTTGCTGCTTCATGACATCGCCAATCGCACGCAAAGCGCGCAACGTGGTGGTCAGCACCAAAGTACGACCGCCCAAGCGACGCACCGCATCGCTGGCAATGGCGGCCACTTGCGCGCTGTGTGCAGGATCGTTGGGCCGCACGATGTCGCGCGGCACATACAAAGATGCTTGCGCAGGGTAATCAAAGGGACTGCTCACGCGCAAGACAGTTGCGGACTCCAAACCACAAGGTTCGGTGAACCAACGCAAACGCGGATCGTCGCCCAAAGTGGCAGACGTGAAAACCCAGCTACGTGGGCGTGTGTCTTCGACCGGTCGCGTTGGGAATGCGCTGTCGAAGGGTGACTCTCCTTCTTGGTCTGGCGTGTCTGCTGCGTCCATCGCATCGGAAGCGGCCTCAAAAGCAGGTTCGTCACGCCAAGGCGGCTCGTCGTCTGTCGCGTCATCATTCACCACCGTCGAGGCCTGCTTCATCAAGCGCTCGCGCACGGTTTGGGCGATATCCAAGGGCGCTTCCATCAAACGCATTTGCGAAGCGCTCACGTCCATCCAACGCACAGCGTCAGGGGCACAAGGGTTCAAGAAGGCGTCCACACGTTTGGCAATCTCGGACACGCGGTCATGCAGGCGCATGAAGTCAGGGGCAATTTCGGTCACCGTATCCAGCGCTTGGAGGGCTTGCACGCAGGCTGCGCCCACATCTTGCAGCGACTGCTCCCAGACACCGGGGTGAATGCCCTCTGGTGCCTCCTCGGTCCAGCGCAGCTTCACGGCACCTGGGCGTTTGCCACCGATCAAACGCAACTCGCGAGCGGATCGCTCCAGCACAGAACACACGCCCTGCCAATCGGCCAAGCCACGCGCCAACTGCAACCCCGTGGCCAACATGTCGCGTGTCACATCCAACAACTGGGCCGTGCCGAGTTGGTGGCCCAAAAAGTTAACACCGGTTTCGTTGAGCTGATGCGCTTCGTCAAAGATAACCACGCGCACGCTGGGCAACAACTCGGCCATGCCGGTTTCGCGCACCGCCATGTCTGCAAAAAACAAATGATGGTTGATGACCACCACATCGGCCCCCAAAGCCTCACGGCGTGCCGCGTTGACATGGCAAGTTTTGAACTTGGGGCATTGCGAGCCCAAACAGTTTTCACGGTTTGAGGTGATGAGCGGAATGAGTGGCGAACGCTCATCCAAACCCGGCAGTTCAGCCAAGTCACCGGTGCGCGTGCTGAGTGACCAGGTTTCCACACGCGACAACAAGTGCACCGTGTGGCGGTCAGGAATCTGCGTGTCGCGTCGGGCCATTTCCATGCGATGCGTGCAGAGGTAGCTGGAGCGGCCTTTAAGCAGGGCAAGGCGAACCGGCAAATTGAGTGCTTGAACTAAACGCGGCAAATCGCGTGCATAAAGCTGGTCTTGCAAGGCCTTGGTGGCGGTCGATAGCAACACTCGCTCGCCACTCAGCAACGCCGGTACGAGATAGGCGAAGGTCTTGCCCACGCCGGTGCCCGCCTCAACCACCAAGCTGCCGCCATGCGCCACCACATCGGCTACCGCCAAGGCCATGTCGGTTTGACCTTGACGCGGACTGAAATGGTCCGTCGCACGGGCCAGCACACCTAAAGGTGCAAAGGCTTCCTGCACCAAGTCACGCAAGGGGTGACTCATTGACCGGGCACAGGCAGCGGCGCTGCTGGTTCTTTGTTTCGTTCGCGCAATTTCTTTTCAAGGTCAGCTTTGTGCTGAGCCGCTTCGCGCTGTCTTTGCTCGTAATCGCCGCGTTTGGTTCCTTGTAGTGCGTGATCGATTTGCTTTTGCGCGTTGGCATCTGCGGTTGCCTTGGCGGCCGCAATCGAAGCTGCACGCTGGGCTTCTGCCTTCTTTAATTCAGCTTCGCTGTTGCGTTCGGCCACGCTGCGACGGGTTTCATCAGCTTGAATCTGGCGCTCCATCGCATTGAAACGCAACTCGTCTTTTCGCAACATCGCGTTCGCCTCAATGCGACGGTCACGCGCTTGCAAGCGACAGCTGGTGACATCGAAGTTTTGATAGCACTGCTTCATCTCTTGTTTGTACGTGTCTTCCAGCGCTTGACGCAGGCGCGTCAAACGCTCACGTTCTTCATTGCGTTGCGTCTCTGTAGGAAAGCCAGAAGCGTTTGGCTGACTGGCGCTCACGATGGGCGCAGAAGGTACAGCCGTCGCTGACGGCTCAGCACCCCAGCCCAAGGTACAAAAGCATGTCGCGCAAAGTAGAAGCAGCTTTTTCATGTCAGGGCTGTGTCCACCATGCGGCGCTCCAGCGCCAAAAATTCAGCAGATTGCATCTCGTTCAAACGCGACACAGTGCGCGGAAACTCATGCGCCATCGGGCCTTCGGTGTACAGCTCTTCAGGCGACACAGCGGCAGACAACATCAGCTTGACGCGGCGGTCGTACAACACGTCGATCAACCAAGTGAAGCGACGTGCTTCAGCCGCTTTGTTGACGGGCATGTGCGGCACATCACTCAACAGCACGGTGTGAAACTGACTGGCAATTTCAAGGTAATCGTTTTGCGAGCGGGGGCCACCGCACAAGTCTTTGAAGTCAAACCACACCACGCCACCGGCGCGGCGACGGGCTTTTATTTCACGCGCTTCAATGTGCAGCACCGGGTCTTCGTCTTGACACTCGGCCAAACGGTTGAACGCATCGGTCATCGCGGCATCGGCCTTCTCACCTAAGGGACGCAGATACAACTCGACTTGCTCCAAGGTGCGACGGCGGTAGTCGGTCCCGTTGTCCACGTTGATGATTTGCAACTCTTGGTTGAGCAACGCAATCGCAGGCAAGATGCGGTCGCGATGCATGCCGCCCGGATACAAATCGTCGGGTTTGAAGTTGGAGGTGGTCACAAAGCCCACACCGTTGTCAAACAAGGCATCGAGCAAGCGGTGCAAGATCATCGCGTCGGTGATGTCCGCCACATGGAATTCGTCAAAGCAAATCAACTTGTAGCGTTTGGACATCTGCTTGCCCAGCACATCCAATGGGTTTACCGTGCCTTGCAATTCGCGCAGCTCACGGTGCACCTCGCGCATGAACTCGTGAAAGTGCAAACGCGTTTTTCGTTTGATGGGCACAGCCTCAAAAAAACAGTCCATCAAAAAGCTTTTGCCACGCCCCACCCCGCCAAACATGTAAACGCCACGCGGAATGGCTGGACGGTTGACCAATTTCTTGAGCGAGTTCGAGCGCTTCTCTTTGTACGCGGCCCACTCGGTGGCACAGCGCTCTAGCGCGTCGATGGCACGCAGCTGTGCGGGATCGCTTTGAAAGCCTCGAATTTCGAGTTCTTTGAGGTAATTTTGGTGAACGGGCTGATGGGCTGACATAGGTCTCTATTGTGCCTTGCCCATGAAAAAAGCCCGCTGTTGCCAACGGGCTTTTGGGGCGCAAAGCGATAAAACTTATTAGAAGTTCAACGTACGCTTGTCCACGGCCAAAGCCGCTTCTTTCGTCGCTTCGCTCAAAGATGGATGTGCGTGGCAGATGCGCGCGATGTCTTCGGCAGACGCCTTGAATTCCATCGCTACCACAGCTTCAGAGATCAACTCAGAAGCCATGGGGCCCACGATGTGCACGCCCAAGATTTCATCCGTAGTGGCATCAGCCAGCATTTTGACCATGCCAGTGGTGTCGCCCAAAGCGCGTGCACGGCCGTTGGCGAGGAACGGGAAAGTGCCAGCCTTATAAGCCACGCCATCGGCCTTGAGCTGCTGCTCGGTGCGACCCACCCAAGCGATTTCGGGGCTGGTGTAGATCACCCAAGGGATGGTGTTGAAGTTGACGTGACCATGCTGGCCAGCGATGCGCTCAGCCACAGCAACGCCCTCTTCTTCAGCTTTGTGCGCAAGCATGGGGCCGCGCACCACGTCGCCGACCGCCCACACGCCTGGAACGTTGGTTTTGCAATCGCCGTCCACCACAATGGCGCCACGCTCGTCGAGCTGCAGGCCAATGGCTTCTGGGTTCAAACCAATCGTGTTGGCGACACGACCGATAGAGATGATGAGCTTGTCAGCATCCAACACCACTGCTTCGCCTTTTGCGTTGGTGTAGTGGATGGTGACGCCTTTTTTGCCGTTGACGATCTCGCCAACTTTCACGCCCAGTTCGATCTTCAAGCCTTGCTTGTCAAATGCTTTCTTGGCTTCTTTAGCGATTTGCTCGTCCACAGCGCCGAGGAACGTGGGCAGTCCTTCGAGGATGGTCACGTCAGCACCCAAACGGCGCCATACAGAACCCATTTCCAAACCGATCACGCCGGAGCCGATCAAGGCCAATTTCTTAGGCACGGCGCCAACGCGCAATGCGCCGTCGTTGGACAACACATTGACTTCGTCAAACGGTGTGCCGGGCAACGCACGGGCGTTAGAGCCTGTGGCGATGATGACTTGCTTGGCGGTGATGGACTCTTCGGTCTTGCCAGCCACGTTGATGGTGTAGCCGCCTTCAGCCTTGCCAGCAAAACTGCCGCGACCGTGGAAGAACGTGACCTTGTTCTTCTTGAACAGATACAAGATGCCATCGTTGTTTTGCTTCACAACGTTGTCCTTGCGGGCAATCATCTTGGCCACGTCCATCTTCACGTCTTTGGCAGTGATGCCGTGTTCTGCGAAGTGGTGGTTGGCATGTTCAAAGTGTTCGCTGGACTGCAGCAAAGCTTTGGATGGGATGCAACCCACGTTGGTACAAGTGCCGCCGGGCGCTGGGCCACCGGCTGCGTTTTTCCACTCGTCGATACAAGCGACTTGGAAACCGAGTTGTGCAGCACGAATCGCTGCGATGTAGCCGCCTGGGCCACCACCAATGACGACGACGTCGAATTGTTTAGACATATGAATCCTTTAATTTATTTGGCAACCCGCGGAACTGGCTTTGCCAGGCCGCTGGGTTGGCCCCCTTGAGGGGGGATTCGGCGACACGCAGTGCGCCGTAAACGGGGGTGATCAGATATCAAACAAGAGGCGTGCTGGATCTTCCAGCGCTTCTTTCATCGCCACCAGACCCAAGACAGCTTCGCGGCCGTCAATGATGCGGTGGTCGTACGACATGGCGAAGTAGTTCATGGGGCGAACCACGACTTGGCCGTTTTCCACCATGGCGCGGTCTTTGGTGGCATGAACACCAAGAATGGCAGACTGGGGTGGGTTGATGATTGGTGTTGACATCATGGAGCCAAAGGTGCCGCCGTTGGAGATAGAGAAAGTACCGCCGGTCATTTCTTCCAAGCCCAATTTACCGTCACGGGCTTTCACGCCGAATTCAGCAATTTTCTTCTCGATGTCGGCAAAGCTCATTTGGTCGGCGTTGCGCAAAATTGGCACCACCAAACCGCGTGGTGAACCCACAGCAATACCGATGTCGAAGTAGCCGTGGTAGACGATGTCGTTGCCATCCACCGAAGCGTTCAACACAGGGAACTTCTTCAAAGCATGCACTGCGGCTTTGACAAAGAAACTCATGAAGCCGAGCTTGACGCCGTGTTCCTTCTCGAAACGCTCTTGCATGCGCTTGCGCATGTCCATGACGGGAGCCATGTTGATTTCGTTGAACGTGGTCAGGATGGCGTTGGTCGATTGCGATTGCAGCAAACGCTCGGCCACACGCGCACGCAAACGGGTCATCGGCACGCGTTGCTCTGGACGCTCGCCCAAAGCCACGGAAGGAGCTGCAACTTGTGGCAATGATTTGGCAGGTGCGCCTGTAGGAATCACAGAGGCAGTGGATTGCACACCACCCGCCACAGCAGACAACACATCGCCTTTGGTGACGCGACCGTCTTTGCCTGTGCCAGACACAGAGCCAGCGGCCAAATTGTTATCAGCCATCAACTTAGAAGCTGCTGGCATGGCCACGCCAGCTTTGCTGGTGGACACAGGGGCGGCAGCTGCAGGTGCAGCAACGGCTGGTGCGGCGGCTGCGGGTGCTGCTGCCGCAGGAGCAGCAGCGCCCACTTTGCCATCGGTGTCGATGCGTGCGATGAGCTGTTCAGCAGCCACGGTGCCGCCATCGGCGACCACGATTTCGCACAAAACGCCAGCAGCGGGTGCAGGCACTTCGAGCACGACTTTGTCGGTCTCAATGTCGATCAAGATCTCGTCAGCTGCGACAGACTCGCCGACTTTCTTTTTCCATTGCAGCATGGTGGCTTCGGCCACGGATTCAGAGAGCTGCGGAACTTTTACTTCGATGATTGCCATATCAATTCTTTCTGTATTGGGTGTTTTCGTTTCAACGATTTATTTGGTCAGCACGAAGCCTTTGAGCTTGCCGAATGCGCCTTCGACCAATGACTTTTGCTGCTCTTGGTGCAAGTGTGAGTAACCCACGGCGGGTGACGCAGAAGCGGCACGACCTGAGTAGCCCAGCTTTTGACCAGGCAACATGTTTTCGTGGATGTAGTGCTGCACAAAGAACCATGCGCCTTGGTTTTGAGGCTCGTCTTGCGTCCACACCAATTCAGTGGCGTTGGGGTACTTTTTGAGTTCGGTTGCGAAAGCTTTGTGAGGGAATGGGTAGAGCTGTTCGGCGCGCAGAATTGCGACGTCATCAGCGGCCAGCTCCTCACGCTTCTTGACCAAGTCGTAGTAAACCTTGCCCGAGCACACCAACACGCGTTTGACCTTGTCGGCCTTGAGCGCTTTGTTCTCAGGAATGATGGTTTGGAACGAACCTTTGGTGAATTCAGACACAGGCGACGTGGCGTCTTTGTTACGCAACAGCGACTTCGGTGTGAAGATGATCAATGGCTTGCGCAAGTCACGCACCATTTGACGACGCAACACGTGGAAGATCTGGCTGGCCGTGGTGGGCTGCACGATCTGCATATTGGTGTCAGCAGCCAATTGCATGAAACGCTCTAAGCGTGCCGAGCTGTGTTCTGGGCCTTGACCTTCGTAGCCGTGAGGCAGCATCAAGGTCAAACCGTTGACACGGCCCCACTTGACTTCACCCGAGGCGATGAACTGGTCGATCACAACTTGGGCGCCGTTGGCGAAGTCGCCGAACTGGGCTTCCCAGATGACCATGGTGTTGGGATCGTTCGAGGCGTAGCCGTATTCGAAACCGAGCACCGCTTCTTCAGACAAGATCGAGTCGATCACAACGAAGGGGGCTTGGTTTTCGGTCACGTGTTGCAACGCCACGTAGGTGCCTGTGTCCCACTTTTCGCGCTTCTGATCGTGAATCACAGCGTGGCGGTGTGTGAACGTGCCACGACCACAATCTTCACCCGACAAACGCACGGGGTAGCCACTGGCCACCAAGGAGGCGAACGCCATGTGCTCGCCCATGCCCCAGTCCACATTCACCTCACCTCGGCCCATTGCTGCGCGGTCGTCGTACACCTTTTTCACCAATTGGTGGGGCGTGACAGAGGAAGGAATAGTGGTGATTTTTTCAGCCAAACGCTTCCATTCGGCCATGGGAATGGCGGTGTCGCCAGCGTCTGTCCACTTCTTGCCCATGAAGGGTGACCAGTCCACGGTGAACTTGGTCTTGAAGTTGGTCAACACGGGGTCGTGTGTGTGCTTGCCAGCATCCAAAGCGGCGCGATACGCCTTGACCATGTCGTCGCCCAAAGTCTCGCCCAAGCCTTGGGTGGTCAACTTGTCAGCAAACAACTTGCGGGTGCCAGGGTGAGCGGCGATTTTTTTGTACATCAGCGGCTGAGTCAACGCTGGGGTGTCTTGTTCGTTGTGACCCAACTTGCGGAAACACACGATGTCGAGCACCACGTCTTTGCTGAAAGTCATGCGGTATTCGAGGGCCAACTGCGTGGCCAACACGACGGCTTCTGGATCATCACCGTTGACGTGCAACACAGGTGCCTCGACCATCTTGACGATGTCGGTGCAGAACACGCTAGAGCGCATGTCGCGTGGGTCAGAGGTGGTGAAACCAATTTGGTTGTTCACGATGATGTGCACCGTGCCGCCTGTGGCGTAACCACGGGTTTGAGCCAAGGCCAGCGTTTCTTGGTTCACGCCTTGACCGCCAAAAGCGGAGTCACCGTGCACCAACACCGGCAGCACTTGCTTGCCCAAGGGGTCAGCACGGCGGTCCATACGGGCGCGCACAGAACCTTCCACCACAGGGTTGACGATTTCCAAATGCGAGGGGTTGAACGCGAGCGACAAGTGGACGGGGCCACCAGCGGTCGACACGTCAGAGCTGAAGCCTTGGTGGTACTTCACGTCACCAGCAGGCAACTCTTCAGGTGCCGTGTGGTCAAACTCAGCGAACAGGTCGGACGGCAACTTGCGCATGGTGTTGACCAACACGTTCAAGCGGCCACGGTGGGCCATACCGATCACAACTTCTTGCACGCCTTTGATACCGGCTTGCTGGATCAGCTCGTCCATCGCGGCGATGAAGCTTTCGCCACCTTCGAGCGAGAAGCGCTTTTGGCCCACATATTTCGTGTGCAGGTAACGCTCCAAGCCTTCAGCAGCGGTCAAGCGCTCAAGGATGGCTTTCTTTTTGTCAGAGTTGAAGTTGGGCTTGCTGCGAATGCTTTCCAACTTCTCTTGCCACCAACGCTTTTCTGTTTGCTCGGAGGTGTACATGTACTCGGCGCCCAAGGTGCCGCAGTAGGTTTCGCGCAGTGCATTGAGCAACTCGCGCAGAGACATGTTGTTCTTGCCGAAAAAGGTGTTGCTGGTGTCGAACACAGTTTCTTGGTCGGCGTCAGTGAAACCGTAGAAAGCAGGGTCAAGGTCAGGAATATTGGCGCGTTCCGTGCGCTTGAGTGGATCGAGGTCAGCCCAGCGTTGGCCCACGTTGCGGTAGGCGGCGATAAGTTGCTGCACAGCCGTGCGCTTGCGACCCATTTCGACGTTTTCGCTGGCCATGACCACTTTGGTGCCGCCGGCTTTGGCGCGTTCGGCAAAAGCGTTGATGACAGGCAAATGGGGCACGTCTTTGGCATTGGAGCCATCGACTGCGGGCACATGCTGAAGCGCATCAAAGTACTCGCGCCAAGAATCGGGCACGCTACCTGGGTTGGCTAGATAGTTTTCATACATCTCTTCGACGTAAGGGGTGTTGCCCCCAAAGAGATGGGTGTTGCCTGAATAGGCTTGATAAATCGTTGTCTCACTCATTTGCGCTGACCTCCGTTCCCCTGCAGGAAACATTAGTTGGTTGGAAAAAAACCTCCGCGACACGGCTGCACCGGTTAGCGGATGCGACTTTGATCAGGATTGACCCAAGTAACATCCAAGATTGTGCCACTGAAACTCAGCCGTACGCGCCCTGTTTAGACGATTTGGTCTTTGATCTGCTGCAGTGCAGCTGGATCATCCATCGTGGTCAAGTCGCCAGGATCGCGGCCTTCGGCGACGGCTTGGATGGCACGACGCAGCAATTTGCCGCTGCGTGTCTTGGGCAAAGCCGACACAAAAATCACGCGCGAAGGACGGGCCACGGCACCGAGCTGCGAGTCCACCACCTTCATGACTTCGGATTCCAAAGCTTTGCGTGCTGCGTCATTGGTCAAACCCGAAGTATCTTTGGCAATGGCGAACGCCATGGCCACTTGACCCTTGAGCTGATCGGCCACACCGACCACGGCCACTTCCGCCACGTTGGGGTGGCTAGAAATGCTTTCCTCGATTTCGCGGGTTCCCAAGCGGTGACCCGCGACGTTGATCACGTCATCGGTACGGCCCAAGATGAAGTAGTAACCGTCTTCGTCGCGCACAGCCCAGTCAAAAGTGCTGTAAACGAGTTTGTTAGGGACGGTGTTCCAATAAGTGCTGACAAAACGCTTGTCGTCACCCCAAATGGTTTGCAAGTTGCCGGGAGGCAATGGCCCTTCGATGGTCAACACGCCTTTTTGGTTGGCGCCTGTCAGCTCTTCGCCGGTTTGGTCGTCGACCAGCTTGACGTTGTAGCCATACACCGCCTTGCCGGGTGAACCAAATTTGCTAGCCGCCTTTTCCACGCCGTTGCAAATGGTCAAGATAGGCCAGCCGGTTTCGGTTTGCCAGTAGTTGTCGATGATGGCTTTGCCGTTCAGTCCTTCTGAAATCCACTTGGCAGTGGGCTCATCCAAAGGCTCACCTGCCAAGAACAGGGCTTGCAAGCTGGACAAGTCGTATTTGGTCAGCAGCGCTGGGTCTTGCTTTTTGAGCACGCGAATCGCCGTAGGCGCGCTGAACATGACGTTGACTTTGTATTTCTCAACCAAACTCCACCAGATGCCGCCGTCTGGGCGAATGGGCAAGCCTTCATACATGATGGTGGCCATGCCGCCAATCAAGGGACCGTAGATGATGTAGCTGTGGCCCACCACCCAGCCGATGTCGCTGGTGCAGAAAAAGGTGCCGCCCGGCTTGCCTTGGTAAATATGAGGAATGGTCGATGCCAAGGCCACGGTGTAACCGCCGGTGTCGCGTTGCACGCCTTTGGGCTTGCCGGTTGTGCCTGATGTGTAAAGGGTGTAGCTGGGGTGCGTGGACTCAACCCACTCACAAGGCACTTGCGTGTCCATGTGTTTGGCGCGCTCAGTGGCGTAATCCACATCGCGGCCAGCCACGGGGGTGAAAGCAGCCAATTGGCGATCCACCATGATGACGTTGGCAGGCTTGTGGGCTGACAGCTTGATCGCTTCGTCGAGCAAAGGCTTGTAAGGCACGCCTTTGCCACCACGTGAGCCGGCGTCAGCGCTGATGATGACTTTGGGTGACGCATCTTCAATGCGCGTCGCCAAAGAGTGAGAAGCAAAACCGCCAAACACCACCGAATGGACAGCACCCAAACGTGCGCAAGCCAACATGGCAAACGCAGCTTCAGCAATCATGGGCATATAGATCAAGACGCGGTCGCCTTTGACGACGCCCAAATCTTTCAAAATCGCCGACATGCGCTGCACTTCGGCGTGCAAGTCGCGGAAGCTGTAGGTGTGCTCTTGGTTGGTTTCGGTGGAAACGAAGATCAATGCAGCTTGGTCAGCGCGGTCTTTGAGGTGACGGTCCACCGCGTTATGACAGAGGTTGGTTTTGCCGCCTACGAACCACTTGGCAAACGGAGGATTGCTGTAATCGCAGATTTGTTGCGGCTGGGTTTCCCAATCAACTAATTTGGCTTGCTCAGACCAAAAAGCGTCGCGGTCCTCAATGGAACGGCGGTGAAAATCTGCATACGCAACCATCTCTATCTCCTAAAAACGAACTTCTACTGAATTCATAATTATGAGAATGACGGACTTGCAACAAGCTGACTTTTCGAGTGCGTGAATACCCTCGCCCGAAAATTACTTGCTCCGTTTACTTGATCAGCGCCTGAATTTCTTTGAACGGATCGGCCTCAGCGGTACGCAGCCATTCAAACAGGACCATCTCAGTGGTCACCAGTTCGGCACCCGCGCCAGCCAGACGGTCAAATGCGGCATCGCGGTTGCGCTCGGTGCGTGAACCACAGGCATCGGTCACCACCCACACTGAATATTCTTCTTCCAGCAAATCCAAAGCGGTTTGCAACAAACACACGTGAGCTTCGCAGCCAGCGATCACGATGCTTTGGCGCGTTGGCTCTTGCGGCACCGCTTTTTGCAAATGCTTAGGCAAGCTGCGGGCATTGCCAGATGGCGCGCGCGCAGCGGGGCGCAGCACGTCGCTCAAGCCATCGGGACAAGCACTGAAACTCATTTTGGGCAAAGTGCGGCGACACAGGGCGCGCAACTCGGCAGGGTTTTGGCCCAATTTGTCTGGGTTTTGTTCGGTGCCGTAGGTTGGCACCTCCATCCAATGAGCGGCTTGAGCCAAACGCATGGCGTTGGCCAGCACCAGTTCAGCTTCAAAAATGGCAGGCATTAGGCGAGCTTGGTAGTCCACCAGCACGAGTTGGGATTCTTGGTCGTCGAGCAACATGCGTAGTACAAATCGTTTTATAGAAAGCGTTAAGTATCGACGATGACAAATTCGCCCTCCGTCAATCGCGTTTACTTAAGGATTAACTCCAGTCAAATCAACGACTTACATCTTTCATTTGATAATCTTTCGCAGATAAAGTCGTTAGAATGGGGGGTTATGCTGAAACGAATCCTCCTCATCCTTTGCTGCGTTGCCAGTGCCCATGCGGCACCGACTAACAATGCTGCAGACGATATTGAGCGCTATCTGTCCGATCGCGGCATCGTCGCGCAAATGGACCAAATGCGCCAAACGGTGGGCAACGGCGCGTCTGACTTGGTGGTCAACGCCATGACCTTCTTGGGCGTGCCCTACCGCCGTGGCGGCACCAACGCCAGCACTGGTTTTGACTGCAGCGGTTTTGTTCGCTCTATGTTTGAACAAACCGTGGGCAAAGTGTTGCCTCGTCGTGCCAGCGAGCAAGCCGCCGCCACCGAGAAGATTGACAAACAAGATTTGAAGCCCGGCGACTTGGTGTTCTTCAACACCATGCGCCAAACCTTCAGCCATGTGGGCATCTATGTGGGAGACAACAAGTTCATCCACTCACCCAAGCCAGGCCAGCAAGTGCGCGTGGACGACATGCGTCAAGCCTATTGGGACCGCCGCTTCACAGGTGCACGCCGCGTATCGCCCACCTTCAGCGGTGAAAACAACTGAGCACCTGCACTGCGCGTTAGAAACGCTCGCCTTCAGCCAAATAGCGCCAGGCGCCCTCTTCCAAATCGCCCAAGCTCACGCGTCCTAAACGGATGCGTCGCAGCGACAGTATTTCCAGCCCCGCTAACTCGCACAGATAAATCGCCAAGCCCAGGTGAGAGCCTTTGACGGCCAAACGCAATTTGCTGCGCTCAGGTGTGGCGCTACCCACGCTGATTTTGAAGTCAGGCAAATGCAAACGCTCGTCGCGCATGGCTCGCTCAATTGGGCGCAGCGCATCGGGTAACACCTCGCCACGCACGTCGATGATCAACTCTTGCTCCATGAACGGCATGTCTTCGATCAGCTTGCGTTGCACGCGGAAATCTTGCGTGAACGCAATCAAACCGCTGGCTTCGTATTCCAAGGGCACGCTGGCATCCAGCTTGGCCAAGTGGCTCTTCATCAAACGCACACCGCTGTGGTCGTTTTTGCTGCGCTGTAACGGCGTGAGCAAAAGGCGCACGTTCTGCGGTCCTCGGGCCGGCATAGGCTTGCGCCCGGGTTGCGCAGGACTGGTCACAGGCAATGGCTCTAAACCATCAGTCCAGCCGGTGGGCTTATTCAAGATGAGTGTCACCGACATCAGGTTGAGCAAGCTGGCGTGGGCGTCCACCGCCACAGTTTGGGTACTCACACGAAACTGCGGTTCTTCCACCACCACACCATCCACACGCACAAAGCCCGCTTCAATGTATTGTTCAGCCTCACGGCGCGAGCAGTTGCGCAGTTGCATGATGCGTTTGGAAAGGCGTTCGCCTTCAGAGGGAATTCGGTTCATTTGAAGCTTTATTTGAGGAGGCAAACGCAAAAGCGCAGGGCGTGAATGGTAAGGTCTAGTCATGCACACACAAATAGACCATCTCGTTATCGTTGCCAATACCTTAGAACAAGGCGTGCAATGGTGCGAAAACACACTGGGCATCACACCCGGCCCCGGCGGCGAACACGAGCTGTACGGCACGCACAACCGCTTGTTCAAAGTGGCCTCACCCGCCAACCCCATGGCGTATGTCGAAATCATCGCCATCAACCCCAACGCGGTTCGTCCCAAACGCGCCTGCCCCACACGCTGGTACGACATGGACAACCCCGTTTTGCAAAAAGCGGTGGCCAAAGAGCCACGTTTGGTGCACTTCGTGGTGAACACCCCCGACATCCGAGTTGCCCGCATGGCCATTCGCATGCAAGGCATTGACCGTGGTCCTGCCATTCACGGCAACCGCCGCACCAACCGTGGCACGCTAAATTGGCAAATTTCGGTACGCGCCGATGGCCAACGCTTGTTTGATGGGTGTATGCCCAGCCTCATCCAGTGGGGCAAGCCCGAGGCCACCGATCCGCTACGCCTGCACCCACGCAACACCCTCACCCGCTCAGGCGTGACTTTGCAAAGCTTAGAGATCACGCACCCAAGCGCCGAGAAACTGAAAGCCGCTTTTGAGGCGATTGAGCTTAACCGCGTCAGCGTGACCGAAGGCGCAGCCAACCTCAAAGCCACACTGCAAACACCCAAAGGCGTTGTGGTGCTGGAGAGTCTTGGCCTTTGAGTGGCAGCTTCCAACGTCGCTGAGACATAAAAAAAGCCGCTTTGAAAAGCGGCTTTTTCATTGGTGTTTTAGCTATTTGTGCACTTGCACTTTTTCATAAGCCGCCCACAACTTGTGCTGCATCTCACAGCCCGCCATCATCAGCCCCGGCGCTGAGATGCCCATAAAGCGATCTGTCTGCATGATGAGTGCATGCGCTTGCTCAAATACCCCAGCGCCGTAAAGCTGGCGAATTGCGCCCACATAAGGCGCGGTGTCGCCACGGTCGGTGAGCAACACCAAGGTCTCGATACACGCATACACCGCACGGCGTTGCTGCGGGATTTGGTCAAAGTGGCGAATCCACTCACAGCCTTCCACGGTGGCGGCCTCATCACCGCAAGCCAAGGCCAACAAGGTCTTAAGTTCACCCACACGCAAGTCAGCCCAAAAGCTACCCGCATCTGCGGCCATGCCAACCAAGCCCGCCACGGGCCGCTCATCGGCCAAGTTAGATTCGTTCAACGACGCCAATAGGCCCGAGCACTCTTCGTTGTCGAGATCGGTCAAGTTGAGAATGGCCTCGCGCATGTCGTTGGCGATGCTGTTGTTCTCAAAGTCAAGGTCGTCCACGGGGTAAATCTCAGACATGCCTGGCACCAAGACGCGGCAGGCGTACACGCCTAGGTGCTCGAAGTCGGCAATGTAGATGTCAAAGCCATCGTCATGCATGCGTTTCACGCAATACGCATAGTCTTCAGCGGTGGTGTTGGCAAAGTTCCAATCCACAAACACATAGTCTGGAATTTGGCCCAAGAACTCCCAGTGAATCACGCCACTCGAATCCACAAAGTGAATCTCGATGTTGGGCGCACTGGCCGCTTCTTCTAAATCAAACGTGGGGGCTGAAAAACCGCCCAAGGTATCGAGAGCGCGGCCTTGCAGCAACTCGGTCAGGGCACGCTCTAGCGCCACCTCAAAACGAGGGTGCGCGCCAAAGCTGGCAAAGCAGCCTTGGTCTTCGGGGTGCAGCAAGGTCACGTTCATCACGGGGTACTTACCGCCCAACGAAGCGTCTTTCACCAAGATGCCAAAGCCAGCCGCGCGCAACGCTGCAATGCCTGCGGCGATGCGTGGGTAGCGGTTGATCACCGCCTCGGGCACATCGGGCAAACAAATGCCTTGGCTGATGATCTTGGCTTTCACATGGCGTTCAAAAATCTCAGACAGCGCTTGCGTGCGCGCCTCTGCCGCAGTGTTACCCGCGGACATGCCGTTGCTCACATACAAGTTGCCAATGATGTTGACGGGGATGTAGGTTGTCTCGCCATCGCGCTGGCGCACATACGGAATGGCACAAATGCCGCGCTCCACATTGCCCGAGTTGAAGTCCACCAAGTTGGCGCAATCGATGTTGCCCTCAGGGTTGTAGAACTTGTGCAGTTCGGCGTTGAGCAAGCCCTTGGGCCACGACCCATCGTCGGTCAAATCAAACCAACGCTCTTGCGGGTAATGCACAAACGAGGCATCGGCTGTGAGAGGCCCGAGGTAAAAATGCGTCCAAAAATAGTTGGTGGCCAAGCGTTCAAAGAACTCACCTAAGGCACTGGCCAAGCACGCCATGCGCGTGGCACCTTTGCCGTTGGCAAACAAGGCGGGGCAATCGCGGTCGCGGATGTGAACCGACCAAATGCCTTCTACCGGATTGAGCCAACTCTTTTCTTGGATGTGAAACCCCATCGCCTGCAACTTGGCCTGTAGGGTGTTGATGGTGGATTCGAGCGGCGCGTCTTTGCCGAGAATAAAACTTTGAGTGGGCACGATCAATCACTTATAAAAATAGCAGGGGCGCCCTGAAACTAGACCCATATTGTGGGGCCTGCACCGCCCCACCGTAGGCTGGGGTTTTCAGTCGTCTTTAGGCAAGGTCGCCAACAAAGCCATGCCCGCAGCCATCACGCCAGCAGTTAGCCACAGCGCACCTTTGAACGTGCCCGTGGTCTGCGCCATATAGCCCGCCACCACAGGAGCCAGCATTTGCGCTGTGCCATAGCTCAGCGTGAGCTTGGCCATCGCCTTGCCTGGGTTGTGAGGCGCTCTGCGGCCCACCAAAGCCAAAGTCATACTCACAATGCCAATGAAGGTTGCGCCATAGCCCACCGCCCCTGCCAGCGCAGCCCACAACGCACCCGACATGGCAGGCAACATGACCGACAGCGTTTGCAAACCAAACGCCAACAGCAAGGCGCGCTTGTCGCCCACACGGCGCGCCACCAAATCCCAAATGAACACGGCAGGCATCGCGGCCATGCCCACCATCGCCCAAGCCAACGGGCCTTGGCCTGCCAATGAAGGCTCGCGCTCCACAATGGCCACGGTGAACGTGGCACTGATGACAAAGCCCCAGCCTGCCGCAAAGTAACTGGTCAGCATGGTCCACGTCCAACGGCGTGAGCCCAAGCCACTCGCCACTGCGTCATGTGACGCCACCACCTGCGGTGGCACAGGGGGCCGCCACTTCCAAGCGGGCACAAAAAACACCAAGCCCAACGCCGCAAACGCCAACCATTGGTCAGACCATGTGGGCCAGAGCTGCGACAAACCCCACGCACCCAATGCCGACACCACAATGCCCAATCCCAAGCCAATGAAATACAAACCCAGCTCGGGCCGCCGCCCCTGCCGCATGAGCCAGCCCAAAACCAAGCCAGAGCCCAGCAACATGCCCGTGGCACCGCACAAGCCGCCGATGTAGCGAAACAAGGCCCAAGCGGGCATCCAAGTGGTGAGTGCCATCGCGGCTACCGTAAGCAACGCCATCCACAAGCCAGCGCTGTAGAGCCAATGCCGCCAACGCACATCGTCAATCCACGTGGCCGCCAAGGCACCGCTCATGTAGCCCGCGTAGTTGATCGCGGCCAAGCCGCCGGCAGCAGCGTCGGTCAATCCTGTTTGCGTTTGAAGGCTTGGCAACAGCGGCGTGTAGGCAAAACGCGCCAAGCCGATGGTCAGCACCAAACCGCAAATGCCGCCTGTGAGAACTTGCCAAGGATGTAGGTGTTGTTGCGACATGAGTGAGCGAAGTATGCCGCGCGTCTGGGCGCTCAATCCCCAAAAACTGTCACGCTTGTGCGTGAAGCATCAAGCCAAGACAAAGCCTCAGCCGAGTGCGCCGTTCGGTTTTTCAAACCCCGCATCAACCCAAGCCTGTGCCGTATTGCGGTTGAGCTTGAAGCCTGCCTCCACCCGCACCTCAGCAAGCGTGTCGCCCCCCTCGTCTTGGGCAGTCAGCGTGGCGTAGGGGTTGTCATCATCGGGCACGATGTCTAGCAGTACGGTGACGCGGCCAGTCTGACCGTTGACCGTGACCGACTGGTGCAGCGTGGCGTGCAACTGCTGCTCGCTGCGGCGCACAAACTCTGAGGCGGTTTTCACCAAGGTGATGAAGGCGGTGCCGTCGAGTGGCTTAGGGTTCTTTTTGTCGCGGCCCATGGTCCAAGGACCGATCAGCGCGGCTTCGGATTCGCCGTCTTTGAACATCGCCACCGCCCAACCGTCGTCATCGTCGTTTTTGATGACCTTGGCCGTCCACGTTTCGTTTTGCCAAAGGCGTGGCTCTTGCACGAAGGTGTTGTCTTCGAGGGCGTGTTGGGTGTTGTCGTCGGTCATTGTTGTTTAGGCATGGCATCAAACCACGCGTTGATGTCTTTGGGGCTGGTCAAGGTGCGCACATGCATATAGGCAGCCTCGGCTTCGGGGTAGTGCTTGCGCAAGAAATTCAACCACTGCTTCAAACGACCGGCTTGATGGCGCTCGCTCACATGGCCCGACACAATTTGCCAAAACGTGTGCAGGTGTGGCGGCAGGTCTTGCCAGCTCACTTGTGGCGCGGGTGCGGGCAAGCCTTGCGCAGCAGCATCGTGCGCTTGAATGGCCCAGCCCAAGCCAGGGTTGGTGACGATGCCGCGTCCCAACATCAAGTCAAAGCAGCCGGAATCGGCACGGGCGTTCACAGCGTCTTGCACATTCCAAATTTCGCCATTGGCCACAAGCGGTGTTTTGACCTTGGCTTTGATGTCAGCAATGCGGGGCCAATACGCCGGTGGCCGATAGGCGTCGGCTTTGGTGCGGGCGTGCACGACGATTTCGCTGGCGCCGCCCGCCTCTAGCGCCAAGGCGCACTCTTCCGCCGCGCTGTCGTCGTTGAAGCCCAAGCGCATCTTGGCCGACACCACTTGGTGGGCTGGCACAGCTGCACGCACGGCACGCACGATTTGGTACAGCAACTCTGGGTCTTGCAACAGCACTGAGCCGCCGCCGTGGCGGTTCACTTGCTTGGCAGGGCAACCAAAGTTCAGGTCCACGCCATCACAGCCCATGCTCGCCACGCGCGCGGCGTTGTCGGCCAAACAAATGGGGTCAGACCCCAATAGCTGAGGTCGCACGGGTACACCGGCAAAGGTGCGGCCATCGTTGCTCAGCTCGGGCACGATGCGCAAAAACGTGCGCTCGGGCAGCAAGGTGTTGGTGACGCGGATGAACTCGGACACGCAACGGTCCACACCGCCGATGCGGGTCAGCACGTCGCGCAGCACAAAGTCGAGCAAGCCCTCCATAGGGGCAAGAATGAGCATGGGGATGGGAATCAGAGTGAGGCGCTGCCACGCAGCGAAGGCGCTACTCTACCGGAGGCCGTCGGGCTTTCGGTTTTACTGGGACAATAGCCCCCTTTACTGATTTCCGAACCCCCTCTCCATGTCCGATCTGACAACCGTTGAAGTCCGTCCCGCTGTGATGCGCGACGCCACCCAAATCGCCGAGCTGTACGCTGCAACCGCCAAAGAAGCTTTCAAAACCATGCAAACTGGCGCCAAAGTGCTGCCGGTGCCCGAAGAGAAAACCACCACTCATTGGCGCGAAGCCATTGAGTTTGCTGAACCCCAAGTGCAAGTTGCTGTGGAGGGTGAACAGATCGTTGGCTTCGTCGGCTATGACCGCTCTCGCGACAAAGGCACACCCAACACCATGGGCGAAATTTGGGACATGTATGTGGATCCCGCCTACTGGGGCCAAGGCGTAGGCTTGGCTTTGTGGGACGCCGCCCGCGAAGGCCTGCAAGAAGAAGGCTGCACCCATGTGTCCATCTGGGTGCCTATTGCCAATGACCGCGCCATGCGCTTTTTCGAACTGGCTGGCTTCAAGCGCGAAATGTCTAGCGCCAAGACGGTGCCCATGGGCCCCGTCAAGGTGGAAGAAATTCGCCTCAAGCAAGCGCTGTAATTTAAGGTTCGTCCGTGTCTGAACACTATTCCGCTCTCGGGCTCAAAAGCGATGCCACGCTGGCGGACATCAAACGCGCGTTTCGCCAAAAAGCCTCGCAGTTTCACCCCGACCGCAACACCGCCGAAGACGCGGCAGCGCGTTTTCGTGAAGTGCAAGAAGCCTACGATGTGCTGTCAGACGACGCGAAACGACAAGCCTACGATGACAACCGCCGCAGAAATTTGTTAGACGATCCAGCGCAAACCGCGCGCGACATTTGGCGAACCTACTTTCAGCACGTGCTGAACCGGATATCAAACACACCATGAGCATTTCCCCATTTTTCCAAGAGCTGCGTTCGGCCTACCAAGCCGAGTTGGACGACCTTAATTCCGACTCCGAAGGCCAATACATCCTCGACAAACGTTTGGCTGAAAAACGCAAAGAGTTGGACTTTTTGTTGCAAATGCTCGACCTCAACCCCGAAATGGTGGCGGTGGTGTTGCACCAAGCGTTTGAGTTCACAGAGCCCGAGTTGATGGACCACTTCCTCACGCTGGACGCCGATGATTTGCTGAGCTGGGATGCGTTGTCTGAAGGCGTGCGCATCGCCACTTGGGCGCAACCGATGGTTGACAAAATTTTGGCCGAGCCCGTGGGCGCATGGTTCATGAGCGTGGCTGCCGCACTTGAATATATGCACGGCACGCCGATGCGCAGTGCCACCAAGTCAAGCGATGCCGATGCAGACGAAGACTTGGAAAACGTGGAACGCGGCGACCAGCCCGAACAAGACGAAGAACGTGAAGCCCGCGAACGCGAAGAAGCCGGCAACGCATGGATGGTCGAACAAGGCTTCGACAGCAAAGAATAAAGACGACACACATGACCGACAAAACCAACGCACTCACCCTGATTGCCAAAACACAAAGCTTGATCGCCGCTGGCGACATCACGGGCGCGGAAGCGGCGTTGGTCGAGCTGGCCGATGCCGAGGGCGACCAAGCCTTGATGGTGGTGCTGGACCAGTTGCCGCCCAAAGACATCTTGGCCGTCATCCGTGAATACGACACATCCAAAGAATCGGTCATCAACCTGCTGGTCACACCCGAGCAATTTGCCCGCGCCGTGGTGATTGAAAAACAATACAAAGACCTGACCCGCACCCACCTGCGCGGCATGATGAACTCGATCATCTTTCGAGAAGACGCCGACACGGTGGAGTTCCTCACCGCGATTGGCGATTTAGAAGGCGGCGCTGAAGCGCTGGCCGACTACTTCAGCGAAAAGTGGAGCCGCATCGAAGCCTTCGCCCGCACCGGCACCTTTGACACCATGGAAGACGACGGCGACATGCTGTCTGAAAGCGCCCTGCTCGGCTCTGCCTATGTAAAGCCACGCGTGGAAGAAGACGAAGTGGCCGACCAAGATTGGATGCAACTCGCTTGGATACTGCGGCACAAAATTCCCGATCTCTTTATCGAAATGCTGTTGGTCTTGCGCGCGAAAGCCCGCGCACATGATGCTGGTTTGTCCGAAGAGGACGACGAAGAAAACGACGACCGCGTGGAAACCAGCGCCACCGACCGTGGCAAAGCCACCCCCGTCGCCCGCGACTCGGACGAAGAATCTGCCATCTAAGCTCGCTGGCCCACATGACGCAAACCGTTGCCCTTTTTGATGACCGCCCTTTCTTTGAAAAGGCATTGGCCTATGGCGTGCAACACGGCGTGCTGGACAGCGCCAAACTCGAGGCCATCCAAAACGATGCACCCAAAGGCATGGTGCAAATTGCGCGTTACTTTGGCAGCGAGTTTTTGCGACCCGAGTTAGAAAAAGCCAAGGACCGCATCGTCAACATGGTCAGTCTGACGCTTGAAATTCAAAGCAGCGGTGATTTGCGCAAAGCCGCCGAAGCGCTGCGCGAGCACTCGTTCATGTCGCGCTCCAAGGCAGCGTCTGACATGCTCAAGGCCCTGATCGTCATGCCGCAAAACACGCACTTTGGCATGAACGAGCATGGCGGTTTCAGCGACAAGCACATTGCGCAATTAGCCAAATGGTCGCTGTGCAATTTGGCCGACTACCAAGCCGAACTCGGCAAACGCCAACAAGTCGCCCACATCATCGACGCCGCCATTTGGATGGCCGACCAACTGGGCCTGCACGCCGATGATTTAGAAGAAGCAGGCTGCGATGCCGAAGCGGTGATTCGCACCGCGCTGTTGGCTGCGGCTACCAAACACACCGACATGCCCGATTGGGTGGCGTTTCAAAAAATCATCACCACACTGCGCAAACCCAGCGCGACCAAAACCATCCAACTCGTGCTGCCCAAAAACTTGCCTGCCGAGTTCAAAGCCGCCGTCGAGGTGATTCGTCAAAGCGTCGAAGCCGACTTGCCCAAGATCTTGGATGTCAAGCTCACACCGCAAAAGTTGTTCAACCAAACGCCCGCCTTTGTAGGTCGCTACTTTTGGGTGGAAGACGGCTTGGCCGAGGTCGACCACTTTGACCGCCAAACCTCCGCCGCTTGGGCCAAGGCCACAGGCGGTCACAGCGATGACGGCTCCTTGCTCACGTTGTTCTTGTGCATCGCCGCAGGCAGCACGGGCAAAACGCTGCTGAGCGAGAAATCGGCGACCACGCTGATTCGCAAAATTCGCAAATCAGGCATGCAGCCCGAATTGGCTGCGGCATTCATCACGGCCAACGCGCCTGTTGAACACCAGCAAGGCTACCTTGACATGTGGGCGTCGTTCATCGACGAAGCACAAGCCACACTGGCCAGCGATCACGACTACAAGCTGCACGATGCGCTGGCGCTGCTGCGCCGCGAGTGCCATGTGGCTGAATAAGTCACAGCGCATCGCAAACACACGCGGCTAGAGCCTTCATCTCTTCGTCAACTTCGCCTTGTCCGTCTACCTGCCCCACGCCGTTGCTCGCCTGCGCGCTGCCCGCCTCGCCCGCAGCGTGAAACCTTTTCTAGCCCGCGGTGGCCCCAAAGGCGAGCGTTGCGCGGGCTGCCGCTTGGTACCCAGCCACTGCATTTGCGCCTTGCGCCCTGTCGTGCCCACGCACTCGGCTGTGTGCCTGTTGATGGCCGACATCGAACCGCTCAAACCCAGCAACACCGGTTGGCTCATTGCCGATGTGGTGGCCGACACCTTCGCCTTTGGTTGGGCGCGCACTGAAGTGGCCCCCGCTTTGCTGGCGCTGCTGGCCGACCCGCAATGGCAGCCCTATGTGGTGTTTCCCAGCGAATTTGCCGATGCTGAGCGCGTGGTGCATCAGTTGGCGCATCACACGTCCAAGCGCCCCTTATTCATCCTGCTCGACGGCACTTGGGACGAAGCACGCAAGATGTTTCGCAAAAGCCCCTACCTGCAGCCCTTCCCCGTGCTCAGTCTGCACCCCGACCAACTATCCCGCTACCAACTGCGCCGCGCCCAGAGCGAGGCACACTTTTGCACCGCCGAAGTCGGCGCCATGTGCCTAGACTTGGCTGGCGACACCCAAGCTGCAGCCGCTTTGAACGCCTACTTTGACGTGTACACCGAGCACTACCTCAAAGCCAAACACCAACAGCCTGTGGATTTGGGCGATGCGGTGCATCTGCAGCTGCGTGGGCTTGCAACCCCTTCGTGACCGACAATCACACCCTTTCACACTTCGGTCAGCAAGCGACTCTTTATGGCGATTCAATGGTTCCCCGGACACATGCACCTCACGCGCAAGGCGATTGGGGAGCGCATCAAAGAGATTGACGTCGTCATCGAAATGCTCGACGCCCGCTTGCCCGGCTCAAGCGCCAACCCCATGTTGGCCGAACTCATTCAAGGCAAACCCGCGCTAAAGGTGCTGAGCAAACAAGACTTGGCCGACCCCGCTCGCACCGCCATTTGGTTGGCCCACTACAACGCCATGCCCGGCGTGCGCGCCATTGGGCTTGACACCAGCATGACGTCACCTGCCAAAGCGCTGATTGAGGCCTGCCAACAACTCGCCCCCAACCGGGGCGGCATGGTCAAGCCCATGCGCGTGTTGATTTGCGGCATTCCCAACGTGGGCAAGTCCACCCTCATCAACACCCTCAAAGGCAAACGCGCCACCAAAACTGGCGACGAAGCGGGTGTAACCAAGATCGAGCAGCGCATCGCCTTGGCCGATGACTTTTATTTGTACGACACACCCGGCGTACTGTGGCCGCGCATCATCGTCGAGCAAAGCGGCTTTAACTTAGCCGCCAGCGGCGCCATTGGCGTGAATGCGTTTGACGAAGAAACGGTGGCGCTGGAGCTGCTCAACTACCTCATTCCCCACTACCCCGACGTGCTGCACCAGCGCTACAACATCGACGATGTGGCTAGCCACACCGACGAAGAAATGCTGCAAGCCATTGGTCGCAAACGCGGCGCTGTGCAAAGCGGTGGGCGCATCAACACCACCAAAGCAGCGCACATCGTGATTCACGATTTCCGCACCGCCGCACTGGGCCGGGTCACGCTCGAAACGCCCGAGCAATTTGCGGCTTGGCTGACTGAGGGTAAAAAAGCCGATGCCGAGCGCGCTGTACGCAAAGAGGCGATTGAAAAAAACAAGCCTAAGAAAAAGCCACGCAAGTGAACGAGCCAGCACACGCGCCACAGCGCCGCGACACCCCCGACAAAGAAGCCATCGCCCTGCTCCCGCCGTTTGAGCGCTTGGGGCTAGAGCGCATCACCCTCGTCAACACAGCGAAGCAAGCCTGCCTCGCACATGACGCGCTGGTGGCTGCACGCGCATGGGGGTTTGATACGGAGTCAAAACCAACGTTTAAGGTTGGCGAACAATCTGACGGGCCGCATGTATTGCAACTCTCCACCAGCGAGCGCGCTTGGGTATTTCAGCTGCACGAACCCGAATGCCGCGCAGTGGCAGCCGACTTGCTGGCGCGCACGGGCATTGCCAAAGCAGGCTTTGGTCTGGGCGATGACCGCAAACGCATCATTCAAAAATTTGGCGTGGAGCCTGCGGGCATCTTGGAGCTCAACGCCGTCTTTCGGGCTCAGGGTTACCGCAAAGACATGGGCGTCAAAGGCGCTGTGGCGGTGCTGTTTAACCAGCGGTTTCAAAAGTCAAAAAAAGCCGCCACCAGCAACTGGGCGAACCTCCACTTGAACGAATCGCAGCTGGTGTACGCGGCCAATGATGCGTATGCGGCTTATCGGGTTTGGGAAGCGCTGGGGCTTTGACAAAATATGAATTTGCTTTGCAATACTTAAAAAACTTGCACCTTCTTTGACATTTGTCGTCTCAGTGCGAAATACGTACGGCACAGACGGTTCTACTTTGCGAACCTTGGCTATCGTTGATCTAACACTGCTCAAAATCAGCTGAAGCGCTTCGTCATAGGAGCGCATATAGGAGTCCATATGATGAATTTCAAAATATTAGGCCCAGAAGGAATTTTGGTTTTAGAGCCCAATCATCCATTGGAAGCAGCAGACTTCTTGGCCATCAGCCATGACGTAGACGATTACTTATCAACACACGCCAAGTTAAAAGGCGTGCTGATTCACACCAAATTCTTTCCAGGCTGGCATGACTTTTCAGGGTTCATGGCACACATGCGGTTTGTGCGTGGCCACCATCGGTTTGTTGAAAAAATTGCGCTCGTCACGGATGCGGCCATTGCAGATGCTGCGAAAGCAATCGTCGGTCACTTCATCCATGCGGAGATCAAACATTTCCAGTATGCAGATGACGAACAAGCGTTGAGCTGGCTTCAGAAAAGCAGCGCTTCGTGATGCCGTAGATTTCTCTGCGGCGTGATGGCGCACCAAGCCGCCACAGTGAAGCCCTAAAATTGGTGAGATTTAAAAGCTCGCTGTTCGAGCCCGACTTCAACCCATTTTTCATCATGTCCGACACCACGGGCCACAGCGCTGGCACACACTCTGAAACCACCCCCTCGGTGCTGAACTTGGCCAACGGCCAATGGCACGTGCGCAGGCCACGCCCGTTCGTGTTGGTGATTGAAGGCGAAGTGGGTCAAGAGGACGACGAGCCCAGCGACTACCTGCACGACAAACTCCTCTTGCCCGAATGGCGCGAGGCCTTCTACCAATTGGTGGATGCCACGGGCTTGGTGGTGTGCCTGAATGTGCACACCCAACACCCCACCTACCGCGATGTGCGCGGGCGCTCTAGCAAAGGGCGGCTGAGCCAAGGCGAGTACTACCACCACGACGGCTGCACTGGCCCCGTCAAGCCGCGCTTTGTAGAAATTCGCTGCCCCATTCAGCCGCAAACACGCGGCGTGGCCACCGCTGTAGCGCCCCATCACGATGTGGTGAAAGCCATGGTGCAAATGCTGCCCGCCGAGTTGGCCGCCACGCCTGCGCTAGCTGGGCAAGACATGAGCCTCGCCACCATCAGCCAGATGGACTATGCCGCGCTCGACCACTTGCAAGGTCTCATCACGCGCACCGTGCGCAAAAAGCTCAACGCCGAAGGCGCACGCAGCTACTTTCGCCAAGTGGATGCGGCGGCCAATGCCTACTTTGAACCTTGGGCCTTGGGCGAGAGCCGCTTCATCGCCAACGCCAACAGCCGGCTAACCATGCAGCACCGCCGCGCCTACCAAGCCCCACACACCGGCGGCGTGGCTAACGGCCACTTGGTCAAGCGCTGGACCAATGAAGAGCTGCTGCTACCCGGCCAAGTGGCAGACCTTGCCTTGATTGCCGCGCTATGCAGCGAAGAAGGTGATGAAGCGGATGGGGAGCGGGCTGAGGGGTGTTACCTTGGGGCGCATTGAGATGCGGTGATTAGCAAACTCAGAACTGCCAGCCCAAGCCTTTGAATTTCTCAACAAAGGCAGTGATTTTCTGAATTACGATAGTTTTTTGATGAACCATTGCGGATTAAGCGTGCTCATCTCAGGCAGGATGACTGCCAGTGTTTTTCTTGCTCTGCCTGCCGCGGTGGACATGACTACTTGGTGACAATTTGTCCCAATGCGATCGTGCAACGGTTCGTCCCATTTGCGAAAAAAGCCGCCAACCCTTTCAGGTTGGCGGCTTCTTTGTTTAAAGCGCGAAGCGTTTACTTCTTGCTAGGCGGCAAGTCCGTGCAGCTACCGTGTGCCACTTCTGCCGCCATGCCGATGCTTTCGCCCAGCGTGGGGTGTGGGTGGATGGTTTTGCCGATGTCCACAGCGTCTGCGCCCATCTCAATCGCCAGAGCGATCTCGCCAATCATGTCGCCCGCGTGCGTACCCACCATGCCGCCGCCGAGGATTTTGCCGTGGCCGTGAGCCTCGGGTGAATCGTCAAACAGCAGTTTGGTCACGCCTTCGTCGCGGCCGTTGGCAATGGCGCGGCCCGAGGCGGTCCAAGGGAATAAGCCCTTTTTCACCTTGATGCCTTGCGCTTTGGCTTGGTCTTCGGTCAAGCCCACCCATGCCACTTCGGGGTCGGTGTAGGCCACGCTTGGGATGACGCGTGCGTTAAACGCAGCGGCTGCCAGCTCTTTGTTGCCTTGCAGTTCGCCCGCAATGACTTCGGCCGCTACGTGTGCTTCGTGCACCGCTTTGTGCGCCAACATGGGCTGGCCCACGATGTCACCAATGGCGAAGATGTGCGGCACGTTGGTGCGCATTTGAATGTCAACGTTGATGAAGCCACGGTCGGTCACTGCCACGCCAGCTTTTTCAGCGGCGAGTTTTTTACCGTTGGGTGTGCGGCCCACGGCTTGCAACACGAGGTCGTACACCTGCGGCGCGGGGGCTGTGCCACCCTCTTCTGCGGGTGCAAACGTGACTTCGATGCCTTCGGGCAAGGCGCGTGCGGACACGGTCTTGGTCTTGAGCATGATGTTGTCAAAGCGCTTGGCATTCATTTTTTGCCAGACTTTGACCAAGTCGCGGTCCGCGCCTTGCATGAGGCCGTCCATCATTTCCACCACGTCCAGGCGTGCGCCCAGCGTGCTGTAAACGGTGCCCATCTCTAAGCCGATGATGCCGCCGCCGAGAATCAGCATGCGCTTGGGCACTTCTTTGAGTTCCAAAGCGCCGGTGCTGTCGACCACGCGTGGGTCATTCGGCATGAAAGGCAAACGCACGGCTTGCGAGCCTGCAGCGATGATGGCGCGTTTGAACGCGATCACTTTTTTGCTGCCGTTTTGCTCTTGCGCCGTGCCGGTGGTCTCAGACACTTCGAGGTGGTTGGCACCCACGAATTGCCCCAAGCCGCGCACGGTGGTGACCTTGCGCATCTTGGCCATCGCAGCCAAGCCGCCAGTGAGTTTGCCGATGACTTTTTCTTTGTGGCCGCGCAGCTTGTCGATGTTGACGACGGGTGCGCCAAAGTCCACGCCGAGGTCAGCCATGTGGCTGACTTCGTCCATCACTGCTGCCACGTGCAACAGGGCTTTGGATGGAATACAACCCACGTTCAAACACACGCCGCCCAAGGTGGCGTAGCGTTCAACGATGACGACGTTCAAGCCGAGGTCAGCCGCGCGGAACGCTGCTGAGTAACCGCCGGGGCCACCACCCAACACGAGCACATCGCACTCGATGTCGGCAGAGCCGCCAAACGATGAGGCTGTGGGTGCAGGGGCTACGGCCACGGGGGCGGCGGGTGCTGCTGCAGCTGGAGCCGCTGCGGGGGCTGATGCTGCAGGTGCGGAAGCCACACCCTCTGCATCCAACACCAACACCACCGAGCCTTGTTTGACTTTGTCGCCCAGCTTGATCTTCAACTCTTTCACCACGCCCGCGTGTGAGGATGGAATTTCCATGGACGCTTTGTCGGACTCGACGGTGATGAGCGATTGCTCAGCTTTGACGGTGTCGCCCACTTTGACCAGCAACTCGATCACGGCTACTTCGTCGAAGTCGCCGATGTCTGGTACTTGGATATCAATCAGTGCCATATCAAATCCTTAGAGAAGTACGCGACGGAAGTCGCCGAGGATTTGACCGAGGTACGCATTGAAGCGTGCCGCTGCTGCGCCGTCGATGACGCGGTGGTCCCACGTCAAGCTCAAAGGCAACATCAAACGTGGCACAAATTCTTTGCCGTTCCACACAGGTTCCATGGTGCTCTTGCACACGCCGAGAATGGCCACTTCAGGCGCGTTGATGATGGGCGTGAAGTACTTGCCACCAATGCCGCCGAGGCTAGAGATGGTGAAGGTTGCGCCAGTCATTTCAGCGGGGCCGAGTTTGCCGTCGCGGGCTTTCTTGGCCAGCTCTGACATTTCGGCGCTGATTTGCAAGACGCCTTTTTTGTCGCAGTCGCGGATGACTGGCACCATCAAACCGTTGGGTGTATCAGCGGCAAAGCCAATGTGCCAGTAGTTTTTGTAGACCAATGCATCGCCGTCGAGCGAGCTGTTGAACTCGGGGTACTTCTTGAGCGCGGCCACACAAGCCTTGATCAAAAACGCCAGCATGGTGACTTTGACGCCCGACTTTTCGTTCTCTTTGTTGGTCGAGACGCGGAAGGCTTCGAGGTCGGTGATGTCGCAGTCGTCATGGTTGGTGACCGCCGGAATCAGAACAGCATTGCGCAACAAATTCGCGCCGCTGATCTTCTTGATGCGGCCCATTTCTTTGCGCTCGATGGGACCGAACTTGGCGAAGTCGACCTTCGGCCATGGGATGAGACCCAAGCCTGCACCATCGCCGCCCGAACCAGCGGGCGCTTTGGCTGCTTGCGCCTTGGTTTGTGTCGCGCCCGACATGACGGACTTGGTGAAGGTTTGCACGTCGTCTTGGGTGATACGGCCTTTGAGACCGCTGCCCTTGAGCTCTTCTAACGGCACCCCGAGTTCGCGAGCAAACTTGCGCACAGAGGGGGACGCATGGGGCAAGCCCAATGTGGATGCGCCAGGCGCATGCGCTGGTGCTGCCACAGCAGCCACGGCTGAAGCAACGGCGGTCGTTGCAGCGACAGCGGCAGGTGCAACCACTGCAGCCACTGAAGCAGCGGCAGCCACGGGTGCGGCAACAACAGAAACTGCGCCTTCCAAGATGGCCAACAAGTCACCGATGTTGACCGTGTCGCCCACTTTGACTTTCAGCTCTTTGAGCACGCCCGCGTGTGAGGATGGAATTTCCATCGACGCTTTGTCGGACTCAACGGTGATCAGCGATTGCTCCACCTTGATGGTGTCGCCGGGCTTCACAAACACTTCAATGACGGCCACGTTTTTGAAGTCGCCGATATCTGGCACATGAATGTCAATCAGGCCTGATGCGGCCACGGGAGCAGCTGCGACCGCGGGGGCTGCGGCCACTGCAGCAGGTGCAGGTGCGGCGGCAGCCGAAGCGGCCGGAGCTGATGCATTTGAGGCCGCAGTGACTGCGGGTGCACCAGCGGCTTCCACCACCAACACCACGGAGCCTTCTTTGACCTTGTCGCCCAGCTTCACGCGCAGCTCTTTGACCACGCCCGCTGTGCTCGATGGAATTTCCATTGAGGCTTTGTCTGATTCGACGGTGATGAGGGACTGTTCCGCTTTCACGGTGTCGCCCACTTTGACCAGCAGCTCAATGACTGCGACTTCGTCGAAATCCCCGATGTCCGGGACTTTTACTTCTACCAATGCCATGTTGTGTCTCCCGAATTATTAGGCGTACAGCGGGTTGATCTTGTCGACTTTGATGCCGTACTTTTTGATGGCTTCAGCCACTTTGGCAACGGGCACGGTGCCTTCTTCGCTGAGGGCTTTGAGGGCGGCCAACACGATGTAGTGGCGGTTGACTTCAAAGTGCTCACGCAGCTTGCTGCGGAAGTCTGAGCGACCGAAACCGTCGGTGCCTAACACTTTGTAGGTGCGACCTTTGGGGATGAACGGACGAATCTGTTCGGCATAGGCTTTCATGTAGTCGGTAGATGCAACCACGGGGCCGGTGTAGGGGTCCAACTGCGCCGTGACAAACGGCACTTTCTGTGCGTCGGTGGGGTGCAACAAGTTGTAACGCTCAGCGTCTTGGCCGTCGCGTGTGAGCTCGTTGAAGCTTGGGCAGCTCCACACGTTGGCAGCAATGCCCCAATCGGCAGCGAGCAAGTCGCGTGCAGCGACAGATTCGCGCAGGATGGTGCCTGAACCCAACAAGTTCACGCGAGGTGACTTCTTGTCGCCCTCACCTTGTTGCAGCAAGTACATGCCTTTGATGATTTGCGCTTCGGTACCGGCTTTGAGGCCAGGCATCGCGTAGTTTTCGTTCAACAAAGTGATGTAGTAGAAGACGTTGTCTTGCTTCTCGACCATGCGCTTCAAACCGTGGTGCAGGATGACGCCGACTTCGTGTGCGAAGGTGGGGTCATAGGACACGCAGTTCGGGATGGTGTTGGCCATGATGTGGCTGTGACCATCTTCGTGCTGCAAGCCTTCACCGTTCAAGGTGGTAAGGCCTGAGGTGCCGCCCAACAAGAATCCGCGTGCTTGCATGTCACCAGCGGCCCATGCCAAGTCACCAATACGCTGGAAACCAAACATCGAGTAGTACACGTAGAACGGCACCATGATGCGGTTGCTGGTCGAGTAGCTGGTAGCCGCCGCAATCCAGCTCGACATACCGCCAGCTTCGTTGATACCTTCTTGCAAGATTTGACCGGCTTTGTCTTCTTTGTAATACATCACTTGGTCTTTATCGACCGGTGTGTATTGCTGACCAGCGGGGTTGTAAATACCGATTTGACGGAACAAACCCTCCATACCAAAGGTACGGGCTTCGTCCACCAAGATAGGCACCACGCGTGGGCCCAAGGCTTGGTCACGCAAGAGCTGCGTGAGGAAGCGCACATAGGCTTGGGTGGTCGAGATTTCACGGCCTTCGGCAGTGGGCTCCATCACCGATTTGAAGATGTCCAACGAAGGCACGGTGAAGCTTTCTTCAGCTTTCGTGCGGCGGTGTGGCAAGTAGCCGCCCAAGGCCTTGCGGCGCTCGTGCAGGTATTGCATTTCAGGCGTGTCGTCGGCAGGCTTGTAGAACGGCACGTTGGCCAACTCGCTGTCTGGCACTGGAATGTTGAAACGATCGCGCATGTAACGGATGTCGTCGTCGGTCAACTTCTTGGTTTGGTGGACGTTGTTCTTGCCTTCACCGGCTTTGCCCATGCCAAAACCTTTGACGGTCTTGATCAGCAACACAGTGGGTTGGTCCTTGTGTTTGACTGCAGCGTCGTAAGCCGCGTAGACCTTTTGTGGGTCGTGTCCGCCACGCTTCAGGTTCCAAATTTCGTCGTCGCTCATGTGCGACACCATCTCGAGGGTGCGTGGATCACGACCAAAGAAATGCTTGCGCACGTATGCGCCGTCGTTGGCTTTGAAGGCTTGGTAGTCGCCGTCCAAGGTGTCCATCATGATCTTGCGCAAGGCGCCGTCTTTGTCACGGGCCAAAAGCTTGTCCCAATCGTTGCCCCACAAGAGCTTGATGACGTTCCAGCCTGCGCCACGGAATTCGCCTTCGAGTTCTTGCACGATCTTGCCGTTACCGCGCACAGGGCCGTCCAAGCGTTGCAAGTTGCAGTTGACCACGAAGATCAAGTTGTCGAGTTTTTCACGCGCAGCCAAACCGATGGCGCCCAAGGATTCAACTTCGTCCATCTCACCGTCACCACAGAACACCCAGACCTTGCGGTTTTCGGTGTTAGCAATGCCGCGTGCGTGCAAGTACTTCAAGAAGCGCGCTTGGTAGATGGCCATCAATGGGCCCAAGCCCATCGACACGGTTGGGAACTGCCAGAACTCAGGCATGAGTTTGGGGTGTGGGTAGCTGGACAAACCTTTGCCATCGACTTCTTGACGGAAGTTGAGCAATTGCTCTTCCGTCAAGCGGCCTTCCAGGTAAGCACGGGCATAGACACCGGGCGACACGTGGCCTTGGATGTAGAGGCAATCGCCGCCGTGGTTTTCGTTTTCAGCGTGCCAAAAGTGGTTAAAGCCGGCACCAAACATGTGGGCCAATGAGGCGAATGAACCAATGTGGCCGCCGAGATCGCCACCGTCTTCGGGGTGGTGACGGTTGGCTTTGACCACCATCGCCATCGCGTTCCAGCGCATGTACGCGCGCAGACGCTCTTCAATTTCGATGTTGCCGGGACAGTGGGCTTCTTTGTCGGGTTCGATCGTGTTCACGTAGCCAGTGGTGGCGGAGAACGGCATATCGATGCTGCTCTCGCGTGCGTGTTCGAGCAATTGCTCTAACAAAAAGTGCGCGCGCTCGGGGCCCTCTGCATTGATGACGGCGGACAAAGCGTCCATCCATTCACGCGTTTCTTGGGTGTCCACGTCGTTACGTAGATCGTTCGGTTGTGCTGACATGCTTGTCTCCTCTGTGTTGCACTTGTTATCACTCGAATGTAAATAGTTTCTCACAATTTCTTGAAATTTCAAATAGCGACTATTGATTTCTTATTATGAAATTTAGGTGGCCACCAGAAGTTCGTTTGAAGGGACGCATAAACTCAGAGGCAATGCTAAAAACATCGTTCACTTCTCTCTTCAAACCCCTTTCCGTACTCTGGCGCCAATGGTGGCGCGAGCAAACCCCCAACCGTCAAGACCGCTTCGCCTTCATGGCACCACTTGCGGCGGTGGTGTTGTTCATGGCGGCCATTACCACAGCGTTTTGGTACTTACGCTACGAAGAAATCGACCGGGAACAAGAAGTGGTGAGACGCGATGTGGAGTACGCACAACAACGCCTTCGCCTACGCCTGCTCGAAAAGCAAGAACAAATCATGCGCATGGCGCGCGAGATTGCCAACAGGGAAACCGATAACAAAGCGTTCTCTGGCGAAGCCCAAAGTCTGTTGAGTCAAAGCCCTGAAATGGCGAGCTTGACATGGGTGGATGGCCGCCAGCGCGTGCGCGCCACTTATTCAAGTGCCAGCACCAACTCGGCCATGACCCATCGCGTGGGTGAAGCCCTCATGCAGAGCGAAACACAAAGCACGTTTTTGTTGACACGTGATTTGCTTCAACCCGTGTACGCGCAGCCCATCACAGAGAAGCGTCTCAACGCCACGCCTTTCACCGAGCTGCAATTGCACGTCCCCATCATCAACCACGGCAAATTCGAAGGCGTGCTGTTGGCCGAATACACGATGGACGGCATGCTGCGATTTGCCGTGCCCAGCGACATTGCCAGCCGCTACGCCATGTCGTTGCGTGACGTGAACAACCAAGTGCTCGCAGGTCAAGCCAATAAAGCACGACCCAAAGTCACCGAGGTCTTACCTTGGTTGTTTCAAACCAATGAATATGAAGTGCCCATCACCCCCGTGGGCTATGCCTTGTCACTGCATGCGCAGGCCTATCGCACCTCGCAAGGTTTGATTGGCAATGGCGTGTTTTGGTTGGTGGCCGTGCTCAGCGCCATGACCGCGTGGATGCTGATTGGCACATGGCGCCACACGCGTCGTCGCGTGCAAGCGCAGCAAGCCTTGGTGGCTGAGACTAACTTTCGTCGCGCCATGGAAAACTCCATCCTTACCGGCATGCGTGCGATGGACCTCAAAGGTCGCATCACCTATGTGAATGCCGCCTTTTGTCAAATGACGGGCTGGACCGAAGAAGAACTGGTGGGCCGTGACCCGCCCTTCCCGTATTGGCCCGAAGAAGACCGAGCCACCCTAGAACAAAAGCTCGCCCAAGAACTACAAGGCGACACCACCACCACCGGTTTTCAAGTGCGGGTGAAACGCAAAAGCGGCGAATTGTTTGACGCACGCTTGTATGTATCGCCCTTGGTTGATGCCCGCGGCCAGCAAACCGGTTGGATGACCTCGATGACCGACATCACCGAGCCCAACCGCGTACGCGAGCAACTCTCAGCCGCACACGACCGCTTCACCACCGTGCTGGAAGGGTTGGATGCCTCCGTGTCTGTGGCGCCATTGGGCAGCAAAGAATTGTTATTTGCGAACAAGCTGTATCGCCAGTGGTTTGCCACCACCACACAAGGCCATTTGAGTTTGGTCACCCAAGCGGGCCAGCCGCGCACGCTGCCCAAATCTGAGGCGTCCGATGATGACGCGCAAGACCAAGACGATGCGTTGATGGGATTGCCCACCCAAGGCATCACCGAGACACAAGCAGAGAACGCCGAGATTTATGTGCCCGAGCTCAACAAGTGGCTCGAGGTGCGCTCGCGCTACCTCAATTGGGTGGATGGTCGCTTGGCGCAAATGGTGATTGCCACGGACATCACACCGCGTCGCCAAGCTGAAGAACAAGCGCAAGTGCAAGCCGAACGCGCACAGTCGGCCAGCCGCCTCATCACCATGGGTGAAATGGCCTCTAGCGTGGCGCATGAACTGAACCAACCGCTGACCGCCATCAACAACTATTGCAGCGGCATGGTGTCGCGTATCAAGGCGAACAACTTGAATGAGGAAGACCTGCTCAAAGCCTTAGAGAAGACTGCGCACCAAGCGCAACGCGCAGGACAAATCATTCAGCGCATTCGCAGCTTTGTGAAACGCAGCGAGCCCAACCGCACCCCATCCGATGTGGCCACCATGGTGAGCGAAGCAGTGGAGCTGGCTGGGATCGAAATGCGCCGTCGCCATGTGCGCTTGAACCAAGTGCTCGCAGCGCGCTTGCCCACCCTCAATGTGGACCCCATCTTGATTGAACAGGTGTTGGTCAATCTGATGCGCAATGCCGCTGAGTCCATTGACTTGGCCCAACGCCCCTTGACCCAGCGGGACGTGGAGCTCAAAGTGCTTCCTCGCAGCGAGGAAGGGCACCCCGTCATTGAGTTTTCTGTCACCGACACAGGCCGCGGTTTGCCGCCTGAGGTGATGGAGCGTTTGTTTGAAGCCTTCTTCTCCACCAAGTCGGAAGGGATGGGCATTGGCTTGAATTTGTGCCGCTCCATCGTCGAATCCCACCAGGGCCGGATGAAAGCGGAGAACCTCTACAATGCGGAGGAAATAACGGGCTGCCGCTTTTCCTTCTGGATACCGGTCCGTTAGGTTGGAGTTTATTGATGAGCTTGATTCCCAAAAAAGGTACGGTCTATGTTGTCGATGACGACGAGGCTGTTCGCGATTCATTGCAATGGTTGTTAGAGGGCAAGGACTACCGTGTTCGCTGCTTTGACTCCGCCGAAACCTTCCTCAGCCGTTACGACCAACGCGAAGTCGCCTGCTTGATCGTGGATATCCGCATGGGCGGCATGACCGGCTTGGAATTGCAAGACAAACTGGTGGAACGCAAGTCGCCTTTGCCCATCGTGTTCATCACCGGTCACGGCGATGTGCCCATGGCGGTGGACACCATGAAAAAAGGCGCGATGGACTTCATCCAAAAGCCTTTCGATGAAGCCGCGTTGGTCACTTTGGTCGAACGCATGCTGGCCCAAGCCACCGAATCGTTTGCTGACTACCAACAAGCCGCCAGCCGCGACGCACTGATGGCCAAGCTGACCACCCGCGAAGCCCAAGTGCTTGAGCGCATCGTGGCCGGTCGCTTGAACAAACAAATTGCCGACGACCTGGGCATCAGCATCAAAACTGTGGAAGCACACCGCGCCAACATCATGGAAAAGCTCAACGCCAACACCGTGGCCGATTTGCTGAAAACGGCACTCGGACAAACCGCAGCCAAAGTCTAAAACCTCCAAGCGCTCACGCATTTGGCAAGCACTTAAACGCCCCCCTTTAACGCCCGTATTGCACGGGCGTTTTCAATTCAACTTCTCCCCTGTATACACAAGACCATGACTGCACAACTCATTGACGGCAACGCCCTCTCCAAACAACTGCGCGCCCAAGTAGCGACTGACACCGTCAAACTCAAAGCCCAAGGCCTGACGCCTGGCTTGGCGGTGGTGTTGGTCGGCGAGAACCCAGCCAGTCAGGTGTATGTGCGCAACAAGGTCAAAGCTTGTGAAGACGCTGGCTTGCACTCGGTGCTCGAAAAATACGAAGCTACATTGAGTGAAGCCGACTTGCTGGCCCGTGTGGAAGCGTTGAACAACGATTCGTCAATTCACGGCATCTTGGTGCAACTGCCCTTGCCTGCCCACATCGACGCGCAAAAAGTAATCGAAGCCATCAGCCCCGCCAAAGATGTGGACGGCTTTCACATTGCCAGCGCTGGCGCCTTGATGACCGGTATGCCTGGCTTTTGGCCTTGCACACCTTATGGCTGCATGAAGATGCTCGAGAGCATTGGGTACGACCTGAAGGGCAAACACGCCGTGGTGATTGGCCGAAGCAACATCGTGGGCAAGCCCATGGCGTTGATGCTTTTGCAAAAGAACGCCACCGTGACAATTTGCCACAGCGGCACACCAGACCTCAAAGCCATGACGCTACAAGCCGATGTCATCGTGGCAGCCGTGGGCAAGCGCAATGTACTGACCGCCGACATGGTCAAGCCCGGCGCCGTGGTGCTAGATGTGGGTATGAACCGCAACGAGGAAGGTAAGCTTTGCGGTGACGTGGACTTTGACGGCGTGAAAGAAGTCGCCAGCTACATCACCCCTGTGCCTGGCGGCGTGGGCCCCATGACCATCACCATGCTGTTGGTCAACACCTTGGAATCGGCCCAACGGGCCTTATCTGAGAAGCAACACGCTTAACGAGTACTGCACGATGACATCCAACACCGCACACCCCAACCCGCTTCTCGACTTCAGCGACCACCCGCTGTTCGATGTCATCCATCCCGAACACATCGCCTCGGCGCTAGACCCGTTGCTGGCCGATGCCGATGCCGCGCTAGAGAAAGTTACCGCTGCCAACTTCCCCGCCGACTGGCGCGCGATTGCGGCGGTGCTGGATGTGGCCACCGAAAAACTCAGCCGCGCTTGGGGCGCTGTGAACCATTTGCATTCGGTGGCAGACACGCCAGAGCTGCGCGCCGCTTACACCGAAGCACTGCCTCGCGTGACCGAGTTCTACACACGCCTTGGTGCCGATGAGCGCTTGTACGCCAAGTACAAAGCCATTCCAGTGGCCAGCCTGAACGCTGAACAAAAACACGCCCACACCTTGGCTATGCGCAACTTTGTGTTGTCGGGCGCTGAACTGGTGGGCGCTGCCAAAGAACGCTTTGCCGCCATCCAAGAGCGCCAAGCCGAGGTGAGCCAGAAGTTCAGCGAGAACGTGCTGGATGCCACCGACCAATGGTCGGCCATCGTCACCGCCGAAGAGCTGGCCGGTGTGCCCGACGATGTGCTGCAAACCACCCGCGCAGCAGCAGAGAAAGACGGCGTCGCTGGTCACAAACTGAATTTAAAAATGCCGTGCTATTTGCCCGTCATGCAATTCGCCCACAGCTCGGCCCTGCGCGAAAAGCTTTACCGCGCTTATGCCACACGCGCATCGGACCAATCTGAAGCGGTGCAATCTGGCAAAACCGAACAAGACAACACACCTTGGGTCAAAGAAATTTTGGCGCTACGCCAAGAAGAGGCGCAGCTCTTGGGCTACGCCAACTACGCCGAGGTGTCGTTGGCGGCCAAGATGGCCCAGTCGCCCGCCGAGGTGATGAGCTTCTTGCGAGACCTCGCGCATCGCGCTCGACCCTACGCAGAAAAAGACGTGGCCGAGATGCGCGCCTTCGCCACCCAGCACCTCAACTTGCAAGACCCACAAGCCTGGGACTGGCCCTACATCGGCGAGAAACTCAAAGAAGCCCGCTACGCCTTCAGCGAGCAAGAAGTCAAACCCTACTTCCCCGCGCCCAAAGTGTTGGCCGGTTTGTTCAAAATCGTGGAGACCTTGTTTGAGGTCAGCATTCGCCGCGACTGCGCACCCGTGTGGCACCCCGCCGTTGAGTTCTACCGCATCGAACGCGGCAGCCAATTGGTCGGTCAGTTTTACCTCGACCCAGGCGCACGTGCAGGCAAACGCGGCGGCGCGTGGATGGACGATGTGCGCGCCCGCTGGTTGCGACCCGACACACACACGCTGCAAACGCCTGTGGCGCACCTCGTGTGCAACTTCGCCGAAGGCGTGGGCGGCAAACCACCGCTGCTCACACACGACGATGTCATCACCCTCTTTCACGAATGCGGTCACGGCCTGCACCACATGCTCACGCAAGTGGACGAGCGCGATGTCTCAGGCATCAGCGGCGTGGAGTGGGACGCGGTCGAGCTACCCAGCCAATTCATGGAAAACTTCTGCTGGGAGTGGAGCGTGCTGCGCCACATGACCGCACACGTTGACACGGGTGAGCCTTTGCCACGCGCGCTGTTCGACAAAATGCTGGCCGCCAAAAACTTCCAAAGCGGTTTGCAAACGCTACGCCAAATTGAGTTCTCACTGGTGGACATGCGCTTGCACACAGAAGGTGACAAAGCCCAAGACTTCATGCAAGTGCTGCGTGATGTGCGCGCCGAAGTGGCGGTGTTGCAAAGCCCCGCTTGGGCCCGTACGCTGCACACCTTCAGCCACATCTTTGCAGGTGGCTACGCGGCGGGTTACTACAGTTACAAGTGGGCCGAAGTGTTGAGCGCAGATGCGTATGCCGCGTTTGAAGAAACCGCAGGCGCCGATGGCGAACCCAGCATTGAGACAGGCCGTCGCTACCGCCAAACGATTTTGGAAGTGGGCGGCAGCCGCCCCGCCATGGAATCGTTCAAAGCCTTCCGTGGCCGCGAGCCCATCTTGGATGCGTTGCTGCGCCACCAAGGCATGACGCCCGCCTAAACAGGCGGTGCCATTCTCCACATCGCGCCTGCGACATGCGCGATGTTTTCACCATGCTAAAGTGCCCGCGTTACTTCTTGTATAGCGCTGTCACTTTATGCCCCATCTCCACGAACCGACCCACTTGCCCATTGAGATTCACGATCCAGCGGCGCAAGACGAAGTCACCGTTATTCCCCTCAAGATTGAAGATTGGCTCACCGTCATTGCGATGGGTTTGTTAGCTCTCATCACATTTGCCAACGTGTTGGTGCGCTACTTCAGCGACCAATCGTTTGCGTGGACCGAAGAGTTTTCGGTGTTTTTGATGATCGTGTTGTCGCTGGTCGCGGGCTCTGCGTCCGTCGCACGAAATCGCCAAATTCGCATCGAATACTTTGCCGACAGCGGCTCGCCTGAACGTCAACGTGCCCTCGCTCGCTTTGGCGCCATCATGGTGTTTGTGTTATTCGCACTCATCGCGGTGCTGAGCTCGCGCGTGGTGTGGGACGACATTCGCTTTGAAGAAACCTCGCCCGGCATTGGCATTCCACAGTGGTGGTACACCATTTGGCTGCCCATCATGTCAGTGGCCATTGCGGGTCGCGCCTTGGGGCTCTTCATCCGCCGGGGGCGTCGCGCATGATCCCCACGCTTCTCTTTGTTGCTTTCATCGTCATGATGTTGGCAGGCGTACCGATTGGCGCCTCACTGGGTTTGGCCGGTGCTGCGTGCATTGCCTTGGCGAACTCAGACGCCCAATGGTTTGGCTTGCTGGCTGTGCCGCAAAACTTTTATGCGGGCTTGGGCAAGTACCCCTTGCTCGCTATTCCGATGTTTGTGTTGGTCGGTTCTATTTTTGACCGCTCGGGCGTGGCCTTGCGTTTGGTGAACTTTGCCGTTGCCATCGTCGGTCGCGGTCCTGGCATGCTACCTTTGGTGGCCATCATGGTGGCCATGTTTTTGGGCGGTATTTCTGGTTCAGGCCCCGCCAACGCAGCCGCAGTGGGTGCTGTGATGATTTCTGCCATGACACGTGCGGGCTATCCACCTGCGTTCTCCGCCAGCGTGGTGGGCGCTGCGGCGGCGACTGATATTTTGATTCCTCCGTCGGTGGCCTTCATCGTCTACTCGGTGTTGGTGCCTGGCGCGTCGGTGCCTGCGTTGTTTGCCGCCGGCATGATTCCCGGTGTGTTGGCAGGCTTAGCCCTCATCGTGCCTGCGGTGTGGATGGCACGCAAACACAAAATGGGCGCGCTCGAAGCCAGCTTGCCACGGCCTGCGTTTTGGCAAAGCTTGCGCGAAGCCACGTGGGGCTTGGCTGCACCGATTTTGATTTTAGGTGGCATGCGTGCCGGTTGGTTCACACCCACCGAAGCGGCGGTGGTCGCCGTGTTTTACGGCTTGTTCGTGGGCATGGTGATTCACCGCACGATCAAGGTGAAAGATTTGTTCACCATCCTGCAAGAGTCAGGTGAGTTGTCGGCCATCATTTTGTTGGTGGTGTCGCTTGCGGGTATCTTCGCCTTCTCGCTCTCCACCCTTGGTGTAATCGACCCTATTACCAACGCCATCGTCAACTCAGGCTTGGGTGAGTACGGCGTGTTGGCGCTGTTGATTGTGATGCTCATCACCGTGGGCATGTTCCTCGATGGTGTGTCCATCTTCTTGATCTTTGTACCGCTGCTGTGGCCCATCGTTCAGTTTTACAAATGGGACCCCGTGTGGTTTGGTGTCATCCTCACGCTCAAGGTGGCGTTGGGTCAGTTCACGCCACCGCTGGCGGTGAACTTGATGGTGTCTAGCCGCATCGCCGGCGTGCGCATGGAAGAAACCGTGCCGTGGGTGGGCTGGATGCTGTTTGGTATGTTTTTGGTGATGGTGGCCGTCATCGCTTGGCCCGAGTTGGCCTTGTGGTTGCCGCGTTACATGGGCTATTGAAACAGCCTGTTGATTTCGAGTTCGTTTTAACAAGGAGACAGAGACCATGAAACTTCGCAGAACCCTCTTGAGCTTGGTTGCCGCTGCAGCCGTGATGGGCACATTCGCAGGCACCGCCTCAGCCCAACAAGCTTACAAATCGGAGTACCGCATGTCGCTGGTACTCAACGTGCCCACCCCTTGGGGTCAGGCTGGCAAGCTGTGGGCCGACATGGTGAAAGAGCGCACCCAAGGCCGCATCAACATCAAGATGTACCCAGGCGTGTCACTGATTCAAGGCGACCAAACGCGTGAGTTCAGCGCCTTGCGCCAAGGCGTGATTGACATGGCTGTTGGCTCGACCATCAACTGGTCGCCCCAAGTCAAAGAACTCAACTTGTTCTCACTGCCCTTCTTGATGCCCGACTACGCCGCCGTCGATGCACTGACCCAAGGCCAAGTGGGGAAAAACATTTTTAAAACGCTGGAGAAATCTGGCGTGGTGCCATTGGCATGGGGCGAGAACGGCTACCGCGAACTCACCAACTCCAAGCGCGCGGTCAAGTTGCCCGAAGACTTGAAGGGCATGAAGATTCGCATCGTGGGCTCGCCCATCTTCTCGGACATGTTCAGCACCTTGGGGGCCAACCCCACACAAATGAGCTGGGCCGATGCACAGCCTGCGCTGACCAGCGGCGCGGTGGACGGGCAAGAGAACCCCTTGTTCTTGTTCAACTTGCTCAAGATGCACACCGTGGGCCAAAAGTACATCACCACATGGGGCTACATGGCTGACCCACTCGTGTTCGTGGTGAACAAAGAGATTTGGAACTCTTGGACACCGGCTGACCAAGCCATCGTGCGTCAAGCGGCATTGGACGCAGGCCAGCAAGAAATTGCGATTGCGCGCAAAGGTTTGATTGAAGCTGACAAGCCCGTCATCAAAGGCATCGAAGCTTTGGGCGTCACCGTGACGCAACTCACACCCGCACAACGCGAAGAGTTTGTGAAGGCCACACGCGGCGTCTACAACAAGTGGAAAACCACCATCGGCGCTGACTTGGTGAACACCGCTGAAGCCGCGATTGCGGCGCGTAAGAAGTAATTTCTGGCGCTTGAGCAACAACCCGCTTCGGCGGGTTTTTGTTTGCTCAAAATTTATTGGCTGACATCACCAAGCGATGACATCGCCCTTGTAATCCACAAAGTGCGCAGTGTCTTGCGCAGGCAAGTGATCTAAAGTACTGAGCAAACCCGCCACCGATTGCGCTGGCGTGAGGCAATCTTGCGCAGGCACAAAGGGTGCTGACAAGTCTGACGCGACAGTGCCGGGCTGCATGGCAGCGACCACGAGTTGCGGGCGTTTGCGCGCAGCCTCAATGGCAGCAGTTTGGAGCACCATGTTCAACGCAGCTTTGGCGGCACGGTAGCCATACCAACCGCCTTTGCGGTTGTCGCTGATGCTGCCCACGCGGGCTGAGAGTTTGGCGTAAATGCTGCGCTGTTCGGTCGCCAGCAAAGGCACAAAGTGCTTGAGCAACAACGCAGGGCCAATGGTGTTGACTTCAAACGCACGGGCCAGTTGTGTGGCGTTGAGCGCGCCCATGTGCTTTTCTGGCCCCTGCCCATCGATCGTGAGTGCGCCCGTGGCATCGATGATGAGATGAAACGGACCAGTCAATGAACCAGCCGCAGCGGCCATGCTGGCCTCGTCCTCTAAGCGAAACGCAGGCTGCGAGCTGCGAGACAGGCCCACCACGTCAGCGCAAGCCGCATCGGACTGCAAGGCCTCAACAAAAGCGCTCCCAAGTGCGCCCGATGCGCCCAGCACCAACGCACGATACGAAGTGCCTAGGCTTTTCAAAACTTCAGCGTCTTCACGCCCGTGGAGGTGCCCAGCAAACACACCTGCGCTTTTTGGTGCGCAAACACACCCACCGTCACCACGCCCGGCCATTGGCTGACATCGGTTTCAAACTGCAGGGGGTCGCTGATTTTCAAACCCGTCACATCCACGATGTGTTGGCCGTTATCGGTGACCAGCGGTTGGCCATCTTTCAAACGCACCTTGGCGTTGCCACCCATCGCAGCGAACTGGCGCATGACGCGCGCGGTGGCCATAGGGATGACTTCCACGGGCAACGGGAACGCACCCAGCGCATCCACCAATTTGCTTTCGTCAGCAATGCACACAAACATTTTGGATTGCGCGGCCACAATTTTTTCGCGGGTCAGCGCAGCGCCGCCGCCCTTCACCATATGGCCTTGATGATCAATTTCATCTGCGCCATCGATATATACCGACAGGCTTTCCACCTCTGCGGCTTCAAACACTTTGATGCCCAAGGCTTGCAGGCGTTCGGTCGAGGCGACCGAGCTGGACACCGCACCTTTGATTTGGTCTTTCATGGTGGCCAATGCGTCGATGAACTTGTTCACGGTAGAGCCCGTGCCCACGCCAACCACCTCGCCCGGCACCACGTATTGCAGAGCGGCTTGGCCCACCAAAGTTTTCAATTCATCTTGTGACAAAGGTGCTGCGGTTGTAGACGTGTTCATGGGCGAAAATCCGAGGTTGTATTGACCAAAGCTTGAGATTATCCATGTCGTTGTTGCCTTATTCACTTGCCCGCCCATTTCTGTTCGCCATGGATGCGGAGACAGCCCATGAGCACACGCTGGCCATGCTGGCCCGCACGCAAAACACGCCGCTGTCTTGGGCCTATGGCCAAACGCGCGTGCAAGACCCCTTGACGCTGGCGGGCTTGAACTTTCCCAACCGTGTCGGCTTGGCCGCAGGTTTGGACAAAAACGCGCAGTGCATCGACGGCTTGGCGGCGATGGGTTTTGGTTTTGTCGAAGTGGGCACAGTGACACCCAAAGGCCAGCCCGGCAACCCCAAGCCTCGCATGTTCCGCTTGCCCGAAGCCAACGCGCTCATTAACCGCCTTGGCTTTAACAACGAGGGCTTGGAGGCGTTCTTGGCGAACGTGAAGCTGGCAAAGTTCCGCAGTCAATCAGCAAAGAAAGCTGCTGGCACGCCCATGCTGTTGGGCCTGAACATTGGCAAGAACGCCGTCACGCCCATCGAAAATGCAGCCGACGATTACCTGATTTGCCTCGACGGCGTTTACCCGCACGCCGACTACGTGACGGTGAACATCTCTAGTCCCAACACCAAAAACCTGCGCGAGCTGCAAAGCGATGAAGCACTGGACGCACTCATCGGTACGCTGGCCAAACGCCGCGCTGAGTTGGCCCAGAAACACCACAAGCAAGTGCCCGTGTTCATCAAAATCGCACCTGATTTAGACAGTGACCAAATCGCGGTGATTGCGGCCACTTTGAAGCGCCATTGCGTCACTGAAGGCACGCCGGCATCAGAAAGTTTATGGGGCGTGATTGCCACCAACACCACCATCGCCCGCGATGCAGTCAAAGGCATGGCACACGCAGAAGAAACCGGCGGTCTCTCAGGCGCGCCCGTGTTTGAGAAAAGCAATGACGTCATTCGCCAGTTGCGAGCAGCCATGGGGCCGAACTTTCCCATCATCGGCGTGGGTGGTATTTTGAGCGGCGCTGATGCGGTGGCCAAAATCAAAGCTGGTGCTGACGTGGTGCAGATTTACACCGGTCTGATTTACAAAGGCCCCGCGCTGGTGAAAGAAGCAGCTCTTGCCATTCGTGACCAAGCCTGATTCGGCAAACGTGATTCGATGAATCAAGCAAAGATGGTGCGGTAGCCCTCAAAGCGCTTGGACCAATACGTGTTGTTTAAGCGCTCAGTTTTCACTCCCGTTCGCTCATTGGCGGCATGCACAAATTTGCCATCCCCAATGTAGATGCCCACATGCGAGAACGAGGCGCCTAGGGTGTTGAAAAACACCAAATCGCCTGGGTGGGCTTGCGCGGGTTCAATCGGTTTGGCAACCTCGGCCATTTGCGCTGCAGTGCCTTTGAGCGCAATACCTGCTGATTCTTTATAAACAAAACTCACCAAGCCCGAGCAGTCAAACCCCGTGTGCATTTTTTTTCCGCCGTAGGTGTAGCCGCGGTCGAGCATGGCCATGGCTTGCATGACGATGTCTTGGCGTTTGGCGGGATTGTTGGGGTAGCTTTGCGACGTTTGAGCCGTCGACACATATTTGCGTGAAGACGTCGAGCACGCAAACAAAAACGGCGTGAGGCAAAGACCAAGAAACGAACGCTTGTTCATCGCTGCATCTTAATTGAGCAGGCGCACCACCGCATCACCTATCGCCAGTGAACTGGTCAAGCCCGGCGACTCAATGCCAAACAAATTGACCAAGCCCTTGACGCCATGCACCGCTGGACCTTGCATGCAAAAGTCAGCCGCGGCATCACTTGGGCCTGATATTTTTGGGCGAATGCCAGCGTAGCCTGCTTGCAAAGCACCATCACCCAAGGCCGGCCAATACTTTCGGACCTCGTGATAAAACGCTTGTTCGTGTTCGGCCGACACCACCAAATCTTCGGGGCTATCGACCCACTGCACATCGGGGCCAAACTTGGCTTGGCCGCCAAGGTCTAACGTCAAATGCACGCCCAAACCAGCGGCTTCAGGCACGGGGTATATCAAACGAGAGAACGGTGACTTACCCGATAGCGTGAAATAGTTGCCCTTGGCGAAATACGCCTGTGGCACATGCTGCGCGGCCAAGCCTTCAAACTTTGTAGCCAACCAAGGTGCGGTGAGGCCCACCGCATTCACCACCTTGTGTGCCAACAGCTCCGAACCATCGGCCATGCGAACGACAATGCCATCGTCACGACACACCGCAGATGCCACGGGCGAATTTAAAGCCACGATGCCACCCGCATTTTCGAAATCGCCTTGCAGGCTCAGCATCAAACCGTGGCTGTCCACGATGCCGGTGCTGGGTGAATGCAGCGCGGCTACGCAAGACAAAGCGGGCTCCATCGCTAACGCTTCTTGCGCGCTGAGCATCACCAAATCAGACACGCCATTGGCACGGGATTTTTGCAAAATTGCGTCGAGTGCGGGCAACTGGTCTGCGTGCGTGGCCACAATCAATTTGCCGCAACGTTGGTGCGACACGCCACGCTCTTGAGCATAGGCGTAGAGCATGTCGCGCCCTTGCACGCAGAGCTGCGCTTTGAGTGAGCCTTGCGGGTAGTAAATGCCCGCGTGAATGACCTCACTGTTGCGCGAACTGGTGCCAGTGCCAATCGCGTCAGCTGCTTCAAGCACCAACCACTCGCGCGAGGATTCGGGTGCCGCTTGAATCAACGCGCGCGCCACGGCCAAGCCCACCACGCCTGCACCCATCACCACACCATCAACTTTGTCCACCGCACACTCCTCTTGTTCTTAGCCAATATTAGAACCTGAACCCTTTCAAGAAGCCCCAACGACAAACGGCTCCCGAAGGAGCCGTTGGGTAGGTTTAGTAAAACCTAAAAAATTAACGCTTTTTGGCAGCAGGCTTGCCTGCATTCAATGCAGTAGAAGCCATATTTTTGTAGTTGGCTTCAGCAACATCCGTGGCTTGCTTGACAGCTTTTTGCACAGATTCCAAAGCGTTGTTACCAGCAGACACGGCTGTTTTGAATGCGGCCACAGCAGCTTCAGAACCAGCAGGTGCGTTTTTAGTCACGTTATCCACCATGGCGTGGAAAGCTTTTTGAGCTTCAGCCACTTTAGATTCCACGTGGCCTTGAAATTCAGAGCTTGTGCCATTGGCGATTTCAAGCAAGTGACGGTTGTAAGCGACCGCTTTTTCAGCCAAAGGCTGGAACAAGCTGGCTTGCAAAGCCAACAACTCTTGCGCGTCTTTCACGCTCAAAGCCGCACTGGTTTGTTTTTGTGAGTCAGCCAAAGTGCTTTTGGCAGCGGCCAAGTTCAACTCGATGAGTTGCTCCACGCCTGAGAAAGCTTTGGTGGTCAAACCCACCAAGGTTTCCAAATTGGCTTTGTTAGCGGCGAGAACTTGTTCAGGGGTCAGTGTCATGTCAAATCTCCAAAATTAAAAAGAATGTTGAAACTGCTCTGAACTTGTGCCAGCGGCTTAAGTTATGTTGCAGTGCAGCATAACGACTATTTTATCGACTAGTCCAACATTGACAAGCATTTTGCGCTGGACTTGTGGGTTTTTAGAGCTGACAGACTAAATTTACCTTGACAAGCCTTTATTCCACGCCGTGCGCCCAGTGGTTTAGCCATTGCAGCTTGTACTTTTGCGCCAATTCAGTAGATTTCAGAACGAGGAAGTTCTCGGCATTGCGGGTCTCCGCTGAGTTGGTGAAGTTGAAGCTGCCCGTGATAACCACAGTCTCGTCAATCACCATCACCTTGTTGTGCGCGATGGCATGCTTGCCATCTTGACGCACCTCAATTTGGTCTTGCGTCAACACATCGATCACAAAGTGGTTGGCAGATTTGCTTTTTTTATCCAGCAGCACACGCACCTTCACGCCACGCTGATGGGCGCGCACCAGCGCTTGGGCGATGGCGTTGTGCGTGAAACCATACGCCTGCACCAATACTTCGTGCTCACTGGCATCAACGGCTTGCACGATGGCATCAGCGGCACCGGCGGGCGGTGTGAAGTAAACGCCCAAAACCTCAGCGTTGACGCCCTCGATGTGCGCGCTCGGATTGACAACTGAAGGAGAGCCCGTCACAGCCGGCACCGTGATGTAGACCAGCGCACCTAACAACAAAGCACCCAACGAGACCATTTTTTTCATAGCGACGATGCTAATCGTCAAAAGTCACATTTATTACTTTTGATGCTTATTCAATAAATTCAACAAGAGTCCGCATAGTAAAGTCGAGTTGCTTTGAAGTCTCACTCACACCCCACCCCCTCCTCCTCCCACGCACTGTCACCCTCCACACGTCGGGCGATTTTGTTGTTGTCACTGGCCACGTTCTCCAGCATGGCGGTGCAACGCATTTGCGACCCCATGCTGCCCGAACTGTCTCAGGTGTTTCAGGCGCCCATCAGCGAAGCCTCTAAGGTCATTTCGTTCTTCGCCATCGCCTACGGCTTGATGCAGTTGTTTTACGGCCCTGTGGGCGATCGTTTTGGCAAGTTCCGCGTGGTCATGCTGGCCACCATTGGTTGCAGCGTGGGCTGCGCGTTGTCGGCCTTGAGTGCAGATTTGCAATTTCTTGTGGCAGCCCGTGTGGCGACGGCGCTGGCAGCCGCCGCCATCATTCCGCTGTCACTGGCTTGGGTGGGCGATGTGGTGCATTACGAGCACCGCCAAGAAACCTTGGCACGCGTGGGCTTGGGCACCATGCTGGGGATCACGGCGGGCCAGTTGTTTGGCGGCCTGTTGACCGACACCTTGGGGTGGCGTTGGGCCTTTGTGCTGATGGCTGTGGTGTTTGGCACGGTCAGTGTGTTGATGATGCAACAGCTCAAGCATTTAGAGCCCAACACGCATTCCGCACATGCATCGACAGGCTTTTTCAAGCAATTGAAACAAGTGTCCAAAAGCCATTGGGTCCGCACGCTACTGACCGTGGCGCTGATTGAAGGCGCGATGATCTTTGGCTTGCTGGCGGTGACAGCCTCTCATTTGCACCAGATGCACCACATTTCGCTCACGCTCGCGGGTGGCACAACGGCGCTGTTTGGTTTAGGTGGCATGGCGTACATGGCCGCAGCCAAATTTGCGATTCGTCGATTTGGCGAAGTGGGTTTGGCACGCTACGGCGGCTTGTACTTTGGCCTTGCGTTTTTGGTGATCGCTTTTTGTCCATGGTGGTTCATGGCGTTGCCCTCTTGCTTTGTGGCAGGGTTTGGGTTTGCCATGTTCCACAACACCATGCAAGCCAAAGCCACGCAAATGGTGCCGACCGCACGTGGCACAGGCATGGCAATGTTTGCGGGTTTTTTGTTTTTAGGTCAATCCTTGGGCGTGTTGGTGTTGGCCGCCCTCATCAGCTATTTCAACTCCAGCTATGTGCTGGGTGCTGACGCCTTGGGTGTGGTGGTTTTAGGCGTTTTTTTTGCGCACGTCATTGCCAAGCGCAATGCCACTCAGGCCGACCACGCTTAACATTAGCCCTATGACACAAAACATCGAACAACTCGCACAACAGCTCGAACAACATCCAGACTACCGCGTGCTGCGCCGACTGGTGCCAGGCCGCGTGTTCAACACCCCTGCCCCCGGCCAAAAACTGAGCAAAGGCATCGTGCTTGACACCGAGACCACAGGCTTTGACGTGGCCACGGACCGCGTGATTGAGCTGGGCATGCTGGCCTTTGAATTCGACCCCGTCACGGGCGTGGTCTACCGCGTGAGCGATGTGTTTGATGAACTGGAAGACCCAGGATTTGCCATTCCCCCTGCCACGATTGCTGTGCACCACATCACCGACGAGATGGTGAAGGGCCACCGCATTGACGACGCACGCGTGGCTGAGTTTTTAAACAACACCGACGTGGTGATTGCCCACAACGCGGCGTTTGACCGCCCCTTCGTTGAAGCCCGTTGGCCAATGTTTGAACAGCTCAATTGGGCGTGCAGCATCAAAGACATCGATTGGCGCGAAGAAGGTTTTGGCTCTGCCAAGCTGGAATATTTGCTCAGCACCCAAGGCTACTTTTATGAAGCGCACCGTGCTGAGGCAGATTGCTGGGCGCTGTTGGAATTACTCAACCAAGTGCTGCCGCAAAGCCAACAAACCGCTTTGCTCGCCGTGCTGGTGACGCTGAACCAACCCCAACAAAAGGTGTATGCGGTCAACTCACCGTTTGAAACCAAAGACAAACTCAAAGCGCGTAACTACCGTTGGTCGGCCGAGCTGCGTTGCTGGAGTCGTGTGGTGGCCGGCGACGCTGAAATGAAGCAAGAACTGGAATGGCTCAAACACCATGTGTACGGTGGCCGCAGCGCACGCGTAGAGCTGGAAACCACAGGCGGTAAAGTGCGTTACTCCAACCGCCAAGGGAACAAAGAAGTGGTCACGCTGTAAGCGAAATAGACACAACAAAAAGCCGGGCTAGCCCGGCTTTTTGTTTCAGTAGCTCACGGGCTGCCAAGGCACTTGGCAACTTGGCACGTTGGGGTAGTACTGCTGAGCTGTGGGGCAAAAGTAAGCCACACGGCTAGGTGACGCGTACTGCTGTTGCACCACCATTTGCTGCGGCATGACGTAGACAGGTGTACTGGCCGCATAAATGGCGCCGCCCACAATGGCAGCACCCAAGACAGGTGCCACCCAATTGGCACCCCACCCGCCACGGTAGCCGTAACCCCCATGATGACCACCAAACCCACCGCCATGTCCAAATCCATGCGCTTGTGCTGGCACAGCCAACGCGGCAGACAAGACACACGCTAAGAGGATGGAAATACGTTTCATGGTGAACTCACTTTTCAAAAGGTAACCCAACAACGCAGCAGACCGCGCGTTGGATGACAGCTTTACAAACCCAATGCAGCGGCAAACAAGCCCACTACGCTTAACAAGCCCACCAACCAACACAAGGAACGCAAAGTGGCCTTGTCTGCCAAATAACAAACGATGAAAGCCACGCGCGCGGCCACAAAAACCATGGCGTACACGTCAATCCGCCCTGCATCAACTTGCGCCAAGGTGGCGATGATGACACCCGCTGCAAACAGCGGGAAAGCCTCAAAGCTGTTTGCCTGCGCCGCGTTGCTACGCGCACGAAAACCCGTTTGTTGCGCTAACCATTGACGCGGGTTGTTGTTGTCAAAGTTTTGGAATCCCCATTTTGCGACCATGGCACACACATAGGGCAACGCGCCTGCAATCAGCACGCACACATAGGCTTTGTTCATTGCGTGACCACCACCAACCAAGGGCTGGTGCAGGTTTGCACCACAGGGAAATACTGACCTGAATCACGGCAGTAATACGCCTCAATCGGCGCTGGCACCTGTTGGCCATTGACCCACGTGCTGGGTTGTACAGGGGTAGACATCACCACAGCCGGAGGATTGGTGATGATCACGGTGGAGGGCTGCACAGGGCGCGACAAATAAATAGACGTGCCGACAATCGCACCGCCCACCAAGGCTGGGCCCCACCAAAAATCACCCCCGCCACGGTAGTAACCACCGCGATAACCACCATAAGGACCATGGGCCATCGCGGCTGGAAGGCAAGCAGCCAGCAACAGACCTAAAGCGAACATGCGAAATTTAGAAGTCATAAAGTGCTCTCTTTCTCTCAATCCGGCCATTGTGTTCTAACCGTGTAAAGAATTCATTAAGTTCTCCAAAGCCCATGCCACGCGTGCCAAGTGCGGGTCTTGCCCAGCGACGGACGACACCATCAAGCCCACAGGCAGCTCGCCCGCTTCGTGGCAAGGCAAGCTCCAAGAACAGCCATCCATGTAGTTGATGGCCGAGGGATTGCGAAGCAACAAACGGTTGACCTTAAAGAACGCTTCATCGTCTTTGAGCAAAGGCGCGGTCAGCGGGGCCACCATCGGCACCGTGGGACACAGCATGGCGTCAAAGCCTTGTAGCGTTTGGTGAGCAGCTTCAATCCACGCTTGGCGGCGGTTATGCAACGCTAGATAGTCTTGCGCGCTAATGCCCTCGCCCAGCATCATGCGGGCAACCACGCGGGTGTCCATGCGGTCTGCGCCGCGCTCTATGCGTGCCTGGTGCGCAGCGTAACTCTCGATAGGAGAAAAGCCTCCGGGCAGGCTGATCGAGGCAATGTCGCCCAGCGCTTTGAAAGGTATCTCCGTCACCTGCGCGCCTGCGTCTGCAATACGGCTCAAGGTGCGCGCAAAGGCACGGGCGACGGTGTCGTCGACATCATCCATCATCAACGTTTGCGGCACGGCAAAACGCAAGCCATGCAAGTCAACGGCCTCCGTCGGCAACGGTTGCTGTGACATCACCGCATCCACCGCCAAACACGCACGCACCGAACGGGTGATGCTGCCCACGGTGTCCAGCGTACGCGAGAGTTCCATGACGCCCGTGCGCGGCATGCGCGCTTGTGTGCTTTTGTAGCCTACCAAGCCACATAGCGCGGCAGGGATGCGGATAGAGCCGCCTGTGTCGGTGCCAATGCCCACCTCGGCCAGCCCCAACGCCACCGACACCGCAGCGCCAGACGACGAGCCACCGGGCACGCGTGTGTGTGTTGTATCAGCGGGGTTAGCCGGTGTGCCGTGGTGGGGGTTGATACCCACGCCCGAAAACGCAAACTCGCTCATGTTTGTTTTACCCAGCATCACCGCGCCTGCATCGCGCAAGCGTTGCACCACGGTTGCGTCGTGCAGTGCAGGCGCTTCGCCCATGCACACCACGCTACCCGCCATGGTGGTTTCACCTGCGACATCGAAGTTGTCTTTCAGCGTGATGCACACACCGTGCATTGCGCTTAGGCTTCGGCCTGCTTGTCTTTCAGCGTCGCAGTGCTGCGCCGTGGCAAGTGCGGCATCCGCATAAAGATGCGTGAACACATGCTGCGCGGCAGGGTTAGTTGCACCCTCTAGCGCGAGGGCCACGCGTTGTGTGGCGGTGTTGGATGTATCAAAGCAGGCAGGGTTCATGCGCTGAATTTTGCCCCATTACCCTTTGGCAAGCCCTGCTCTTCGTGAGCGTGCTAGCCTTGGCGACCATGCCAAACACACACGTCACCGCCGCGCCTGAACTCACGATGTACTACGACGGCCAATGCCCATTGTGCGTAGCCGAAGTGGAATTTTTGCAAACGCGTAATACCCAAGGTCAGTTGGCCTTTGTGGACATCACGCACACAGGCTTTGAAGCCGAGGGCCACAACATCTCGTGCGAAGCCGCCATGGCCCAGATTCATGGACGCACCGCCGATGGCCAAGTGCTGATCGGCGTGCCTGTGTTTGCCACCGCCTACAAGTTAGCCAATCTGCGCGTTTTGGCATGGGTTTTGTCACGCCGCTGGCTCATGCCGGTGCTGCAACCGGCCTATGTGCTGTTTGCAAAACACCGCCAAGCCATCTCAAAACGCATTGGGCCGAGCGTTTTACGGCTTTCTAAGCGTTTTTTGAGGTGAATTTTGGGGTTTTTGAGGGCCGCGTGCCAGAACGGTTGATAAATTTGCGAAAATACCTTCTTTGCCCCGAGAACTAAAACGAATGTCACGCCCTGAAAAAACAGAAATCTCCAACGATGGTTTGCGCTACAAGTCAAAAAAGGGCGGTTCACCATTCGAAGGCCTAGGCCGCACCGGCGACACCATGAGCTGCATCAAGTGCGGCGTTCACAAGCCTCGCAACAACGGTTCGTTCAAGCGCATCTTGGGCTCATCCATGTTTGTGTGCTTTGACTGCAGTCCGCCCAAGAAAGAAGCTGACCCAGCTGCTGCGGCGGCAACTCCTGCTGCTGAGACCAAAGCAAAAGCTTAAATCTTGGCACCCACAAAAAAGCGGCTCGTTGAGCCGCTTTTTATTTGGAAAAATGACAAGCGACGCGTTATTCCACCCGCACCACCGCATTCGGCTTAAAGCCCAAATCAGCCACTTTACCCTTCTTAGCGCGTGCCGCTCTGGCGTTGTTCAAGCTGCGAATTTCTAGTGTTTCTTCACGCACTTTGCCGCCTCGGCCAATGCCTTCGATGCGCACGCTGCGTGTGTACGCAGCCGCACCGGCCAAGGTGTCTTTGGCTTCTAGGTCGATCAGCATCAAGCCGCGACCGCCCTTTTCCATGGCTTTGAGCTCTGACAATTCAAAGGTCAAGAAGCGGCCACCGGTAGAGGCGCAAGCCACATGCGTGGCGGTTGCCACAGGCTGTGCGCCCGAGCCGCCACTGGCGGGTGATGGGCGGCACACGGTTTCGCCCTCGCCCAAGGTGATGAAGGCTTTGCCGCTTTTGTTGCGCGAAATCATGTGCTCGATGTTGGCCATGAAGCCATAACCGCCCGAGCTACTCAGCAAGTACGTCGCGCCGGCAGGGCCAGCCACATAGTGCAGCAACTGGGTGCCAGACTCCAAATCAATCAAGGTGGTCACAGGCTGGCCATCGCCGCGTGCGCCGGGCAAGACTGACACGGGCACCGAGTAGATGCGACCGTTCGAGCCAAACGCGATGAAGCTATCCACGGTGCGGCATTCAAATGTGCCGTATAAGCCGTCACCCGACTTGAAGGCAAAGGCGCTGGCGTCGTGGCCGTGGCCCGTGCGTGCACGCACCCAGCCTTTTTCAGAGACCACCACAGTCACGGGCTCGTCAATGACCTTGACTTCAGCCACGGCTTTTTTCTCTTCTTGAATGAGCGTGCGACGTGGGTCAGCAAAGGTCTTGGCGTCAGCTTCAATTTCTTTGACCATCAAGCGCCGCAGCGCCGATGGATTGCCCACGATGTCTTCCAACTTGGCTTGCTCGTCGCGCAACTCTTTGAGCTCTTGCTCAATCTTGATGGCTTCCAAACGCGCCAACTGACGCAGGCGAATTTCTAAGATGTCTTCTGCTTGACGCTCGCTGAGTTTGAAGCGTTCCATCAGCGCCTGTTTGGGCTCGTCGCTCTGACGGATGATGGCAATCACCTCGTCGATGTTGAGCAACACCAACTGGCGACCTTCCAAGATATGGATGCGGTCCAGCACTTTGTTCAAGCGGTGTTGCGAGCGTCTTAGAACCGTGGCGGAGCGGAATTCAATCCACTCGGTCAGCATGTCGCGCAGCGACTTAGGCACAGGACGACCATCAATACCCACCATGGTGAGGTTGATGGACGACGAGGTTTCTAGGCTCGTGTGCGCCAGCAAGGTGGTGATGAGTTCTTGCTGCAGGGTGGTGCGAGTTTTGGGTTCGAACACCAAACGCACAGCCGCGTCTTTGCTTGACTCATCGCGAACGACGTCCAACACAGCCAGCACGGTGGCTTTGAGCTGGGTTTGGTCCGCGCTCAACGCTTTCTTGCCGGTCTTGACCTTGGGGTTGGTGAGCTCTTCAATCTCTTCCAACACGCGTTGGCTGCTCACGCCGGGTGGCAATTCGTTGACCACCAGCTGCCATTGGCCACGGGCCAACTCTTCAATCGTCCAGCGGGCACGCACTTTGAGCGAGCCGCGTCCTGTGCGGTAAGCCTCTGCAATGTCAGACGCACTGCTGATGATTTGACCGCCGCCGGGGTAATCGGGCGCGGGCAAGATGTGCAACAGCTCTTCATCGCTGAGTTTGGGCGTCTTGATGAGTGCCACGCACGCATCGGCCACTTCGCGCAGGTTGTGACTTGGAATTTCGGTGGCCATACCCACCGCAATGCCGCTGGCGCCGTTGAGCAAGGCAAAGGGCAAACGCGCTGGCAACTGCTTGGGCTCTTCGGTGGAGCCATCGTAGTTGGGCTGAAAATCGACCGTGCCTTCGTCGATTTCGTCCAGCAGCAGCGTGGTGATTTTGGCCAAGCGGGCTTCGGTGTATCGCATGGCGGCAGCGCCGTCGCCGTCGCGTGAGCCAAAGTTGCCTTGACCATCAATCAGCGGGTAGCGTTGTGCAAAGTCTTGTGCCATGCGCACCAACGCTTCGTAGGCCGCACTGTCACCGTGTGGGTGGTAGCGGCCCAGCACGTCACCGACCACGCGGGCGCACTTGACGGGCTTGGCACCTGAGTTACCGCTAAAGCCGAGGCCCATGCGCGACATGGAATACAGAATGCGGCGTTGCACGGGCTTTTGGCCGTCGCAAACATCTGGCAAAGCGCGGCCTTTGACCACGCTGAGCGCGTATTCAAGGTAGGCGCGTTGGGCGTAGTGGCCGAGCGCGATGTCGCCGTCGCTATCGGCGGTGGGCAGTTCGGGGGTTAACAAATCGGTCATACGTCAATCTCAATCGAATCGCCATGCAGTTCCATCAACTCACGGCGTGCGGCGGCTTCGCCTTTGCCCATGAGTTGTGTGATCAAACCTTCGGTGGTTGCAAAGTCCAGCAAGCCCAGTTGCACGGGCATGAGGCGACGGGTGTCGGGGTTGAGGGTGGTGTCCCACAGTTGTTCAGCGCTCATCTCGCCCAAGCCTTTGAATCGGCTGATGCTCCACTTGCCCTCGGCCACGCCGTCTTTACGCAGCTTGTCGAGGATGGACGTGAGTTCGCCCTCGTCCAAGGCATACACCTTGGTCGCAGGTTTTTTGCCACGCGCCGGTGCGTCCACACGGAACAGCGGTGGGCGCGCCACAAACACATGACCGGCTTCGATGAGCTTTGGAAAGTGGCGAAAGAACAGCGTGAGCAACAACACTTGGATGTGCGAGCCGTCCACGTCCGCGTCAGACAAGATGCACACCTTGCCGTAGCGCAGGCCGCTCATGTCGGGCAAATCATTGGGGCCGTGTGGGTCCACGCCCACAGCCACCGAAATGTCGTGAATTTCGTTGTTGGCAAACAAGCGATCGCGCTCCACTTCCCAGGTGTTCAGCACCTTGCCACGCAGCGGCAAGATGGCTTGGTTTTCTTTGTTGCGGCCCATCTTGGCGCTACCGCCCGCAGAGTCGCCCTCGACCAAGAACACTTCGTTGTGCGCGATGTCTTTGCTTTCGCAATCGGTCAATTTGCCCGGCAACACGGCCACGCCAGAGCCCTTGCGCTTTTCGACTTTTTGGCCTGCTTTTTGTCTGCTTTGTGCGGCCTTGATGGCCAGCTCGGCCAGCTTTTTACCGTACTCAACGTGCTGGTTGAGCCACAGCTCCATGGTGGGGCGCACGTAACTCGACACCAAACGCACGGCATCGCGTGAGTTAAGACGCTCTTTGATTTGGCCTTGAAATTGAGGGTCCAGCACTTTGGCGCTCAACACATAGCTGGCCCGCGCAAAAACGTCTTCGGGCATGAGCTTGACGCCCTTGGGCAGCAGGGCGTGCAGCTCGATGAAGCTTTTCACTGCGGTGAACAAACCGTCTCGCAAGCCGCTGTCGTGCGTGCCGCCCGCGCTGGTGGGGATTAAGTTGACATAGCTCTCGCGCACGGGGGCGCCGTCTTCGGTGAAGGCTACGGCCCACGCTGCGCCCTCGCCTTCGGCGAAACTGTCGTGGTTGCTGTCGGCGAAGCCCTCGCCTTCAAACAAAGGAATGACGGGCTCGCCGTGCAGGGTCTGCATCAAGTAGTCACGCAGACCGCCTTTGTAGAGCCAGTTTTGGGTGTCTTTGGTTTTTTCGTTGACCAGCGTCACGCTCACGCCGGGCATGAGCACGGCTTTGCTGCGCAACAAATGCACCAGCTCGTTCATCGGCAAGGCCGAGGATTCAAAGTATTTGGCGTCTGGCCACACACGCACCGACGTACCCTGCTTGCGGTCGCCCGGTTCTTGTTTGCGGGTAGTGAGTTTTTCGATCACATCGCCGCCGGAGAACACCAAGCGGGCCACTTGGCCTTCTCGGTACGAGGTGGCTTCCATGCGCTTGGCCAACGCGTTAGTGACGCTCACACCCACGCCGTGCAAACCACCTGAGAAGCTGTAAGCGCCGCCTGAGCCTTTGTCAAACTTGCCGCCCGCATGCAACCGAGTGAACACCAGTTCGATCACGGGGGCTTTTTCTTCGGGGTGCATGCCAAACGGAATGCCACGGCCATCGTCGTCGATGCTGACGGAACCATCGCTGTGCAGCGTGACGCCAATTTTCTTGCCGTGTCCAGCCAAGGCTTCGTCAGCCGCGTTGTCCAGCACTTCTTGAAGGATGTGCAGCGGGTTGTCGGTGCGGGTGTACATGCCCGGGCGCTGCTTGACGGGTTCGAGCCCTTTGAGGACGCGAATCGAGCTTTCCGAATATTGGGGCGGTGTCGTGGTTTGCTTTGTAGCCATGGGGCGGAATTGTAGACAGATTCAAACACCACACTGTATAAAACAACAGACTGGCGATTTTGAAAATTTAGCGCAAGCTGAAAACCTTGTGACTGCGTACCTGTTCAGCATTGGGTAAAGTCATCGCATGACTCACACCAACAAAACACTGCCCATGTGGCAAGTGCTGGCCTGCGGGGCAGCCATCGTCACCATGTCCATGGGCGTTCGACACGGCTTCGGCCTGTGGTTGCAGCCCATCACCCAAGCGCAAAACTGGACCCGCGAAAACTTCGCGATGGCGATTGCTATTCAGAATCTGACCTGGGGGTTTTCTGGCATTTTCTCGGGCATGTTGGCGGACCGCTTTGGTGCTTTCCGCGTCATCGTGACGTGCGCGGTGTTGTACGCGCTGGGTTTGGTTGGGATGGCGTATTCGTCCACACCCGCGACATTCACGGCGACAGCAGGTGTGCTGATTGGCATTGCCCAGGCTGGCACCACCTACGCCGTGATTTACGGCGTGATTGGGCGCAACGTGAGCGCCGCCAAACGCTCGTGGGCCATGGGCGTGGCCGCAGCGGCTGGCTCGTTCGGGCAGTTTTTGATGGTGCCCACCGAGGGTTACTTGATTGGGAGCTTTGGCTGGCAAGAGGCTTTGGTTTGGCTGTCTATGGCTACGTTACTCATCATCCCGCTGGCCTATGGTTTGCGCGAACCTGGTTTTGGCGGGGGTGCTACACCGCACCGCGAGCAGTCCATCCTGCATGCGTTGCGTGAGGCCATGGGTTATCCCAGCTTCCAGCTGTTGATGGCTGGCTATTTTGTGTGCGGCTTTCAAGTGGTGTTCATTGGCGTGCACATGCCCAGCTATTTGAAAGACCATGGTTTGTCACCGGAAGTGGCCAGCATTGCATTGGCGCTGATTGGCTTGTTCAACGTGTTTGGCACCTACATCGCTGGCAGCTTGGGCCAGCGCATGGCCAAGCGCAAAATTTTGTCGTTCATCTACTTCTCGCGCTCCATCGCCATCGTCTTGTTTTTGCTGGCGCCGCTCACGCCGATGAGCGTTTACATCTTCTCAAGTGTGATGGGCTTGTTGTGGTTGTCCACGGTGCCCCCCACCAATGCGGTGGTGGCGCAAATTTTTGGCGTGGCGCATCTGTCGATGCTCGGCGGCTTTGTGTTCTTCAGCCACCAAATTGGCAGTTTCATGGGCGTGTGGCTAGGTGGCTATCTTTACGACAAGACTGGCAGCTACGACATCGTTTGGTACATCTCGATTGCGCTGGGTGTGTTTGCGGCTTTGGTGAACTTGCCAGTTAAAGAGCACACCATCGTGCGTGACTCCAAAGCGTTAGCCGCTTGAGGCTTGACATGCGCCCAACCGAACGCCCGCCTCTGCAACATGTGTTTCGCCAAGCTGTGATTGGCTTGGTCTGCGTGGCTGTACTGCTGGCTGTTTTGTCTTTGTATTTGCAACCTAATTTTTTGTTGACCTTGGCCAACCAAGTGTGGGGATGTTTCTGAGATGAGCTCGCTTTTACATGGGCAAGAGCCCCCCTCTGCTTGGGTCACGCGCTGGTCGCATTTGTTGACAGCGCCAAGCACGGTGCTCGACATTGCCTGTGGACACGGACGCCACATGCGCCACTTTGCGGCGTTGGGCCACACGGTCGTGGGCGTGGACCGCAACCCAGAAGCCATCGACGCTGTCAGCCCCTTAGGCGAAGCGGTGTGCGCCGATATCGAGAACGGCTCTTGGCCACTGACTAGCCGAACATTTGACGGTGTGGTCGTCACCAACTACCTATGGCGCCCTTTGTGGCCACAGATCTTGGCAAGCCTCGCGCCCAACGGTGTGTTGATCTACGAAACCTTCTCCGCTGGCAACGAAACCGTCGGCAAGCCATCTCGCCCTGAATTTTTGCTGCACTCTGGCGAGCTTCTGAGCGTGTGCCAAGGCTTGCGCGTGGTCGGTTTTGAAGAGGGGTTTATGGCCCAGCCAGATAGGTTTGTGCAGCGCATCGTCGCCATCCGCGAGACTAGCGATACGCCAACACCGGTTCGTTACGCTATTTCTAACTAAAAACGTCATTGGCACTCGCTAGAATGAACGTTTTTCCTTGACCGAACCAACGGACATGACACCCATTACCGGCAGCATCGTGGCATTGACCACCCCCATGCACACAGACGGCAGCGTCGACTATTCCGCTCTGCGTAGACTGATTGATTGGCACATTGCCGAAGGCACCGATTGCATCGGCGTCGTGGGGACCACCGGTGAGTCCCCCACGGTCAACGTGGAAGAACACTGCGAAATCATCCGCGTGTCTGTGGAGCAGGCCGCCAAACACACCGAGCGTCATGTGCCCATCATGGCCGGCTGCGGCGCTAACTCGACCGCTGAAGCGATTGAGCTGGCCAAGTTCGCCAAGAAAGTTGGCGCACATTGCCAACTTCAAGTGGTGCCCTACTACAACAAGCCTACGCAAGAAGGCCAATACCTGCACTTCAAAGCCATCGCCGAAGCGGTGGACTTGCCCGTGATTTTGTACAACGTCCCCGGCCGCTCAGTAGCCGATATGGCGCACGACACCGTGCTGCGCTTGACCCAAGTGCCAGGCATCGTGGGCATCAAAGAAGCCACAGGCAACATCGAGCGCGCCGAGTGGTTGATTCGTGATGTGCCTAAAGGCTTTGCTGTTTACTCGGGTGATGATCCCACTGCCGTGGCTTTGATGCTGTGCGGTGGCCAAGGCAACATCAGCGTGACAGCCAACGTGGCCCCTCGTTTGATGCATGAGCTGTGCGTGGCCGCGATTGCTGGCGACGTCAAGCGCGCCATGGAAATCCAATTCAAGTTGATGCCTGTTCACAAACACCTGTTTGTGGAAGCCAACCCCATTCCCGTGAAATGGGCTATGCACCGCATGGGCCTCGCAGGCCCAACCCTGCGTTTGCCCATGACGGAACTCACCCCTGCCAACGCCCCCATCGTGGAAGGCGCATTGCGCGCTGCTGGTTTGATCTGATTGTTAAAAAGGCCTTGGCTGTGAAAATTTCTATTGTTTCTAATCGCACAGCGGTTGCGCTGACCACTCTTGCTTTGCTCAGCGGCTGTGGCTCCCTGATGGATGGCGACAAGGTCAACTACAAAACCGAAGGTGGCACCAAGGTTGTACCGCTGGACATTCCACCAGACTTAACACAACTCACACGCGACACTCGCTACACCGTGCCTGGCGGCCCTGTGACGGCCAGCAGCATGGGCGTTCGCCCAGTCGCGGCTGTGGACGCAACAGCCGCCAAACAAGTGAATGACGTTCGCATTGAGCGCGATGGCAAACAACGCTGGTTAGTCGTCAACCGCTCTGCAGATGCGGTCTGGCCGATCGTGCAAGAGTTTTGGAAAGACAACGGCTTTCAGTTCGTCATTGAACAACAGCAACTGGGTTTACTTGAAACCGAATGGGCTGAGAACCGCGCCAAGATTCCACAAGACTTTATCCGTCGCTCGCTGGGCAAAGTACTGGATGGTTTGTATTCATCCGGTGAGCGTGACAAGTTCCGTACCCGCATTGAACGCAACAGCACCGGAGGCGTCGACATCTTCGTGACACACCGTGGCATGGTTGAAGAATACAAAGATCAAACCAAGTCGGGCACCATCTGGGTTCCGCGCCCAAGCGACCCTGAGTTGGAAGCTGAATTCTTGAGCCGCTTGATGGTCAAGCTCGGCGTTTCTGCCGAACAAGCCAAAGCAAGCACAGCGCCCGCTGAACCGGTGGTGACCAAAACAGCTTTGGTCACCAAAGACGATGCCACCTTGCTGAGCATTCCCGATTCGTTTGACGTCGCTTGGCGCCGCGTCGGCTTGGCACTGGACCGTACCGGCTTCACCGTAGAAGACCGTGACCGCGCGCAAGGCGTTTACTTCGTGCGCTACGTGGACACCGCCACCAAAGAAGAAAAAGGTTTCTTCAGCAAAATGTTCAGTGGCTCAACCCCCGATGCTGGCCCTGTGAAATACCGCATTGTTGTGCGTAAGACAGACAGCGCGTCAGAAGTCACGGTTCAAGACGTGGCTGGCAAAACCTTGAATAGCCCCGTCACACAGCGCATTCTGAAGCTCATGGCCGACGATCTGCGCTGATTGGCGCCCTCGTCTGACGCCGCGCCATGCTGCGCTTTAAAAGCTTGGGCAGTGGCAGCTCAGGCAACGCCACTTTGGTTGAATCCCAAAGTGGTGGGCACACCACCCGATTGCTGATCGATTGCGGCTTGCGCTTGCGTGATCTTGAAGCGCGTTTGACCGAGGCAGGCACAAGCGCTGACGCGCTCGATGCCATTTTCATCACCCACGAACACGGCGACCACATTGGCTGCGCGCGCAGCTTTGTCAAACGATACGCCACGCCACTGTGGATGAGTCAAGGCACTTGGCTGGCCATCGCCAACGACACATGGCTGCCCTATCAACATTTGCTGAATGTGGCGCGTGACAGTTGCCCCATTGAACTGGGTGCCTTACATGCCATGCCATTTACGGTGCCCCACGATGCACGCGAGCCCTTGCAACTGCGGTGTTCAGATGGCAACCGATGTTTAGGTGTTGTCACCGATTTAGGCCACGCGTCATCGCATGTGGTGACGGTTTTGCAAGGCTGCCACGCCTTGCTGCTAGAGGCCAACCATGACCCTGATTTGTTGCAGCAGTCGTCGTACCCCAGTTTTCTGAAACAGCGCGTGGCGGGCCCTTGGGGGCATTTGGCAAACCATGCGGCCGCCAACTTGTTGGCGCAAGTCAAACATGCCAACATGAGCCGCGTCATCGCCGCACACTTGAGCGAACGCAACAACACCCCCGAATTGGCCCGCGCCAGCCTCAGCGGCGCTTTGGGGTGTGCGCCTTTGGACATTGACGTAGCCGACCCGATTGCAGGATCGGCTTGGATTGAGGTCTAGGTCACGTTTGAATCGCCCATGAAAAAAGCCACCCTAGGGTGGCTTTTGCATTCAGTTCGAAAACTGATTACTTGCTGGCGGCTTCAGAAGCTGGAGCAGCGGCTTCAGAAGCTGGAGCAGCGGCTTCAACAGCAGCAGAGGCAGCAGCAGGAGCGGCTTCAACAGCTGGGGCTTCTTTTTTGCCGCAAGCGACGAGAGCAGCAGCAGCCAAGAGAGATGCCAACAGGATTGACTTGTTCATTTGAATTTTCCTTAAAGGGGGGATGAAAACAATTTCCGGAAATTGCTGTGGCTCGCACCACAACTAAGTTGAGAGACTCGAGCTCTACAACTTAGCGGCAAATTATAGGGTAAATCCCATAACTATTAGATTTATCAGTCAGTCAGGCGTCAATTTACAAAGATTACGCACCAGCATGGAGCCAGCCATCGTCACACCACTCCATCAACAAACTCAGGGCCTCGGGGCTGGCTTGGGCAAGGTCGACCTTACCCAATTCACGGGCATCAGCCAACTGACGCATCAACGCAGCGTCTTTACCTGCCGCACGCCAGCTTTCGCCGTTCAAGAAAATGTGATGTGCGTCATACATCATCTTGCTACGTCTGTCTAAACGCACGGATTTGAGCTGATTAGGTGTGTCGCCAATCTCAAACCAAACATTGGCTTTAGGCTCCGTCAAGTACTCACCTAGGGCGCGTTGCAAGGCTTTAGGATCTTTTAACGCCTTTTGCATAGCTGATTTTGCAAATTCAGCCAAACCTTCAGGCATCGCTGCGGGTTTAGACACGGCGGGCTGTTCGGCATCTTGGTACAAATCGCAGCCGGCAACTTCTTCGGCACCTTCGCTCAAACGCACCAACAATTCACGGGCCAAGTCACCGGTTTGGGGCACACGAAAACCAACCGAATACGTCATGCACTCACCTTGTGCAATGCCGTCATGGGCATAGCGAGGTGGCAGATAAAGCATGTCACCGGGGTTGAGCACCCAGTCGTGCTCGGGCTTGAAGTTGGCCAAAATTTTCAATGGCATGTCGGGGAGCAGCGACAAGTCTTTTTGTCGGCCAATGCGCCAGCGGCGTTGACCGTGAGCTTGCAACAAGAACACGTCGTAGCTGTCAAAATGCGGGCCGACGCCGCCGCCTTCGGTGGCGTAGCTGATCATCACATCGTCCAAACGGGCGTCTGGGATGAAGCGGAATTGCTGCATCAGGCTCGCCACACGGTCGTCATGCAGGTCCACGCCTTGCACCAACAAGGTCCAATCACGCTCAGTCAGCTTGGGGATGGCGCGGCGTTTGAAGGGGCCACGTTGCATTTGCCAGTCACGCTTGCCGTTATTGGCCCCCATCACCAAACGGGACTCCACCTCATTTTGTTCGGCCAAGTCAAACAGCTCGGGGCGGCTCAGCAAGGCTTTGAACTCTGGGATGGCTTGTCGCACCAACAAGGGCTTGCGCTGCCAATAGGTACTCATAAATTCGGCAGGGCTGATGCCACCGAGCAGGGTCAGGGGTTTTTTCACATTCATCGTGCGACAATTTTGCCTTATGAAAATTACTCAACACTGCGTGGTCGGCTTAACTTGGACCTTGAAAGACACTTTGAGCGAAGTGCTGGACGAATTGGACAGCCCCATCGAGTTTTTGGTGGGCGGCGATGATTTACTCGCCAAGCTTGAAGAATCTCTACAAGGCCTCAGCGTCGGCGACCACCTCGACTTACAACTCGAACCCGAAGAAGCCTTTGGCGACTACGACGAAAACTTGGTGTTTTTAGAAGCGCGCACGCACTTCCCGAAAGAGCTTGAAGAAGGCCACACGGTTGAGGGTCACGCCCTGCCCTCAGGTTGCAACCCAGACGCACCACAAGACGTGCTCTACACCGTCACCGAGCTCTACCCCGAACATGTGGTGCTAGACGGCAACCACCCGCTGGCAGGCATTGCGATTCGCATTCATTTGGATGTGCAATCGGTGCGTGAAGCCACGCAAGACGAGCAAGAACGCGGCACCTTGGGTACGGGCTTTTTCAAAATCGAAGCACAAGCACCAGGCAACGATTTGTTGCACTGAGCGCTCTGGCCCTCAACGGGTTTTACTTCTTGCCTGTTGAGCCATAGCCGCCCTCACCGCGCGCCGTTGGTGCTGCAAACTCAGTCACAACATTGAACTGGGCTTGCACCACAGGCACGATGACCAACTGCGCCAAGCGCTCCATTGGCTCTAACGTAAACGCCACATCACTGCGGTTCCAAGCGCTGACCATCAGCTGCCCTTGGTAGTCGCTGTCAATCAAACCCACGAGATTGCCCAACACGATGCCGTGTTTGTGGCCAAGACCCGAGCGCGGCAAGATGAGAGCGGCATAGGCTGGATCAGCCAAATGAATGGCAATGCCTGTGGGCACCAGTTGCCACGCGTTGGGTTCTAGCGTGAGGGGCGCATCCAAGCAAGCGCGTAAGTCGAGGCCAGCGCTACCGGGCGTGGCGTATTGCGGCAACTGTTCGGCCATGCGGGGATCGAGAATTTTGACGTCGAGTTTCATGTGGACTTGGGATGAAAAAGTGGATGTTCAAAGTCTAAAGGCTGCCCACCTGAGCAAACCTTGGCAAAGTTAGACGACCTTCAAGCGGTGAGCAATCTCAGCCACCAGCTGACGTGCCAGCGTGAGCTTGTTGGCGTGCGGCAACTCTTTCACGCCTTGGGCATCCACCAAGAGCAAAGCGTTGTCGTCTAAACCAAAAGTGGCGGGACCAATATTGCCCACCAACAACGGAACGCCTTTACGCTCGCGTTTGGCTGTCGCGTGCTTCAGTAAATCATGACTCTCTGCCGCAAAACCCACGCAATACAAAGCGCCGCTTTGTGCGCGGGCCGACTGGGCGACACCGGCCAAAATGTCTGGGTTTTCTACGAAATTCAGTTGCGGCAATTGACCTGAGCCATCTTTTTTGATCTTCTGCCCCGCCACATCTGCGACACGCCAATCGGCCACGGCGGCGGTCGCTACAAACACAGAAGCGACATCGATGTGCTTGGCCACTGCGGCTTGCATGTCTGCGGCTGAGCGCACATCCACGCGCTGCACGCCACGCGGTGTGGGCAAATGCACGGGTCCAGTCACCAAGGTCACCTCTGCTCCTGCCTCACGCGCTGCACGGGCAATCGAAAAGCCCATCTTGCCGCTCGATAAATTGGTGATGCCGCGCACGGGGTCCATCGCCTCATAGGTTGGGCCGGCTGTAACCAGCACATGCTGACCCGCCAAAATTTTGGGTTGGAAGAACGCAATCAGGTCTTGCAAAATTTCTTCAGGCTCCAGCATTCGGCCATCACCCGTTTCGCCACAAGCTTGTTCGCCCTGCCCCACGTCCAGCACATGTGAGCCGTCGGCGGTCAACTGCGCCATGTTGCGTTGGGTGGCGGGGTGTTGCCACATTTCGCGGTTCATCGCGGGCGCCAAGATCAGCGGCACACGCTCGATGGGACGTGCCAAGCACATGAGGCTGAGTAAATCGTCAGCGCGTCCGTGTAAAAGTTTGGCCATGAAATCGGCACTGGCGGGCGCGATCAAAATCGCATCGGCTTCGCGGCTCAAATTGATGTGCGCCATGTTGTTGGGCTCACGTGCATCCCATTGCGAGACGTACACCGCGCGGTTCGACAAGGCTTGCATGGTCACCGGTGTCATGAACTGGGCAGCCGCCTCAGTCATGACCACTTGAACCGTCGCCCCAGCTTTGATCAAGGCGCGACACAGCTCCGCCGATTTATAGCAAGCGATGCCACCGCTCAAACCCAAAACAATGTGCTTATTTGACAGATCAGACATGGCTGGCAATGTAGCAGAGCGCCTATAATTTCGATTTCCACCTACCGGGAGACAGCCTCCCGATCTGGCATGACCCAATTTGTATTCGTCACCGGCGGTGTTGTCTCTTCCCTAGGCAAGGGAATTGCAGCCGCCTCACTCGCCGCCCTCCTTGAGTCGCGCGGTCTCAAAGTCACCCTCATCAAGCTGGACCCCTACATCAACGTAGACCCAGGCACCATGTCGCCCTTCCAGCACGGCGAGGTGTTCGTCACCGAAGACGGCGCTGAAACCGACCTCGATTTGGGCCACTACGAGCGCTTCATCACGACGCGCATGAAGAAGGCCAACAACTTCACCACCGGCCAGATTTACCAAAGCGTGCTCGACAAAGAGCGTCGCGGCGACTATTTGGGCAAGACGGTGCAAGTCATCCCGCACATCACCAACGAAATTCAAGAGTTCATCAAACGCGGCGCCGCTTATGAAACACCCGAAGCCGTGGATGTGGCCATCGTTGAAATCGGCGGCACTGTGGGTGACATCGAATCCCTGCCTTTCCTCGAAGCTGCCCGTCAAATGAACTTGAAGCTTGGCCCAAACAACACCGCGTTTGTGCACCTAAGCTATGTACCTTGGATTGCCGCTGCTGGCGAACTGAAAACCAAGCCCACCCAACACACCGCCCAAAAGCTGCGCGAAATCGGTATCCAAGCCGATGCTTTGTTGTGCCGTGCGGACCGCCCCATCCCTGAAGAAGAACGTCAAAAAATTAGCCTGTTCTCGAACGTGGCTGAATCTGGTGTGATCTCCATGTGGGATGTGGACACTATCTACAAAGTGCCACGCATGCTGCACGAGCAAGGGTTGGACAACTTGGTGTGCGATAAGTTGCGCATCAACGCCAAACCGGCCAACTTGCAACGCTGGGACAACTTGGTTCACGAAGTGGCCAACCCCAAAGAAGAAGTCACCATCGCGATGGTGGGCAAGTATGTCGAGCTGTCCGACAGCTACAAGTCGCTCAATGAAGCGCTGCGCCATGCTGGCATGAAGAACCATGCACGCGTGAAAATCGAGTACATCGATTCGGAAAACATCACACCCGAAAACGTTCAGCAGCTCGACAAGTTCGACGCGATTTTGGTACCAGGCGGTTTCGGCATTCGCGGTGTGGAAGGCAAAATTTCCTCGGCCCAATTCGCCCGTGAACACAAAGTGCCTTATCTTGGCATTTGCCTCGGCATGCAAGTGGCCACCATCGAATACGCCCGCCACATGGCTGGCCTGAGCGATGCGAACAGCACCGAGTTTGTGCCAGACGGCCCTTACCCCGTCATCGCCCTGATCAATGAATGGAAAGACGCGGACGGCAGCATCCAAACCCGCACGGCCAACTCCAACCTCGGCGGCACCATGCGTTTGGGCGCACAAAGCTCAGACGTGGCACCCGGCACATTGGCGCATCAAATTTACGGCGACGTGGTCACCGAACGTCACCGCCATCGCTACGAAGCCAACGTGAACTACCTCGACACGCTGCGCCAAGCAGGCTTGGTAATTTCCGCGCTCACACAACGCGAGCAACTGACCGAGATCGTCGAATTGCCACAAACCGTTCACCCTTGGTACATGGGCGTGCAGTTCCACCCCGAGTTCAAATCCACACCTTGGGATGGCCATCCGCTGTTCAACGCCTTCGTGAAGGCGGCTCTCGAGCACAAGGCAAAAGCCTAAACCGTCAACACTGGACCTGTCATGAAACTTTGCGGATTTGACGTCGGTTTAAACCAGCCCTTCTTTTTGATCGCGGGCACTTGCTCGATCGAAGGTTTGGAAATGTCGATGGATGTGGCCGGCCAGCTCAAAGAAATTTGCTCTGGCTTGGGCATTCCGCTGATCTACAAGGGCTCGTTCGACAAAGCCAACCGCTCGTCGGGCAGCACCAAGCGCGGCGTGGGCATGGACGCCGGCTTGCGGATCCTCGATGAGGTCCGCCGCCAACTGCATTTGCCCATCCTCACCGATGTGCATGACGCGTCGCAAGTCGCCACCGTGGCCAGCGTGGTCGATGTGTTGCAAACCCCCGCCTTCTTGTGCCGCCAAACCGACTTCATCCGTGCCGTGGCGCAATCAGGCAAGCCTGTGAACATCAAGAAGGGCCAATTCTTGGCCCCTTGGGATATGAAGAACGTCATCGACAAAGCCCGCGACGCCGCACGCGAAGTTGGCTTGCCCGAAGACAACTTCTTGGCCTGTGAACGTGGTGTGAGCTTTGGCTACAACAACTTGGTTGCCGACATGACCAGCTTGGCCGAGATGCGCAAAACTGGCGCGCCGGTGGTGTTTGACGTGACCCATTCGGTGCAAAAGCCTGGCGGCCAAGGCACGGTCAGTGGCGGCGCCCGCGAAATGGTGCCGGTGCTGGCCCGCGCTGGCGTAGCCGCCGGTGTGGCTGGTTTGTTCATGGAAACCCACCCTTGCCCCTCAGAGGCTTGGTCCGATGGCCCGAATGCCGTGCCATTGAGCAAGATGAAAGCCTTGCTAGAAACCTTGGTGCAACTGGATGCTGTGACCAAAAAGAATCCTTTCTTAGAAGACAACTTCGCATAACACCACCCTTTTTATTTTTCAATTGAGAGAGTCTGACAATGAGTGCAATCGTAGATA
>CANCCJ010000002.1 GCA_947374535.1 Comamonadaceae bacterium | reverse complement strand
GGCATCAAGAACCTTGATGTCGAGATCAAAGGTCCAGGTCCTGGCCGTGAATCTTCAGTGCGCGCTTTGGCCGCATTGGGCATTCGCATCAACTCGATTGCTGACGTGACACCAGTGCCGCACAACGGCTGCCGTCCACAAAAGCGTCGTCGCATCTAAGCGTTTACGCTTTTACTGTTAACCACAAGCCCACCGCCGCTGGCTAACCCCCAGCGGCTCCTCGCTTCATGTGAGTAGCTGATTAGATAAGGAATTTCAAGTGGCACGTTACCTAGGCCCCAAGGCCAAACTCTCTCGCCGTGAAGGCACTGACTTGTTCTTGAAGAGCGCACGCCGTTCTATTAGCGACAAGTGCAAATTCGACAGCAAGCCTGGCCAACACGGCCGTACTTCTGGTCAACGCACGTCTGACTTCGGCTTGCAATTGCGTGAAAAGCAAAAAGTGAAGCGCATGTACGGTGTGTTGGAGCGTCAGTTCCGCCGCTACTTCGCTGCTGCTGACCGCCAAAAAGGCAACACCGGCGCAAACCTGTTGACTTTGTTGGAAACACGTTTGGACAACGTGGTTTACCGCATGGGCTTTGGCTCTACACGCGCAGAGGCGCGTCAGTTGGTGTCACACAAAGCTATCACTGTGAACGGTCATCAAGTCAACATTGCTTCTTACTTGGTAAAAGCAGGTGACGTGGTGGCTGTGCGCGAAAAGTCTAAAAAGCAAGGCCGCGTGTTGGAAGCACTCGAGTTGGCTAAGCAAGTGGGCATGCCTGCTTGGGTTGAAGTTAACCTCGAAAAAGCTGAAGGCGTCTTCAAGAAGACCCCAGACCGTGACGAATTCGCTGCGGACATCAACGAATCCCTGATCGTCGAACTTTACTCGCGTTAATCCTGGTTGAAGTTTTCAACCTAACGCACCCCACGCTGCCTGCTCGCGCAGCGTGGTCCAGACACCCAGCCTTACCGGTGTAACGAACCGGGGGTATTGAGAGGAAATCTGAATGCAAACAAACTTGCTGAAACCAAAAAATATTCACGTCGAGCAATTGGGTCACAACCGTGCCAAGGTCACCTTGGAGCCGTTTGAGCGTGGCTATGGCCACACGTTAGGTAATGCCCTGCGTCGTGTTTTGTTGTCTTCCATGGTTGGCTATGCAGTGACTGAAGTCACCATTGCTGGCGTGGTGCACGAGTACTCGTCCATCGACGGTGTGCAAGAAGATGTGGTCAACATTTTGTTGAACCTCAAAGGCGTTGTGTTCAAGATGCACAACCGTGATGAAGTTACTTTGAGCTTGCGCAAAGACGGCGAAGGTGCTGTGACTGCTGCAGACATTCAAGTGCCTCACGATGTTGAAATCATTAACCCTGAGCACGTGATTGCTAACTTGTCGCACGGCGGCAAGATCGACATTCAACTCAAAGTTGAAACAGGCCGTGGCTATGTGCCTGGTACCGTGCGTCGTTACGGCGAAGAGCCAAGCAAATCTATCGGTCGTATCGTGTTGGACGCTTCTTTCTCTCCAGTGAGTCGCGTCAGCTACAGCGTTGAAAACGCACGCGTTGAACAACGTACTGACCTTGACCGCTTGGTCATGGAAATTGAAACCAACGGTGCCATCACCGCTGAAGACGCCGTGCGTGCTTCTTCGAAGATTTTGGTTGAGCAACTGGCTGTGTTCGCACAGTTGGAAGGCGACGCTATCAACGGCATCATGGAAGCAGCTGCGCCACGTGGTGGCCAACAGTTCGATCCTATTTTGTTGCGCCCTGTTGATGAGTTGGAATTGACCGTTCGTTCGGCCAATTGCTTGAAAGCAGAAAACATCTATTACATCGGTGACCTGATCCAGCGCACTGAAAACGAGTTGCTCAAGACCCCTAACTTGGGTCGCAAGTCACTCAACGAAATCAAAGAAGTTCTAGCTTCTCGTGGTTTGACCTTGGGCATGAAGCTCGAGAGCTGGCCACCTGCTGGCTTAGAGCGTCGTTGAACTAAAGTCACCATAGACTAAAACGTCCCCCTGGCCGTACCTGATACGGCGGCCGGCAAAATACTTAAGGAATCAAAATGCGTCACGGACACGGACTTCGTAAACTAAACCGCACAACATCACACCGCTTGGCGATGTTGCGCAACATGATGAATTCGCTCATTGAGCACGAAGCCATCAAAACCACATTGCCCAAAGCCAAAGAATTGCGTCGCGTCATTGAGCCGATGATCACTTTGGCCAAAGAACCAACCGTTGCAAATCGCCGTTTGGCATTTGATCGCTTGCGCGATCGTGACAGCGTTGTGAAATTGTTCAACGAATTGGGCCCACGTTTCAAGACACGTCCAGGCGGCTACACCCGCATCTTGAAAATGGGTTTCCGCGTTGGTGACAATGCACCAATGGCCTATGTTGAATTAGTTGATCGCGCAGAAGTTTCTGATGCATCTTCTACTGAAACTATCGCTTAATAGGTTATACTAATACTCTTGACGCGCGATGGAGCAGCCTGGTAGCTCGTTGGGCTCATAACCCAAAGGTCGTAGGTTCAAATCCTACTCGCGCAACCACTTTAAAACGCCCGCTGAATTCATTCAGTGGGCGTTTTTCTTGTGAGATTCACAAATGCCCAGAGTCACTGCTGTTCAAGCGCATGCCCAGAGGATTGATCAGTCCTATGCGTGGGGAAGTGCGGTGTGGCATGTATGGGGTGCAAGTAACGGGCATCTCTCCGCTTGTGATGCAGCGCCGCCACTGGTGCTCTTGCATGGCGGCTCAGGCAGTTGGACACACTGGGTACGCAATGTCGAACACATCGCTCAGTACCGCCCTGTATGGGCCCTAGATTTACCTGGTTTTGGTGATTCCGCATTACCTGATGGGGTGAGCGATGCCGATGACTTGGTGCCTTTCATTGCAGACATACTCAATCACACATTCAATGGCCAGCCTGTGGATGTGATGGGCTTCTCATTTGGCGGCATGACGGGCGGCATGATCGCCGCACAACATCCTCATCTGATTCGTGAATTGGTTTTGGTGGGCGTCCCAGGACTTGGATTGTTTGGCAGGGCATTGCCAATGCGCGGTATGCAATCGAACATGGACACAGCTGCGCAGCGCGCTGTTCACCGACATAACCTCAACGCCATGATGTTGACGCATGTCGATAGCGTGACAGAAGAAGTCATTGATTTGCAACGAGCGAATGTGATGCGTGACCGCATGCGTCGACGTCGCATAGCGCGCACCGACGTATTGGCGCAAGTGCAAACGCGCTGGGCCTGTCCGGTTCATGGTGTTTGGGGCGAGCAGGACGCCCTTTACAAAGACACATTGACGCAAGTGCCCAAGGTGCTCCATAGCTTAGAGTCGTTCACCGTGGTGCCAGATGCTGGGCACTGGGTGATGTTTGAGCGGTCACACGCGTTTCACGCCGTCGTAGATCAAATACTGAATCGTAAAAACAAAGCAACTTGACGTGACGAGCTAAGAGCGCACAATAAAAACATGCTTTACAAATTCAAATCCAAGGTCACAGGTGATCTCATCCTGTTGGAGCCCCAAGGCCGACACATTTTGAAGCTCATTGGCAAAACGCCTGGTCCACAGGGAATCATTGCGCCCGAGGAAATGCTTGCTGCGATTGACGCTTTGCATGCTGCTGTCAAACAAGAAGAATTGGCGCATGAAGCAGCTAAGGCAGCGGGTAAAAATGATAGAGAAAACGGCAGTGAGGCAGCATCTGTTGAGTCCGTTCGCACGATCAGTTTGAAACAACGCGTGGTGCCGTTCATCGACATGCTGCGCCGTGCACACGCCGAAGACAAAGAGGTTGTCTGGGGTGTTTGACGACGCACCCAAACACCATGTCTACCAATCACTCACGCCCGACGTGGTGCTGGATGCACTGTCCAACCTAGGGCTTGCTGTGGACGGACGTCTAACGGCATTGAGTTCGTATGAAAACCGCGTTTACCAAGCCATGCTGGATGACAACAGCTCCGTGGTGGCCAAGTTCTACAGGCCCGAACGCTGGAGCGATGCACAGATTCTGGAAGAGCACAGCTTTGCGGCTGAATTGATGGCAGACGAAATTCCAATGGTTGGCCCATTGGCGATGCATGACAAAACCTTGCACCACGCACATGGTTTTGCATTCAGTGTCAGCCCGCGTCGTGGTGGCCGTATGCCAGAGCTAGACGACCCTGAAGTACTGGAATGGATTGGTCGCTTCATCGCGCGCATTCACAACATCGGTGCTAGACATCAATTTGCCACACGCCCCACATTGAACGTCCAAACATTTGCGGTGGATTCGCGTGACTGGCTCATCGCGCAAAACATCATTCCGCTGGATCAGCAAAGCGCATGGTTAGGCGTCTGTGATCAAGCCATCGCGCTTGCGAACGAGCAGTTCGCAATGCACCCAGCGCATGACATTCGTCTGCATGGCGATTGCCACCCGGGCAATATTTTGTGGACACCCACAGATTTACCCGAAGGCGGACCGCACTTTGTCGACTTGGACGATGCGCGCATGGGGCCAGCCATACAAGACTTGTGGATGTTGCTCAGCGGTGACCGACCACAGCGTACCCAGCAGCTTTCCATGCTCTTAGACGGTTACGAACAAATGCGTGAGCTCAATCGCAGTGAGTTGGTGTTGATCGAGCCTCTACGAACCTTGCGTCTGATTCACTACAGCGCATGGTTGGCGAGGCGCAAAGACGATCCTGCATTCGCGCAGCACTTCTCATGGTTTGGCACAAGCGACTATTGGGCGGGGCAAACGCACATGTTGGTAGAGCAGTGCGAAGCGATGCAAGAAGAGCCGCTGTGCGCTTAACAACCGAGCAAGTCAGCCAGTGCGTGGATATCACGCACATGTAGATCGTTGCCAGCTTGCGGCGACACTTCTTTAGGCTGTAAGGCCCCAAACTCGAGGGGGCGCTCAATATACGCGGTGCGTAAACCACACGAGCGAGCTGCTTGTAAATCGTCATGATGAGCCGCGCAAAGCATGACTTCATGCGGTTGCAAATCAAACACTTGGGCCACACCGAGGTAAGTGGCAGGATCAGGCTTATAAGCACGAAACACCTCTGCCGAAAGCACGCAGTCCCACGGCAGGCCTGCACGCTTTGCCATATTGGTCAGCAGTCCAATATTGCCGTTGGATAAGCTGCAAATCGTGAATTTTTTCTTCAGCCGCTGCAAGCCTGCAACACTGTCGGGCCACGCATCCAGGCGATGCCAAACGCGATTCAGGTGAACACGCTCTCTTTCGCTCAAGTGCGACAAACCAAACTGTGGAAGCAGGGTCTCAAGGATCAAACGGTGTAACTCGTCAATCCGCGTCCAACCCAGTTCACCAGAGCGCACACGAGCCATGGCTGGCTGATAGCCCGCACGCCAAGCTAGCGCAAAAGCGTTGGCATCGACGTGAGGGTAGAGCGTCCGCACCTCGCGCATGATGCTGCCGTGCCAGTCCACGACGGTGCCAAAAATATCAAAGGCCAGCACCTGCGTGCTGGCCATGATGTCTTCAATTGAAGAGGGGGTGTTGATGTCCATGTGTGTCATGGACCCTGTTTTACACCAAGAGTGCGTTCACCCGTTTCACATAGGCGGCAGGATCTTCTGGCAAACCACCTTCCGCTAACAAGGCTTGGTCAAACAAGATGTGCGCCAAATCGTTGAAGTGGGGGTTGGCATCGGCGCTGAGTTTTTTGACCAAGGCGTGGTCGGCATTCACCTCAAGCACTGGCTTCATCTCTGGCGCTTCTTGACCTGCTTGCTTGAGCATGCGAGCCAGTTGCATGGACATGCCGTGGTCCTTTACCACCAAGCACGCAGGCGAGTCCACCAAGCGGGTGGTCACGCGCACATCGTCGGCCTTGTCTTTCAAGGCTTCTTTGAGTTTGGCAAGAACGGGTTTGAAGGCTTCAGCGGCGTCTTCGGCCGCCTTCTTCTCCGCTTCGTCTTGGAGTGAACCCAAGTCAACCGCGCCTTTGGCGACAGACTGCAAAGGCGTGCCATCGAACTCTTGTACAAAGTTCAAAGCCCACTCGTCCACGCGGTCGGTCATCAACAAAACTTCGATGCCTTTTTTACGGAACACTTCCAGTTGAGGGCTGTTCTTGGCTGCCGCAAGAGTGTCAGCGGTGATGTAGTAAATGGCCTCTTGGCCTTCTTTCATGCGCGCCTTGTAGTCGGCAAACGACACGCTCACGCTGTCCGTGGTGGTGCTGGCAAAGCGCAGCAGTTTGGCGAGTTTGTCCTTGTTCGCAAAGTCTTCGCCCAAACCTTCCTTGAGCACCGCGCCAAACTGAGCGTAGAACTGGCTGTACTTGCCTTGCTTCGCTTGGTCTTCATCGCTGAGCACATCGGTCACACCATCGGCGCCAGCAACGGGGGCTTTGTCGTACTTGGCCAAGTCTTCCAGCACCGCCAACACACGGCGTGTGTTGCCTTCGCGAATCGCTTTCACGTCGCGGCTTTCTTGTAGCAACTCGCGGCTCACGTTCAGCGGCAAGTCGGCAGAGTCCACCACGCCTTTGATGAAACGCAGGTAAGAGGGCATCAGTGCCTCAGCATCGTCCATGATGAACACGCGCTTCACATACAGCTTCAGTCCGGCTTTCTTGTCGCGATTGAACAAGTCCATCGGCGCTTTGCCTGGGATGTAGAGCAGCTGCGTGTACTCGGTACTGCCTTCCACGCGGTTGTGGCTCCAAGCCAAAGGTGGCTCGAAGTCATGGCTGATGTGTTTGTAGAACTCAGCGTGCTGCTCGTCGCTCACGTCCTTCTTGGCACGGGCCCACAGCGCGTTCGCTTGGTTGATGGTTTCCCACGTGTCGGTGAGCACCATTTCACCGGGTTGGTCGTTCTCACCCTCTTTCCATTCTTCTTTGCGCATGCGAATGGGCAAAGAAATGTGGTCGGAGTATTTGTTGATGACGGATTTGAGCTTCCAAGCACTCAGGTACTCCTCGGCATCGTCACGCAGGTGCAAGATGATTTGGGTGCCGCGCTCGGCTTGTGTGATCGCCTCCACCTCAAAGTCGCCCGTGCCGGTGCTGCTCCAGCGCACGCCCTCATCAGCCTTCAGACCTGCACGGCGTGATTCAACCGTGATGCGGTCCGCCACGATGTAGCCCGAATAAAAGCCCACACCAAACTGGCCAATCAAAGCGCCTTGGTCTTTGGCATCCGTCTTTTGGTCGCCACTGAGTTTGCCCATGAACTCGCGCGTGCCGCTCTTGGCAATCGTGCCGAGGTGGGCAATGGCTTCTTCTTGGCTCATGCCAATACCGTTGTCGGCAATGGTCAGGGTGCGAGCGTCTTTGTCAAAGCTCACGCGCACTTCGAGGTCGGCGTTGCCTTCAAACAAAGCATCGTTGTTCAAGCCTTCGTAGCGCAGTTTGTCGCATGCGTCAGAGGCGTTGGACACCAACTCGCGCAAGAAGATTTCTTTGTTGGAATACAGCGAATGCGTGACAAGGTGCAGCAGCTGTGAGACTTCGGCTTGGAAGGAATGGGTTTGTTTGGTCATGGTTTAAAAACTAAATTACAAAAACAACGCCCCAGAGTTGTGGGGCGCTGGCCTAAATTTCAAGAGGTAGAAACAAGCGGGGAGATTAAAAGCGCTCGTTCGGACCCAAATACCGCCACTGCCCCGCAGGCAGCTGCCCCAGTTGTACATGCCCAATGCGGATGCGCTTGAGGCCCACGACCTGAAGGCCGACTTGTTCACACATGCGACGAATTTGGCGCTTCTTGCCCTCGGTCAGTACGAAGCGAAGCTGCTCTGGGTTTTGCCATTCCACCTGTGCGCGTTTGAGGGGCTTACCGTCCAAGCTCAAGCCGTGGCGCAAGCGTTCGAGCTGGGCCTTCGGAAACACTGCCTGCACGTTGTTGATCACGCGGTCGTGGTCACCGATCGCGCTGAGTTGATTCGCTCTGCCGCCATACGTGGCAGATGCGGCTGTGGCTGCGGCGGTGTTTTCGTGGCCGGTGTAGGTCACGCGCACCAAATACTCTTTTTCCATCTCCGAGTCTTCGCCGATCAATTGGCGAGCGACGCGGCCGTCTTGCGTCAAAACCAACAAGCCTGTGGAGTCGATGTCGAGTCGGCCCGAAGGCGCGAGGCTGCGCAACTGCGTGGGCGTGAAGCGTCGTTTGGACGAATCGCCTGCCCAATGCGTGCGAGGGTTGATCAGCACAATTGCGGGCTCATGCCCGTCCTCGGCTTGGCCGCTCACATAGCCCATGGGCTTGTGTAGCAGAACAGTGACTTGTGTGTCTTGGTGACCCTTGGCGCGTGGGTCAATTTCCACGCGGTCATGAGGACCCACTTTCACACCCATTTCAGCAGGGCGTCCGTTGACCAGCACCCAGCCTTGATCAATCCACGCGTCGGCCTCGCGGCGTGAGCACAGACCAAGTTCGGCCATGCGTTTGTTGAGGCGGGTAAGTTCTGAAGGTGTGTCTGACATATGTGCGCTGAGTAAGGCGGTGAGTTTACAGAGTGGGGAAGGTGTTCGCTCAAGTCGTCGTGCCCTTGCTGCGCAACGCCCCAAGGTCAAGCACCCGCATACCGCCGTATTCAATGCGAATCGCGCCTTGCGCTTCGAGACGGTTCAGCGCCACATTCACACGCTGTCGCGACAACCCCACCAAATAGGCCAGCTCTTGCTGCGTGATGCGCAGCATCTCCCCTACGCCGGGGTAAAGCGTGGGGTTGAACAGGGTGGCCAAGTTGCGTGCGACACGCACGTCTGGGTCCGTGGATCGGTCAATTTCACGGGCTTCGATGAACTGCGCCAAACGCTCGTTGAGCTGGTTCATCACAAAGCGGTTGAAGCCGATGGAGTTGTCGAGCAACCAATGGAAGGTGTCAATTGGCAATCCCGCCACCACACTGCGACGCAAAGCCATGATGTTGTAGCGGTAACTTTCGCGTTTGATGACCGTCCCCTCGCCAAACCAACCGCCGGGCGGCACACCCGTGAAGGTGATGGTGCGGCCGCTGGCGCTGTCGGTGCTCATCTTCAGCAGACCTTCCACCACGCCAAACCAATAGGTGGCAGGTCGGCCCATGCGGCACACGTAGTCGCCGGTGCTGGGGTCACTCACCACCAGTTGTGATTCGATGCGTTTGCGCTCGCTGTCGGAAAGCAAATGCAGCCAAGGAATCTGCGCCAACTCAGCGTCCGTAGGGGCGCGCCGACGTTGGTAAACACTGGGGGCTTGTGCCATGAATTTGATCGAAGTGAAAAGTTTTACAAGGGTAATCACTGCTAAGTGTCTACCCTAGATTGTCGTTGAAACGACAACTTGGCGTCAAATCGACTCCTACGATCGCGCCAATATTTGAAACGCGTCACGTATGCGCCACGATTTTTTGTCGACACACAAAGCAAGGATTAGGAATGCAGACCACGTTCCCACGACTGTTACTCAAGCATGCCAGTGAGCGCCCTCAGGCACCTGCCATGCGCGAGAAGGAATACGGCATTTGGCAAACCATCTCTTGGGCCCACATGGCCCAGATGGTGACGCACATGGCATGTGGCTTGCACCAAGCGGGTTTGACGCGGGGTGAACACCTCGTGGTGATTGGCTCTAACCGACCCCGCCTGTACGCCACCATGTTGGCGGCGCAATCGTTGGGCGCAATTCCGATCCCTCTTTACCAAGACGCCGCTGGCCCCGAGTGTGTGTTCCCGCTCAACAATGCCGAAGTGCGCTTCGCTGTGGTGGAGGATCAAGAGCAAGTGGACAAGCTGCTTGAGATTCGTGAGCAATGCCCGCAAATTGGGCACATCTTCTTTGACGATCCTCGCGGTCTGCGCAAATACGACGAGCCTGGCTTGGCATCGCTTGACGAGTTGTTGGCTGCAGGTGCGGCGTTTGCCAAGCAGCACCCCGATTTCTTTGTGGACGAAGTGGAGAAAGCGCACCCCGATGACGTGGGCGCTATGTTCTTCACCTCCGGCACCACTGGCAACCCCAAGGGCGTGGTGCACACGCACAACGCGTTGATCAATCGCGCCGAAGCGGGCGCTTTGTTTGACAAGCTCACGTCGCACGAAGACGTGTTGGCCTATCTGCCGCCTGCATGGATTGGCCAAAACATTTTCAGCTACGCCCAGTGGCTGTACTGCGGCTACGTGGTGAACTGCCCCGAGTCCGCCGCCACCGTCACCATCGACTTGAAAGAAGTCGGCCCTACTTACTACTTCGCGCCACCCCGCGTGTTTGAGGGCCTGCTCACCAGCGTGATGATTCGCATGGAAGACGCTGGGGTCATCAAGCGCACTATGTTTCATTTCTTCATGGACGTGGCCCGCAAATATGGCCCCACCAAAATGTCGGGTCAATCCATTGGTTTGCTGGGTCAGGTGCTCTACACCTTAGGCAACTTCTTGGTCTACGGACCCTTGCGCAACAACCTTGGCATGAGCCGGGTGCGCGTGGCCTACACCGCTGGCGAAGCCATTGGCCCCGACTTGTTCAGCTTCTACCGTTCCATCGGCGTGAACTTGAAGCAGCTTTATGGTTCCACCGAAACTGCGGTGTTCGTCTGCTTGCAGCCCGACCACGAAGCGCGTGCCGACACCGTGGGCGTGCCTTGTGCGGGCGTGGAAATCAAAGTGGCTGACAACGGTGAGATCTTGGTCAAGTCACCCGGTTTGCTCAAAGGCTATTACAAGAATGAGGCAGCCACGGCGGAAGTGCTCACGGCGGATGGTTGGTATCACACCAGCGACGCGGGCTTCTTGGATGCGCATGGTCATTTGAAAATCATTGATCGCGTCAAAGACGTAGGCCGCATCAAAGGTGGCGAAAACGACGGCGCTATGTTCGCACCCAAGTACGTCGAAAACAAACTCAAGTTCTTCCCGCACATCAAAGAAGTGGTGGCCTATGGCGATCAACGCGAAAAAGTGTGCGTGATGATCAACATCGATTTCGATGCTGTGGGCAACTGGGCCGAGCGACGTAATTTGCCCTACGCGGGCTACACCGACTTGGCTCAAAAGTCGGAGGTGTACGGACTCATCAAAGAATGCGTCGAAAAGGTCAACGCCGATTTGGCCGCTGACGAACTGTTGGCCGGTAGCCAAGTAAGCCGCTTCCTTGTGTTGCACAAAGAGCTCGATGCGGACGACGGCGAATTGACCCGTACCAACAAAGTGCGCCGTGGCTACATCGCTGAGAAGTACGAAGCTTTGGTCACTGCGCTCTACAACGGCGCGACCGAACAATTCATTGAAACCCAAGTGAAGTTTGAAGACGGTCGCACCGGTAGCGTGAGCGCCACGCTCAAACTGTCTGACGCCAAAACCTTCACGCCTGTAGGGAAAGCAGCATGAGCAAAAAAATCGGCGACGTCATCCTTGACGTCAAAAACATCAGTTTGCGTTTCGGCGGCGTCAAGGCACTGACCGACATTTCCTTCAACGTCAAAGAGCACGAGGTGCGCGCCATCATTGGCCCCAACGGTGCGGGTAAGAGCTCGATGCTCAATTGCATCAACGGCGTGTACGCACCGCAAGAAGGTTCTATTACTTTCCGTGGGAACACCTTCAGTCATATGGACAGCCACCAAGTGGCCACCATGGGCATTGCGCGTACGTTTCAAAACTTGGCCTTGTTCAAAGGCATGAGCGTGCTCGACAACATCATGACCGGTCGCAACTTGCGCATGAAGAGCAACATCTTCATGCAAGCCCTGCGCATCGGTCCCGCTGAAAACGAAGAAATAATGCACCGCGAAAAAGTGGAGCGCATCATCGACTTTTTGGAAATTCAAGCCTTCCGTAAAACTCCGGTAGGCCAGTTGCCCTACGGTTTGCAAAAGCGTGTGGACTTGGGGCGTGCGCTGGCGCTTGAACCGCAAGTGCTGTTGCTCGACGAACCCATGGCCGGTATGAACGTCGAAGAAAAGCAAGACATGTGTCGTTTCATCTTGGACGTGAACGACGAGTTCGGCACCACCATCGTGTTGATCGAACACGACATGGGCGTGGTGATGGATATTTCTGATCGCGTGGTCGTGCTCGACTACGGCAAGAAGATCGGCGACGGCACCCCCGATGAGGTGCGCAACAACGAGGAAGTCATCAGCGCTTACCTCGGCACCTCACACTGAACGAACTCGCACGTAAAGGGATTTAAAGATGGCATTCTTTTTAGAAACACTGCTCGGTGGTTTGATGGCGGGTATGTTGTATTCACTGGTGGCTTTGGGCTTTGTGCTTATCTTCAAGGCTTCGGGTGTCTTCAACTTTGCGCAAGGCGCGATGGTCCTGTTTGGCGCGTTGTCGATGGCACGTTTTTCGGAGTGGATTCCCGAGTGGACCGGTGTGAATAGCTTGCTCATGGCCAACGTATTGGCGTTTGCCATGGCGGCGGTGGTGATGTTTGTGGTGGCGTGGGCGGTGGAGTACTTGGTGTTGCGCCACTTGGTCAACCAAGAAGGTGCCACCTTGCTGATGGCCACACTCGGCATCGCTTACTTCCTTGAAGGACTGGGGCAGACCTTGTTTGGCAGCAGTGTTTACAAGATTGACATTGGCATGCCCAAAGACCCCGTCTTCATTTTGGAAGACCTATTCCAAGGCGGCGTTCTGGTGAACAAAGAGGACTTTTATGCCGCACTCATCGCGGCGGCGCTGGTGGGCTTGTTGACCGTGTTCTTCCAAAAGACAGCCACCGGCCGAGCTTTGCGTGCGGTGGCAGATGACCACCAAGCTGCTCAGTCGATTGGTATTCCGCTCAACCGCATCTGGATGATTGTGTGGTGCGTGGCTGGCGTGGTGGCTTTGGTGGCCGGCATGATTTGGGGTAGCAAATTGGGCGTGCAGTTTTCGCTGGCCACGGTCGCTTTGCGTGCGTTGCCCGTGGTGATTTTGGGTGGACTCACCTCTGTCCCTGGCGCCATCATCGGCGGCTTGATCATTGGTGTGGGTGAGAAATTGTCCGAGGTGTATCTGGGCGGTTTTGTGGGTGGCGGCATCGAGATTTGGTTTGCCTATGTGCTGGCGCTGGGCTTCTTGCTGATTCGTCCGCAAGGTTTGTTTGGCGAAAAAATCATCGACCGCGTGTAAGGAAAAAATATGTTTTACAGAGAAAACGGTCAATTCAAAACCTCCTACCGGGCGGACCAACAAATTCTGCCCATTCGGCAAGACCGCATCGTCATGGCGTTGCTGCTGGTGTTCGCCATTGCGGTGGTGCCTTTTCTGGCTTCCGATTACTTCTTTCGTGCCATCTTGATCCCGTTCTTGATCATGTCGTTGGCTGCCCTGGGTGTGAATATTTTGGTGGGGTACTGCGGCCAAATTTCGTTGGGCTCGGGTGCCTTCATGGCGGTCGGGGCTTACGGGGCTTATAACTTCTTTGTGCGCATTCCCAGTCTGCCTTTGATTCCTGCCTTGATCCTCGGCGGCTTGTGTGCCACGGTGTTTGGTATTTTGTTTGGCCTGCCCAGTTTGCGTGTCAAGGGCCTGTATTTGGCAGTGGCCACATTGGCTGCACAGTTCTTCAGCGACTGGATGTTTTTACGCATCAAGTGGTTGACCAACGATTCACCTTCGGGCTCGGTGTCAGTGTCTGAGCTACAGGTATTTGGTTTGCCGATTGACAGCGCTTTGAGCAAGTACTGGCTGTGCCTTGGGTTACTGATGGTGATTGCCTTGCTCGCTAAAAACTTGGTTCGCAGTGCCGTGGGCCGTGAGTGGATGGCCATTCGCGACATGGACGTGGCGGCCGCTGTGATTGGCATTCGTCCGATGTACGCCAAGCTGAGCGCGTTTGCTGTGAGCTCCTTCATCGTGGGCGTGGCGGGAGCGCTATGGGCCTTTGTTTACTTGGGTGCTTGGGAGCCTGCCGCGTTTTCAGTGGACATTTCTTTCCGCTTGCTCTTCATGGTGATCATCGGCGGCCTCGGTTCTATCTTGGGCGGCTTTTTGGGTGCCGCTTTCATCACCTTGTTGCCGATTGCTTTGAGCCAAATCTTGCCTGTTTTGGCGGGCTTCGCTGGGTTTGAAATCTCCACTGCAGGGGTGTCGCATGCCGAGCTGATGATTTTTGGCGGTTTGATCGTCTGGTTCCTCATCGTTGAGCCGCATGGCTTAGCCAAGTTGTGGGCGATTGCCAAACAAAAACTGCGTCTGTGGCCTTTCCCCCATTGATGCGATTGAACCTTTCAGGGTTGTGTGAGTGTTGATTTTTCAAGGAGACAAAAATGAAGATACGTGATTTGATTTTGGCTGTGGCCGCTCTGGCGACTGCTGCCACAGCATTGGTGGCTACGCCGGTTCAGGCGCAGGCCAAAGAACAGTTTTTCCCGCTGCTGTCGTACCGCACGGGCCCCTACGCGCCCAACGGTATCCCATGGGCCAACGGCAAGCAGGATTACCTCAAGCTCATCAATGCCCGCGATGGCGGCATCAACGGCGTGAAGATCACGTTTGAAGAGTGCGAAACAGGCTACGCCACCGATCGCGGCGTGGAGTGCTACGAGCGTCTGAAAGGCCGCCCTGGCGTGAGCGTATTTGATCCGCAAGCCACTGGCATCACGTTTGCGTTAACCGAAAAAGTACCCGTTGACAAAGTGCCGTTGATCACCTTGGGTTACGGCTTGTCGATTGCGCAAGACGGGATGGCTTTCAAGTGGAACTTCCCGTTGATGGGCAGCTACTGGACTGGCGCTGACATTTTGGTGCAGCATTTGGGTAAAAAAGAAGGCGGCATGGACAAGCTCAAAGGCAAGAAAATTGCCTTGGTTTATCACGACTCGCCCTTTGGCAAAGAGCCAATCCCAGTGTTGCAAGAGCGTGCGCGCATGCATGGTTTTGAATTGCAACTCATTCCCGTCACAGCGCCTGGCGTTGAGCAGAAGTCGGCCTGGTTGCAAGTGCGTCAAAGCCATCCTGACTACGTCATGTTGTGGGGCTGGGGCGTCATGAACTCGACTGCTTTGAAAGAAGCCCAGGCCACGGGCTACCCTCGCGACAAGATTTACGGCGTGTGGTGGGCCGGTGCCGAGCCTGATGTCAAAGACGTGGGCGAAGGCGCCAAGGGTTACAACGCGTTGGCGCTGAACACTTCAGGTACACAACCGAAAGTTATCCAAGACATCTTGAAGTACGTGCATGGCAAGAACCAAGGTTCTGGTCCTAAAGACGAAGTGGGTCAAGTGCTCTACACCCGTGGTGTGATCATTTCGATGCTCAGCGTCGAAGCCGTGCGTCGCGCGCAAGAGCGCTTTGGCAAAGGCAAAGTCATGACCGGCGAGCAAGTGCGTTGGGGCATGGAAAACTTGGCACTGGACCAAAAGCGTCTGGAAGCCTTGGGCTTCAACGGCATCATGCAGCCACTCTCGACCTCATGTGCTGACCACATGGGTTCGACCTCTGCCCGCGTGCAGACGTGGGACGGCAGCAAGTGGAACTTCTCGTCTGACTTCATTCAAGCCGACGAGCAAATCTTGAAGCCCATGATCAAGGCCGGTGCCGACAAGTACCTGGCTGACAAGAAGATGACCCGCCGCGCCGCTGCGGATTGCCAATCTTGATTAACGCTTTGAGGTGATTGCCCTTGATGGCTCACGCGGAGGTGTGAGCCATCAACTGAAAGCCTCGTCTGATTGACGCGCCTTTCAGTTGATTCACAAAGGTTATCCATGAACGCTTCAAACATCATTCTTAACGTCAATGGCATTGAAGTCATTTACAACCATGTCATCTTGGTGCTCAAGGGCGTTTCGCTCAGCGTGCCTGAAGGCAGCATCGTGTCTTTGCTGGGCGGTAATGGCGCTGGCAAAACAACAACACTGCGTGCGATCTCTAACTTGCTGCAAGGCGAGCGGGGCGCGGTGACCAAGGGCAGCATTGAGTTTCGTGGCGAGCGCATTGAAAACCTCACGCCCGCTGATTTGGTCAAACGTGGTGTGGTGCAGGTGATGGAAGGCCGCCACTGCTTTGCTCACTTGACCATTGAAGAAAACTTGCTCACGGGTAGTTACACGCGCAGCAGCAAAGCCGAGATCGATGCCAACTTGGAGAAGGTCTACAACTACTTTCCACGTTTGAAAACACGACGCACGTCGCAAGCTGCATACACCTCGGGCGGTGAGCAGCAGATGTGCGCAATTGGTCGCGCCATCATGGCCAACCCCAACATGGTGTTGCTGGACGAGCCCTCGATGGGCTTGGCGCCACAAATCGTGGAAGAGGTGTTCAACATCGTCAAAGATTTGAATGAGAAAGAACAAGTCACATTTCTCATCGCTGAGCAAAACACCAACATGGCTTTGAAGTATGCCGACTATGGCTACATCATGGAGTCCGGTCGCATCGTGATGGACGGCGCAGCCTCTGACCTTGCCAACAACGAAGACGTGAAAGAGTTCTACCTTGGCATGGGTGGTGGCGAACGCAAGAGCTTCAAAGACGCCAAGAGCTACAAGCGCCGCAAGCGTTGGTTGGCTTAAGAGGAGCGGCACATGTCTCAACATTACGACGCACTCGAAACCCGACACCCAGCAGAGCGCGAAGCCGCTCTTATGGCTGCACTGCCTGCGCAAGTGGCGCACGCACAAAAGAATTCGCCCGCCTTTGCCAAATCGCTGGCTGGCATTAATTCCGCCAACGTGACCACCCGCGAAGCGCTGGCCAAGCTGCCCGTGATTCGCAAATACGAGTTGCTGGCCCAACAGCAAGCGCAACGCGCGACCAACGTGTTTGGTGGATTTGCAGCGGTTGGTTTTGGCAAAGCCATGCCCCGCGTGTTTGCCAGCCCCGGCACCATCTATGAGCCCGAAGGTGCGCGCACCGATTACTGGCGCATGGCCCGTGCCATTTATGCCGCCGGTTTCCGGGCGGGTGAACTCGTACACAACTGTTTCAGCTACCACTTCACACCAGCGGGCTCGATGATGGAAACCGGCGCACACGCCATTGGTTGTACTGTGTTTGCGGGCGGCACAGGCCAGACCGAACAGCAAGTGGGCGCCATGTCTGAGTTGAAGCCGAGTGGCTACATCGGCACGCCTAGCTTCTTGAAGATCATTGTGGAAAAAGCCGCTGAGATGGGTGTGAAGTTACCCACGGTCACCAAAGCCTTGGTGTCGGGCGAAGCCTTTCCACCTAGCTTGCGTGATTGGTTGGCCGAGCGTGGGGTGGCGGGTTACCAGTGTTACGCCACCGCAGACCTCGGGTTGATTGCGTATGAGACCGAAGCGCGAGAAGGCTTGGTGTTAGATGAAGGCGTGATCGTGGAAATCGTGCGTCCTGGAACGGGGGACCCTGTGCCCGAAGGTGAAGTGGGCGAATTGGTGGTCACGTCACTCAACCCCGATTACCCACTCATTCGTTTTGGTACTGGCGACTTGTCTGCCGTGCTGCCCTGTCAGTGCCCCACAGGCCGCACCAATCTGCGCATCAAAGGCTGGATGGGACGTGCGGACCAGACCACCAAAGTTCGCGGCATGTTTGTGCATCCGGGCCAAGTGGCAGAAGTCGTCAAACGTTTCCCCGAAATCAAGCGTGCGCGTTTAGTCGTCACCGGCGAAATGGCCAACGACCAAATGAGCCTCAAAGTCGAAGCGCAAGAGGTGCAAGGGCTTGCTCAAAAAATTGGTGACGCCGTGCGCGACATCACCAAGCTGCGTGCGGATGTGAGCTTGGTCGAGCTGGGCACTTTGCCCAACGATGGCAAAGTGATCGAAGACGCACGCACGTATCAGTGACGCTGCATGCGTCGACTGAATGTGTATCAAAGAATGACCCTAGGTGAAACTCAAAATGACCAAACTGTCATAAGTGTTTTAGCATAGGCGGATTATTTAGGAGACCTCATGAAAAAACTATTCACTTTGAGCTTGCTGGGTGTGGCTGCGTTGATGGGTGCGAACGCGGCAGATTTCCCGATCAAAGACAAGCCTGTCACCATCGTGGTCCCCTTCACGGCGGGCGGTCCAACGGACCGCGTGGCACGCGATTTGGCTGAGGCCTTGCGTAAGCCGCTGGGTGCCAATGTGGTGGTGGAAAACGTGGCAGGTGCCGGCGGCACGATAGGGGCCAACAAGGTTGCCAAAGCTCCGCAAGATGGCCACACCTTGTTGTTGCATCACATTGGTATGGCGACTTCGCCTGCGCTGTATCGCAAGATGCCATACAACACCATGGATGACTTCGAGTACTTGGGTCTCATCAACGAAGTCCCCATGACGTTGATCGGGCGCCCTACATTGCCCGCAACCAACTTCAAAGAATTGCAGGCATGGATTGCACAAAACAAAGGCACCGTGAATTTGGGTAACGCGGGCTTGGGCGCTGCATCGCACCTGTGCGGCTTGTTGTTCCAAAGCGCCTTGAAGATCGACATGACGACGGTGCCTTACAAAGGCACCGCACCGGCGATGAACGATTTGATGGGTGGCCAGATCGATTTGTTGTGTGACCAAACCACCAACACCACCAGCCAGATCGAAGGCAAAACTGTCAAGGCATTTGGTGTGACCTCGTTGAAGCGTTTGAGCACGCCAACCTTGAAGAACGTGCCCACTTTGGATGAGTCGGGCCTCAAAGGTTTTGAGGTCACCATTTGGCATGGCTTGTATGCCCCCAAAGGTACACCGGCTGACGTGACGGCCAAGATCAACAAGGCTTTGAAGATGGCCTTGAAGGATCCCGAGTTCATCAAGAAACAACAAGGCTTGGGTGCCGTGGTGGTGACAGACAAGCGTGTCGAGCCCGCTGAACACAAAAATTTTGTGGCCTCAGAAATTGCCAAATGGGGACCGATCATCCAAGCGGCTGGTGTTTACGCCGACTGATCTCGCAACACCGCGGACTTGAACGAAAGCCATCCCGACGGATGGCTTTTTTCATGGGGTAAACACTGGCGCTTGGTTTCGCCAAGGCGACTGTGGAATGTTGTGAGGCACTGGCATCATGGCTTTAGAAAAATCTAAGGAGACACGATGACCACTCGCCGCCGTTCAATCACGCTCAGCATCAAGATTAGCTTGCTCGGCGTCTTGGCTTTGTCTGGACTGCAGGCCTATGCGCAGCCAGCATGGCCAACCAAACCTGTGCGCATCGTGGTGCCGTTTGCGCCAGGGGGCACGACGGACATCTTGGCCCGCGCCATCGCGCCAGAGTTGAGCCGTGTATTTGGACAAACTTTTTACGTCGAAAACAAAGCAGGTGCGGGCGGCAACTTAGGCGCTGAAATCGTGGCGAAGTCGCCGAACGATGGTTACACCTTGCTGATGGGCACGGTGGGTACGCATGGCATCAACCGAGCGCTGTACAACAAACTGCCGTTCGACCCGATCAAAGACTTTGCGCCAATCACAGTGGTGGCGGGCGTACCCAACGTGATGATCATGAATGCGGAAACCGCCAAAGCGCGCAACATCAACTCCGTCACTGATTTCATTGCGTATGCCAAAGCCAACCCCGGCAAGCTCAACATGGCGTCCAGTGGCAACGGCACCTCCATTCACTTGGCGGGTGAATTGTTCAAAAGTATGAGCGGCATCTACATGGTCCACTTCCCGTACAAGGGGTCGAATCCAGCTTTGTTGGATTTGATTGGCGGCTCCATGGACGTGATGTTTGATAACTTGCCTTCGGCCATGGTGCACATCAAGTCGGGTCGTCTTAAAGCCTTGGCCGTGACGAGTAGCCAACGTTCGTTGGCCATGCCAGAGTTGCCTACGGTTGAAGAGGCCGGCGGTCCTGCGCTCAAAGGCTTTGAGGCAAGTTCATGGTTTGGTTTGTTGGCGCCTGCGGGCACTTCGGCAGATGTGGTGAACCGCGTTCAACAAGAAGTGGCAAAGGCTTTGAACACACCCGCCATCAAAGAAAAACTACTGGCCCAAGGTGCGATTCCGGGTGGCAATAGCCCTGAAGACTTTGCCAAGTTCATCGACGCCGAACACAAGAAGTGGGCGCAGGTGGTAAAGGCCTCTGGCGCCAAAGTGGATTGAGGGTGGACTAATCCATCAACCGTTCAAACGGCAAAGATGGTTTGACCAAGATCACGGTGCAAGGCGACTCCATCGCCACCTTGATGGGGACTGTCGCCACAAAGCGCTGCATCTGCAAACCACGCGTGGCCGCACCCATGACGATCATGCTCACGTTGTTGCCTTCGGCATAACGCACGATGGCTTGAGCCACATCGGTGGACTCCAACACGTGGTACGAGGTTTGGTGTTGGCTTAAGTCCAGCGGTTGTGCCCACTGTTGCAGCAGGGTGCGGTATTGGCGGTGCAACGACGTTTCGCTCTTGTCGCTTTCTGACGTGCTGCTGAGGTTGGGCGAAATCACCGTCACCACGGCTAAGCGTGCGCCGGGGCGCAAGCCCAAGGAGCGTTCGACAGAGCGGCGCAAGGAGTAGAGCGTGGCGTCACTGGGCTCGTGATGTGGAACCGCCACCATGACGATGGGCACTTCATCAATTTGCTGAGAAGGCAGCGGACTAGGTTGGTAGTGCATACCTGCCGCTTTGAGCCAACGCTTGAGGTGCGTGAAAAACGTTGTGCCTAACACCTGCTTGCCGCGCTTGGTGACCTTCACCTGTTCGGGGTGTTCTAAGTCAAACGCCAAATGCGCCGCCGATGGGTAGCGTTTCGCTGCTTCGGGTTCTAAGCAACGCAACACCACTTCTTGAAACCATTCGGGCAAATCGTCACGCAAGCGGCGCGGTGGCTTGGGGTCCATCCACAACCGTTGGCGCAGACCACCGGTGGTTTGCGGGTTGCCAAAAGGCAGTTCGCCGGTGGCCAGCTCGTACAACATGACGCCAATGGCAAAGATGTCGCTGCGTGGGTCACCACGCACCCCCACCACTTGCTCAGGCGCAATCCACGCGGGCGAGCCCACGGCTTTGCGCAGCTCTTCAGCCAAAAAATCAGGGTAATGCGCGTGGCATGACAGACCGAAGTCCAACAACACAGCGTGGCCATCTGGGTGCAGCAGCACGTTGGCCGGTTTGAGGTCGAGGTGGCAGGTGTTTTGTTGGTGCAAGCTGTGCGCGGCGCGGGCGATGGCTGAGCCTATCTGTGCCATGTCGGCCACTTCGGCACGGGTGCGCAGCTGCGTATGCACGTCCATCACTTGCTGCAAGGTTTGGCCCATCACATGCTCCATCACGAGGTAGGGCATGTTCACCAAATCGCCTGCGGCCACAAAGCGCGGCACATGTGTGCCGTGAAGGACTTGCAAAATCTGATGTTCGACCTCGAAGCTCACGATGTTTTCTGACCCGTCGCCTGCGGTCATGCGCGGCACTTTCATCACCATGTCGAAGGGCGCGCCGCGACCATCTGCATAGCTCACCTCGTAGATGTGCGCCATGCCACCCGCATGCAAGCATGTGCCGATGCGAAAGCCGTCAAGCTCGGTGCCTGCGGCCAGACGCTTCACTTGCCGGTCTCCAAACGCTGCGCGAAGAACTCAGGTAGTCCGGCCTCGCGCACAGCGTGTGCAGCAGCGCGATGGTCGTAGGCGACGCGGTGGAAGGTGAGTTTTTCTGCCGTGCTGTCAAACATCGCATACATCGCGCGTGGATTGCCATCGCGCGGCTGGCCCACCGAGCCAATGGTGGCAATCCACTGGCGATGCTTGGGGGTAGGGATGGGGACGCCTGCCGTTGGCTTGAACGCCATCAATTGGCGACCCGTACCTCGGTAATACAGAGATTGGTGGTGCACATGACCGCCAAACACGTAACGCACCTCCGGGTTGGCGCAGGCGGCGTCCAAGCTCAAGCTGGCGGTGCGCTCGTCTTCTACATAGTGCCAACGCTCAGGCGCATCAGCGCTGGCGTGGACCAGCAGCATGTGCTCGACCTGCGCGGTGAGCGGCAAAATTTCTAGCCAAAAGCGCTGCGCGGGCGACAGTTGGTTGTGCGTCCACTCGGCCGTTTGGCTGCCCAACGAAGGGGCGGGGTTGGGTGTGTTGATGCTGTGCGTTTGCACCAGCGTTTCGTGGTTGCCACGCAGCACGATGGCGCCTTCGTTTTGAAGTGTTTGACAGCGTGTCACGACTTCCGAGGGGAACGCACCGTAGCTCACCAAGTCACCCAAAATAGCCATGCGCTCAGCGCCTTGTGCTTGGGCATGGGCCAAGCAGGCGTCGAGCGCATGTAAATTGCTGTGAATGTCAGAGAGCAGGGCGTACTTCATGTGGTCAATGCGCGCAAGGTCGCACTTCTTTCACGCTCAGTAGGCGTAAACGCCCTTGCCTGTTTTGCGGCCCAGCTGGCCTGCTGCGACCATTTCTTTGAGCAGCGGGCAAGCGCGGTATTTGCTGTCGCCAAACTCTTGCAGGTACACGTCCATCACAGCCACGCACACATCAAGGCCAATCATGTCGGCCAAAGCCAGTGGGCCGATGGGCTGGTTGCAACCCAGCTTCATGCCGGCGTCGATGTCTTCTGCGGTGGCCACCCGTCCAGCCAACACAAAGAAGGCTTCGTTGATCATGGGCACTAAGATGCGGTTCACCACAAATCCAGGCGAATTCTTCACCGTGATGGGGCTCTTGCCCAAACGTGTGGACAGGTCATGCACCTTCGCGTGAGTGTCTTCCGATGTTTGCAAACCACGGATGATTTCGACCAGCGCCATCATGGGCACGGGGTTGAAGAAGTGCATGCCAATGAAGCGGTCGGCACGGGTGGTGACCGCAGCCAGCTTGGTGATGGAGATCGACGAGGTGTTGGACGCGATGATGGTTTCTGGGGCCAACATGCCATCGAGCTGCTTGACGATTTTGACTTTGAGGTCGTAGTTCTCCGTGGCCGCTTCAATGACGAGCTGTGCAACTTTGAGGTCGTCGTAACTGGTGCTGGTTTTGATGCGCGATAAAGCAGCGGCTTTGTCAGCTTCGGTGATTTTTTCTTTCTTGATCAAACGGTCTAGGCTGCCTGACACGGTGGCAAGGCCTTTGGCAACTGCGGCGTCAGAGATGTCGACCATCACCACGTTCACGCCAGACACGGCACATGCTTGTGCGATGCCATTGCCCATGGTGCCGGCGCCGATGATGCCTACGGTTTGAATGCTCATTGGGGAATCCTTGTTGTCGGTTGAATCAAAAAAAATCAATATTAGCGGGGGAAGGGTTGCAATTGGCTGACTTGGGTCAATTTCTAATGCTCCAGCGAGTTGGCTTGAGGCGTCTTCCTCATACTTGAGTACCAGAAATCGTCAGCCGCCCCAAGCCAACTCGCTTACGGTTAGTTAGGCTCGAAAGCGTTTCTTCGTGAGGTGCAGGGCAATCTTCCAAGCCACCAAGGTGTAAAGAGCCAGAACGCCAAGGTGCAGGGCCGCATCGGCGGGCCACTGATCCATGAAGAGCGGGCGCACGAGGTCAATGGCTTGGGTCAGGGGTAGCCACGCGGAGATGTCGCGCACGATGCCCGGCAGTTGATCGCGCGGGAAGAACACACCGCTCAAGAACATCATGGGGGTGAGGAAGAGCGTGAAGTAGTAGGTGAAGAAGTCGTAGCCTTTGGCTAGCGCGTTGAAGATCAGCGCGATGCAACTGAAGGTGATGCCCACGAATAACAGAATAGGCCACGCCGCCAATAGCTTCCAACTGTGCGTGATACCGAGTGCAAACATGACGCCCAAGATGGCGGTGATGGTGAAGAGTGCTTTGAAAGCGGCCCACAACATTTCAGCCAAGAGCACATCGTCCAATCGCATGGGCGCATTCAAGATGCCGTCCCAAGTTTTTTGCACATGCATGCGCGAGAAGGCGGAGTAGAGCGCTTCAAACGTAGCGGCGTTCATGGCGCTCATGCAGATCGAGCCGCTGGCCAAGAACAAGATGTAGGGCACTTTTTCACTTCCGAGGGTGACTTCGCCGACGAGTGCGCCCAAGCCATAGCCAAAGGCCACCAGCCACATCAAGGGCTCAGCAATGTTGGCCACCAGGCTGGGAATGGCGAGCTTGCGCCACACCAGCAAGTTGCGTAAGAAGACGGGCCAGAAACGGAAATACATGATTAGCCTTCCTCGCGGATTTGGCGTCCGGTGATTTTTAAAAATAGGTCTTCCAAGTTGGCGGGGCGATGCAGTGTGCGCAGTCCCGCGTGTGCGCTGAGCGCTTGCAGCACGGGTGCCGCATCTTGGGTGTAGAAAAACACGGTCTCTCCGCTGGTCTCCACCCGTTGTGCCAGCGCGGCGATGGGGCTGTTCACCAAAGCCAAGGTGCCGCTGCCGTAGACCTCCACCACATCGGGCTCGAGGTGTTGCGCAATCAAATCATGCGGCGTGCCTTCGGCAATTTTTTTGCCTTGATCGAGCACCAGCAAACGGTTGCACAGGCGTTCAGCTTCGTCCATGAAGTGCGTGGTCAGCAAGATGGATTTGCCTTGCTGCAGCAACTCTTGCAGGCGCTCCCACATGAGGTGGCGTGCTTGGGGGTCGAGGCCCGTGGTGGGTTCGTCGAGCAGCAGCAAGTCGGGGTTGTTGATGAGGGAGCGGGCCAAGCTAAGTCGGCGCTTCATGCCGCCCGAGAGTTGGCCAGGTTTTGCATCGGCTTTGTGCGAGAGCGCGGCAAATTCCAACAGCTTCGGAATGCGGGCTTGAATATCAGCCTTCTTCATCCCGAAGTAGCGGCCAAACACCAGCAGGTTTTCTGCGCAGGTGAAGTCGGGGTCGAGTGTGTCGAACTGGCTCACCACACCCACGCGACCTTTGATGGCTAACGCATCGTCGGGCATAGACAACCCAAAGGCGTTGATGCTGCCGCCATCGGGCTGCGTGAGCCCAAGGCACATGCGCAGCGTGGTGGTTTTTCCTGCACCGTTGGGGCCGATGACGCCCAAACATTCGCCGGGCGCGATGCTGAAAGAAACATCGTTCACCACCGTGTTGTCGCCATAACGTTTGACGAGGTGGTGGCATTCAAAAAATGGGGTGTTCATGGCTACATTTTGCCCGCCTAAAATCGCGGCAACTAATTACAAGGCTACGCCGTGTCTGATACCTTATTCGTTCTATCTCAATATGTGATGCCCAAACAGTTGCTCACGCAGTTCGCCGGTCTTGTGGCGCGTGCGCGTTGTGGCAAGTGGACGCATGTCCTCATTAAGTGGTTTGTGGGGCGCTATCACGTCAACATGGACGAGGCCGCGCAGTCCGACATCACGCAATACGCCTGCTTCAACGACTTCTTTACCCGTGCCTTGAAGCCGGGCGCGCGTCCCTTGGCCGACGCCGCGTTTGTGTGCCCCGTGGACGGCACCATTAGCCAGTTCGGCCGCATTGAGGGTGACCAAATTTTTCAAGCCAAAGGCCACAGCTACAGCACGCAAGCGCTGGTGGGTGGTGATGCTGCCTTGGCTGCGCAGTTTGTAGACGGTGAATTCGCCACGATTTACTTAAGTCCCAAGGACTACCACCGCATCCATATGCCCAGCGCGGGCCGTTTGCGCCGCATGATTTATGTGCCTGGCGATTTGTTCTCGGTCAACCCCGCCACGGCTCGCGGCGTGCCCGGCTTGTTTGCGCGCAACGAGCGTGTGGTGTGTGTGTTTGACATGCCCGATGAGTCTTCGGGTGGTGCGGGCGCCAAGCCGCAACAGTTTGTCTTGGTGCTCGTGGGCGCCACCATCGTAGGCAGCATGGCGACACCTTGGCATGGCGTGGTCAACCCACCGCGCTCTCGCCAAGTGCGCGAGTGGACCTATGACGATCAAGACTTGAGTTTCAAGCAAGGCGACGAAATGGGCCGCTTCTTGTTGGGCTCCACCGTGGTGTTGCTCTGGCCCAAACATACCTTGGCGTTCAACTCGGCTTGGCAAGCTGCCCAGGGGGTGCGTTTGGGCGAGAAGATGGGTGATGCAGCCTAAGGTTTATTGAAACGCCACCTCAGCAAAGCTACGCAGCTTACGGCTGTGAAGCTGAGCCGGCCCTTGCTGGCGTAGCAGCTCAATCGCACGCATGCCAATTCGCAGATGCTGATCCACACGCTCGCGGTAAAAGTGGTTGGCCATGCCCGGCAGTTTGATCTCGCCGTGCAGAGGTTTGTCGCTCACACATAGCAGCGTGCCATAGGGCACACGGAACCGAAAACCATTTGCCGCAATCGTGGCGCTTTCCATGTCTAGCGCCACGGCGCGGCTTTGGCTAAAGCGACGTTGAGGCGTGTTGTCGGGCAGCAGCTCCCAGTTGCGGTTGTCGGTGCTGGCCACGGTGCCCGTGCGCAAGATGCGTTTGATGTCTGCACCTTGGTATTGCGTCACGTCTTTCACGGCTTGCTCTAACGCGACTTGAATTTCAGCCAGTGCGGGAATGGGCACCCAAAGCGGTAGCTCTTCGTCCAGCACATGGTCTTCGCGCACATAGCCGTGGGCCAGCACGTAGTCGCCCAGTTGCTGTGTGTTGCGCAGACCCGCGCAGTGGCCCAGCATCAGCCACGCATGGGGGCGCAGCACGGCGATGTGGTCAGTGATGTTTTTGGCGTTGGCAGGGCCTACACCGATGTTGACCATGGTGATGCCCGCACGGTCCGCGCGCACCAAGTGGTAGCCAGGCATTTGCGGCAAGCGCGGCGGCATTTTTCCGAGTGCATCGCTGGCTTGGGCTGACAGTCCTACGCGTCGCGTCACCACGTTGCCGGGCTCAACAAACGCGATGTACTCGCTGTTGGGGTCTTGCATGGTTTCGTGGCCGAGACGCACGAACTCGTCTATGTAGAACTGGTAATTGGTGAACAACACGTAGTTTTGAAAATGCTCTGGGCTTGTGCCGCTGTAGTGGCGCAAGCGCTGCAGTGAATAGTCCATACGGGCCGCAGTAAAGAGCGACAAGGGGTGTGGCTCGCCCACTTTAGGCTCAAACGTGCCGTTGGCAATGCCGTCGTCCATCGCGGTGAGGTCGGGCAGGTCAAACACCTCGCGCATGAGCTGGCGGCGCTCGGCACTCATCTCGCCTTCGATATGGTCGTTTTCGGCAAACGAGAAATGCACGGGGATCGGATGGTGGCTCACCCCTACCTCCAAAGTCCCGCCATGGTTTTGCAGTAACAAGCGGAATTGCTCGCGGTAATACGCAGCAAACAAATCGGGGCGGGTGAGGGTGGTCTCGTAGCGGCCGGGTTCGGCCAGAAAGCCATAGCTCAGATGCGCGCTGTCGCTGCTTTTTTCCAATGCACCGTGTTTGGTGTGGATGCGCACAAACGGGTAAAACGCCCGCACGCGCTGCTCAAAGTGGGTGCCCGCTACGAACTCGCGCATGGCGAGTCGCAAGTGATCAAGGCTGGTTTGATAAAGCGCCTGCACTTGTGCGAGGGCGCTGTCGGCATCGGTGTGACGGGTGGGGGCGGTGAAGGGGGGGCGAATGCTCATCAGAAAGGCTCCTGCATCATTGTCATTTTCGTCATCAATTAAATAATCCTAACTAAATCTATATAAAATATAGATTTAGTAATTGATCGGATTTGTATGCCACAAGAGCACTTAGAACAAGAAGAAATTTCAATCGTAGATGTATGGAATTTTTTCGCCACCAGCGGCAAGAGAATCTTGATTATCGGTGCGTTAGGGGCGCTCTTGGCATGTGCTGCGTACACGCAGATGGGCGTGCATCAAGCTGTCATCGCCCTCACAAATGAGGGGGGTATCGATTTTGTCTTGTTTAAAAAAATGCTGGCCAACTTACCAAAAATTGCAGGGCAAATGGCCGATGAAAATGAAGATGATTCTGTTATTCGAGAACTCAGCAAAGAGAGTTGGTGGACTAAAAATCTAAAGCCGACATACGCGATCACCAAAGCCGACATGAAAGAAGCGGGTGATTTGAAGTCGGATAGCAAGATTTTAAGTTTTGAGTTGTCGGTTGCCGATAACTCTAAAGAGTTGGCTTTTGAAAAATCTGAAAAAACCTTATCGTTTCTTAAAAATGCATCGGTGTTGTCTGCGATGTATGAGTTGCTTCAGTCATACACCTATGAGTTAGAAACAGCGACGGCTAGGATTGAAAAAAGTAAATTCGAAATTAATTCTGAGATGGATTACTTGAGAAAAAGAGCCGCCAGCTTGGAGTTGTTGAAAACGAAGTTCCCTCAGAGCCAGTCCATTGTTAACAGTCAAGTGTTAGACCCAAAGGATTCGGGCAGTAAATATTTGCCCATCACAACGCAGCTGATTGCGGTCTATGGTGATATTTCAATGAACCAAGAATCTCTTGAGCGGCTGCAGGATACGCAGGCTCAGCTGGCCGTTAAGCGTGAGGTCGTTGTCAGCCTTAAAGTACATACAAAAGACAAATTCAATGGTTCAGAAGCGTTGAACTTAGTCAAAAAAGATATTGAATTGGCGATGAAAAACGCGTCCGAAAAAGTCCCTGCCAATGCCAAAGAAATGCTGGCGCTGAAAAAAGTCTATTCTGATTTGGTTGGAGTCGATCTTGCCTATCGAGTCGGGCTCAGCCAGCTATCAGCAACCCAATACATTAAAAAATCACTGGCCCTGTTCATCTTGGTCGGAGCGATGGGGGGCTTACTGTTGGGCATTTTTTACGCGTTGCTGTTGACCTTGAAGAATCACTACAAAACCGATATGCGTGGATGAGTCAGATCATGAAAAAAATTGCGGCCTATCTTTCTTTCGTTGCTTTGCTTGGTGCGTGTTTTTCGTCCGTTGCGAAGGATGGAGGGGCGCCTCCGTCTTATAAATCTGAATATAAGTACAAGTTAATACTAAAAGTTGATTTCAAAAAACGAGAAAAGATTCTCAAGGAGAGCGGCGAATCGCCAACGATTTACGACAAAGCACTATCCCTCATCAATGGCGACTTCCACGCTGCCGATGTGGTGGAGGTCGTCGATAGTAATGCTGAAACATTGAAGATCAGCTCAGTCATGAGTCCAACGACCGTGCTTAGCTTGGCGCTTGGTGATAAGGCTTTACGCAGGGACTCATTGAGCACTTTTGGCAAATCAGGATTTAGTTCAACGTCCTACGCTGAAAAAAGAGGTGACTCGCCAAGAACGACGGCGAGAACTGATTACAAAACAATGAAGACGAGTTTCTACGAGGGTGCAAAACTAGACCATGTCGAGGCGGTTAAAACCGAAACCTACGACATGTTGAGCATCATCTATGAAGGCGTAGGGCTGAGCGCAAAAGGTAAGTCTTACAGCGTCAACAACTCTAAGTCAGTCAAGCCCATGACTTTTGAGGTTGGAGAAGTGTGGGATATTTCAATCAATGGGCAAAAGTACAAAGCGCGTCGTTATTTTAAAAAGACGAGCAAGGCAGACAGTGCGACTTTTGAAATCTGGATTGATGAGGAAAGCAAAATACCATTGCGATACCAAATCGGACTCAGCGACGTCTACGGCGCCACGATGCTCTTTGAGCTGAACAACTACAAAAAACTCAATTGAGAAAGTGCCGCCCATGCACTTGCCTGAGCGGCAGACAAATCACATATTGCGTCGGTACTGCCCACCCACCTCAAATAAGGCGTTGGTGATTTGACCCAGTGAACACACACGCACCGCGTCCATCAGCACTTCAAACACGTTGGCGTTATCGATGACGGCTTGTTGCAGGCGTTTGAGTTGTACGTCGGCATCGGCTTTGTGGCGGGTGTGGAAGTCGTTCAAGCGCTTGAGCTGGCTTTGCTTTTCCTCTTCAGTGGAGCGGGCCAATTCGAGCTTGTCCATCACTTGCTCGCCGTGTGGGTTGCGGAAGGTGTTGACGCCGATGATGGGCAACTCGCCGGTGTGCTTGAGCATTTCGTAGGTCATCGATTCGTCTTGAATCTTGCCGCGTTGGTAGCCGGTTTCCATGGCGCCCAACACGCCGCCGCGTTCGGCAATGCGCTCAAATTCGGCCAACACGGCTTCTTCCACCAACTCGGTGAGTTCTTCGATGATGAATGCGCCTTGGCCTGGGTTTTCGTTTTTGGCCAAGCCCCACTCACGGTTGATGATGAGCTGAATCGCCATGGCGCGACGCACCGAGTCTTCGGTGGGCGTGGTGATGGCTTCGTCAAACGCGTTGGTGTGTAGGCTGTTGCAGTTGTCGTAAATCGCAATCAGCGCTTGCAGCGTGGTGCGAATGTCGTTGAACTGAATTTCTTGCGCGTGCAACGAGCGGCCGGAAGTTTGGATGTGATATTTCAGCTTCTGTGAACGCTCGTTGGCACCGTATTTCTCTTTCATGGCCACCGCCCAGATGCGGCGTGCCACGCGGCCCATCACGGTGTACTCGGGGTCCATGCCGTTGCTGAAGAAGAAGCTTAAGTTTGGCGCGAAGTCATCAATGTGCATGCCCCGCGCCAAGTAGGCTTCGACAAACGTGAAGCCGTTGGAGAGCGTGAACGCCAGTTGCGAAATGGGGTTGGCACCCGCTTCGGCAATGTGATAGCCGCTGATCGACACGCTGTAGAAGTTGCGCACTTGGTTGTGCACGAAGTACTGTGCAATGTCGCCCATGACCTTCAATGAAAACTCGGTGCTGAAGAGGCAGGTGTTTTGGCCTTGGTCTTCTTTCAAGATGTCGGCTTGCACCGTGCCGCGCACGTTTTGCATGACCCACTCTTTGATCTTCGCGGTCTCAGTTTCGGTTGGGTCGCGGCCGTTGTCGACTTTGAATTTCTCAATGTTTTGGTCGATGGCCGTGTTCATGAACATTGCCAAGATGGAGGGCGCTGGACCGTTGATGGTCATCGACACGCTGGTGGTGGGGTTGCACAAATCGAACCCGTCGTACAACACCTTCATGTCGTCTAGTGTGGCCACGTTCACGCCCGAGTTGCCCACCTTGCCGTAAATATCAGGGCGTGGATCTGGGTCGTTGCCATAGAGCGTGACCGAGTCAAACGCGGTAGACAAACGCTTGGCGTCCATGCCTTCGCTCACCAGTTTGAAGCGGCGGTTGGTGCGGAAGGGGTCGCCTTCGCCCGCAAACATGCGCGTGGGGTCTTCGCCTTCGCGTTTGAAGGCGAAGGTCCCAGCCGTATAAGGGTAGCTGCCGGGCACGTTGTCGAGCATGAGCCACTTCAAGATTTCGCCGTGGTCTTCGTAAGTGGGCAGCGCCACTTTGCGAATCACGGTGCCTGAAAGGCTTTTAGTTGTGAGCGCCGTGCGAATCTCTTTGTCGCGAATTTTCACCACGTACTCGTCGCCTGCATAGGCCGCTTGCATGTCGGGCCATTGCATCAATAGTTTGCGTTCGGCGCTACCTAGGTGTTCCTCGCGCATCAGTGCCAAATCAATCGCGGCTTCAGAGGCTTTGGCTCTGTCGGGCTTGCTTTCTTGCAGCATGCGTGCGGCTTCGCGTAACTGTTGAATTTCGCGCGCTAGTTTGGCTTGTGTGCGTGCGCGCTTTTTGTAGCCGCGCACGGTGTCGGTAATCTCAGCCAAGTAGCGCGATCGTGCGGCAGGCACCACGGGCGTTTGGTTACTGCTGTGGCGCACGTTCACGATCGGCAAGCGGCCTTCTTTGAAGGTCAAGCCCAGCTCAGTCAAACGGCCTTTGAGGGCTTGGTACAGCGCGGTCACGCCGTCGTCGTTGAAGCGCGCAGCCATGGTGCCAAACACGGGCATGTGCTCTGTCGGTGTGTGCCACGCTTCTTTGTTGCGCTGCACTTGTTTGGCCACATCGCGCAGCGCGTCGCTGGCGCCTTTGCGGTCAAACTTGTTGATGGCGATGAACTCGGCAAAGTCGAGCATGTCGATTTTTTCGAGTTGGCTGGCTGCGCCAAATTCGGGCGTCATGACGTACATGGGCACGTCGACGTGAGGCACGATGGCCGCGTCGCCTTGTCCAATGCCCGAGGTTTCCACGATGATCAAATCAAATCCCGCGCACTTGGTGGCGGCCAATACATCGGGCAGGGCTGCGCTGATTTCGCTGCCGAAATCGCGCGTGGCGAGTGAGCGCATGAACACGCGCGCACCGTTGTCTCCAAGGCCAGCGCTCGGAGATTTCGCCCAAGGCGAAATGGCATTCATGCGAATCCGGTCGCCCAACAGCGCACCACCGCTCTTGCGACGAGATGGGTCAATCGAGACCACCGCAATACGCAGCGCATCGCCTTGGTCCAAACGGAAGCGGCGCACCAACTCGTCGGTGAGCGATGATTTGCCCGCGCCGCCTGTTCCCGTGATGCCGAGTACGGGCACTCTGTGATTCACGGACTCTTTGCGCACGGCTTCGACCATCTTTAGGTCCGCCTTTTCGTTCTCTAGCGCAGTGATGAGTTGTGCCAATTTGCGCCACGCCATTTCGCCGTGGCCTTGAATTTCGGCCAAAGAAGTGGGCGCGTAGCTCGACAAATCTTTGTCGCAGCGCATGATCATCTCGCCAATCATGCCTTGCAGGCCCATGCGTTGGCCGTCTTCTGGGCTGTAAATGCGGGTCACGCCATAGGTTTGCAGTTCGCGAATTTCTGGGGGCACGATCACGCCGCCGCCGCCGCCAAACACTTGAATGTGCTCGCCGCCACGCGCGCGCAGCAAATCGACCATGTACTTGAAGTACTCCACATGGCCGCCTTGGTAGGAGCTGATGGCAATGCCTTGCACGTCCTCTTGCAGCGCGGCGGTCACCACCTCGTCCACCGAGCGGTTGTGGCCCAAGTGAATGACTTCAGCGCCCATGCCTTGCAAGATGCGGCGCATGATGTTGATCGCCGCGTCATGCCCGTCAAACAAACTGGCGGCAGTGACAAAGCGCACTTTTTGCGTGGGCTTGTAGTTGGCGAGGGCTTGAAATTCGGCGGACAAATCGGTCATCGGGTGCTCCGGAAAACGGAAGGTGGGTGAATTTACGTTTACGTAAACGTCAATCATAACGGCGCTTCTCCAGTTTTGAGTAAAAACGCCCGTAAACCGCGCCAGTCCTAGGGTTTGCACTAGTCCCTTGGGAGACTCAGTCGTAGTTTTACGTACGTTTTGACGCCTTAAAGACTGTCCAAGACGATCAGAATCAGGCTTCGTATTTTTCGAACTCATTCACGTATTAGGAGACACCATGATTCGTACTTTGAAATTGACCGCGATTGCATCTTTGATGTTCGCTGCCGGTTTGGCCACCGCTGCTGACACTATCAAAGTGGGCGTGACTGGCCCTTATACAGGCGGCTCATCTTCGATGGGCGTGAGCATGCGTGATGGCGTGCGTTTGGCCGCGGCCGAGATCAACAAAGCTGGCGGCGTGTTGGGCAAGCAGCTGCAACTCGTGGAGCGCGATGACGAAGCCAAAAACGAACGTGGTGTGCAAATCGCCCAAGAGTTGATCAACAAAGAGCAAGTGGTTGCCACATTGGGCTTCATCAACACCGGTGTGTCTTTGGCTTCACAACGCTTTTACCAAGAAGCCAAGATTCCTGTGTTCAACAACGTGGCTACGGGCTCGATCGTGACGCAGCAGTTCAAGGCGCCTGAGTTCCCAGACAACTACATCTTCCGTAACGCAGCGAACGACAGCATTCAAGCGCCCATGATTGTGGAAGAGGCGGTTGGACGTCGTGGCTTCAAGAAGGTCGCTATCTTGGCTGACTCCACCAACTACGGCCAATTGGGTCGTGATGACTTGGAAAAAGCTTTGGCCGCTAAAGGTGTGAAAGCGGTGGCGGTTGAGAAATTCAACATCAAAGACGTGGACATGACCGCTCAGTTGCTCAAGGCCAAAGAAGCCGGTGCTGAAGCCATCCTGACCTATGCGATTGGCCCAGAGTTGGCGCAAATCGCCAACGGCATGACCAAGTTGGGTTGGAAAGTTCCCATGATTGGTAGCTGGACTTTGTCGATGGCCAACTTCATCGACAACGCAGGCCCTGGCGGTGAAGGTGCGCGCATGCCACAAACCTTCATTCAAGAACCCAACACCATGAAGCGCAAGGCCTTCATCGATGGCTACTTGAAGACCTTCAAGCCAAAGAACAACCGCATCGATTCACCCGTGTCTGCTGCGCAAGGTTATGACTCTGTCTACTTGTTGGCTGCTGCGATCAAGCAAGCCGGTACCACTGATGGACCTAAGGTTCGTGAAGCTTTGGAAAACCTCCAAGCCAAAGTGGAAGGTGTTGTGACGACTTATGACAAGCCATTCACACACGACGATCACGAAGCCATCACCGCCAACATCCCTGTGTTTGGTGAAGTCAAAGGTAGCAAAGTGGTTTACGCCTACGAAGAAGATGCCAAAAAAGGTTCTGACATCCGCACCAAGGGTGCCAAGCAACCTGCCAAGAAGTAATTCTTAGGCACACCAGCACCGTACCCGCCGCGATGGCGAGTACGGTGTTTTTTCTGTGATGAGTATTGATTTAGAAATAGAGCGCATATATGGAAATTCTGCTGCAACTTATTTACAGTGGCGTCGCGCTGGGCATGATTTACGCGGTCATCGCGTTCGGCTACCAGTTGACATTTGCGACCTCTGACACCTTGAACTTTGGTCAAGGCGAGGCCTTGATGTTGGGCGCTTTGGTTGGCTTAACTTTGGTCGACACCTTAGGCGTTAACTACTGGTTGGCACTGCCTGTTGTCGGTGCTTTTGGCTTGCTGCAAGGTGCTTTGGTGGAGCGCATTGCCGTTCGGCCGGCTATCAAAATCAAGAGCGAGTTTGGTTGGATCATGTCCACCATCGCCTTGGGTATTATTTTCAAAAACGTGGCCGAAAACATTTGGGGCCGCGACGATTTGAAATTCCCTTCGCCATTGCCTGAAGCCCCCATGAAAGTGTTGGGCGCAAACGTGCTGCCCATGGAGCTGCTGGTGATTGCTGGTGCTTTGGTGATGATGTTGGCGGTGGAGTTCTTCAACCGCAAGACCATTTACGGCAAAGCTGTTGTGGCGACGTTCAACGACCGTGATGCCGCCAAGTTGATGGGCATCAACACCGGCTTGGTGATTACCTTCTCTTATGCACTGTCTTCACTCACCGCCTCGTTTGCGGGGGTGTTGATTGCACCGCTGACATTGACGGGCGCCACCATGGGCGCCGTGTTGGGCCTCAAAGCCTTTGCGGTCGCCATCATTGGTGGCTTAACCAGTGGCATGGGCATCATCGTGGGCGGCATCATTTTGGGTGTAGCCGAAACCACCACAGGTTTTTACATTTCCACCGGCTACAAAGATGTGCCGGGCTTGGTCTTGTTGCTCTTGGTCTTGGCAGTCAAACCTGCTGGACTGTTTGGTAAATCTGCGATCAAGAAGGTCTAAAAAAATGAATCGCAAATATTTAATCGCTTCTGTTTTGGGCTTTGCGCTGTTGGCGCTCGTGCCTATCTTCACGCACAACCCGTACTACATCCACTTGGTTGAAACCATCATGATCTACGCGATCTTGCTGTTTGGTTTGGACATCGTCGTGGGCTATACCGGTCAAGTGTCATTGGGTCATGCGGGTTTGTTTGGCATTGGTGCCTACACCGCGGGCGTGCTGTTCATGAAACTGGGCGCTCCGTTCTGGGTCATCGTGCCTGCCAGCATTGCTGTGACTGCTGTGTTCGGCGCGTTGTTGGCCTTGCCTGCGCTGCGCGTGTCTGGCCCGTATTTGGCGATGGTGACCATGGCGTTTGGCACCATCATCCAAATCTTGATCAACGAGATGACTTTCCTCACCGAAGGTCCCATGGGTATCAAAATCCCTAAGCCCACTGTGGCTGGCTACAAGTTTGACGAACAAACCTTCTATTGGGTGGTTGCGGCTTTGTTGGCCTTGTCATTGTTGGTGGTGCATCGCGTGTTGCGCTCACAGCTGGGTCGCGCGTTTGAAGCGCTGCGCGGCAGCCCCGTCGCGTCTGACTGTATGGGAGTGTCGGTCTACAAGTACAAGGTGTACGCCTTCGTCATCAGCGCGGGCTTTGCGGGTTTGGCCGGTTGCTTGTATGCCTATTCTGAGCAATACATCTCCCCCAACACCTACAACAACGAACTGACCGTGATGTTCTTGTTGGCTGTCATCATGGGCGGCCGCAAAACACGCATCGGCTCTATGTTGGGTGCCACCATCATCGTGTTGCTGCCTAAGCTGCTCGACGATTTGGAAATGTTCCGCATGGTCGCCAGTGTGTTGGCCGTGTTGATGCTGATTGGCGCCATCATTGGCGTGGCGCGCAAGATGACCACTGTGCAAACCATGGCGGTGCCTGTGGTGGGTACGGCTGCTTTGGCCGCCTTTGCCTTCTGGCTCGACAGCATCACCGACTGGCGTTTGTCCATCTTCGGTTTGATGATTTTGTTCGTGGTGTATTACCTCCAAGACGGCATCGTGGGCTTTGTGCGTAGTTTGCTGATGCACCGCAAGCATGCACAAGACGTCCCGCATGTGGCACATGCCACAGCAGGTGGCGACGCCATCATTCGTGCCACGTCAAGCGGCAGCGAAGATTTGCTGATTGCCAAACAAGTGCTGATGCAGTTCGGCGGCTTGAAGGCCATCAACCAAGTGGATTTGCGCATCAAACGCGGCACCATCCACGGTTTGATCGGCCCCAACGGTTCAGGCAAGAGCACGATGATGAACGTGCTGACAGGCATTTATGTGCCGACCGCTGGCAGCATCGAGTTTGAAGGCACGTCTGTGGTGGGCCGTACTTCGTCAGACATTGCGTTGTCGGGCATTGCGCGTACCTTCCAAAACGTGCAACTGTTTGGCGAGATGACCGCATTGCAAAACGTGTTGGTCGGTTTGCACCACACCTTCCACAGCAACTTTGTGGACGTGGCGTTCAACTCCTCACGCTATGTGGGCGAAGACACCGCTGCCAATGAGCGCGCCATGGGCCTGCTGACCTTTGTGGGCTTGGCCGAACTGGCGGACGAACAAGCGCGTAACTTGCCTTATGGCAAACAACGCTTGCTCGAAATTGCCCGTGCCTTGGCGCTTGACCCGCAGCTATTGCTACTGGACGAGCCCGCCGCGGGCCTGACCGCCCCCGACATCAAAGAGCTGATTCAAATCATCCGCAAGATCCGCGACCACGGCATCACCGTGATCTTGATTGAGCACCACATGGATGTGGTGATGGGGGTTTGCGACACTGTCTCGGTCCTCGACTTCGGTCAAAAGATTGCCGAAGGTTTGCCTGCAGAAGTACAGGCTGACGAGAAGGTGATTGAAGCCTACCTCGGCGGCACAGCGGCCTAAGCGCATACGGAGAATTAGAGATGTTGACGATTAAAAACCTCGAAGCCGGCTACGGCAAAGTTCACGTGTTGCACGGTATTTCTTTGGAAGTGCCCAAAGGCAAAGTAGTGACCCTGATTGGTTCCAACGGCGCTGGCAAAACCACCACCATGCGCGCTATCAGCGGCATGATCGCGCCTACCGCAGGCGAGATCACCTTAAACGGCGAACGCATCGACGGCATGGAGTCTTTCTCCATCGCCAAGCGTGGCTTGGCCCACTCGCCCGAAGGCCGCCGTGTGTTTGCCACCATGACCGTGACGGACAACTTGGTGTTGGGCGCTTTCCCACGCTTGACGGGCAGTCGCCCCAAAGGCGATGTGGCAGGTGACCTAGACCGTGCGTTGGACTTGTTTCCCCGCCTCAAAGAGCGTCGCAACCAATTGGCAGGCACCTTGTCTGGTGGTGAGCAACAAATGTTGGCCATGGCCCGCGCGGTCATGCTCAACCCAGAGGTGGTATTGCTCGATGAGCCGTCCATGGGTTTGGCACCTATTCTTGTGGAAGAAGTTTTCAAAATCATTGAAAACCTCAAGAGCCAAGGCGTGACTATGTTGTTGGTGGAGCAGTTTGCTGCCGCTGCCCTGAACGTCGCCGACTACGGCTATGTCATGGAAAACGGGCGCATCTCGGTGCACGGCGAAGCCAGCAAGCTCAAGAACGATCCAGCGGTCAAAGCGGCGTACTTGGGCGGAAGCCACTAAGGCCTTTACCAAAAACCTCCTAGGGTTTTCCTCCGCAAGGGGCGTAAGACGTGGGTTCAGTCTCTATACTGCCTACGTTTTTACGCCTCTTTTTCGTTTATGACTGCTCCCTCAAACGCTTCCCATGTGCGACCCGCTGATGGCTACGCAGGCGACATCACGCCTGACACAGCCCACGCATGGATGCAATCTGGCGCGGCCGTGATGGTGGACGTGCGCACAGATGCTGAGCGTGAATGGGTAGGATTTGTGCCCAATGCGGTCGCTGTGGCTTGGAAGCAATGGCCCGGTATGGCCATGAACCCCGCGTTTGATGAAGCGGTGCAAGCCGCGGCCAACGGCAAAAAAATTGTGCTCCTGTGCCGCAGCGGTGTGCGTTCCATTGCCGCAGCCAAGCGCGCTACCGATTTAGGGCTTGAGGCCTACAACATCCTCGAAGGTTTCGAGGGCGATGCCAACGAAGCAGGGCATCGCGGGACAAAAGGCGGCTGGCGTATGCGCGGCTTGCCTTGGCGTCAAAACTGAGCGTCCATACGAATCCCACGATGACATTTCTCGCCCTCGACGTCGGTAACACACGCCTTAAGTGGGGCATGTATGACAGCCCTGCACCCGGTGCCCATCTGCTGGGCAGCGGCGCGGTATTTTTAGAAAACATCGACCGACTCGCGGATGAGGACTGGCGTGAATTGCCAGAGCCCACGCATATGTTGGGCTGCATCGTGGCGGGCGAAGCCATTCGCCGTCGCGTCGAAGAGCAAATGGAGCTGTGGGACATCACCCCGCATTGGGCCGTGTCGTCAGCCGCTGAAGCGGGCATGACCAACGGCTACGACCACCCCACACGCCTAGGCGCAGATCGGTGGGTCGCCATGATTGGCGCGCATGCCCGCATGTTGGCGCAGACCAACGGCGCCGGACCCAAACCCATGGTGGTGGTGATGGTCGGCACCGCCGTGACGGTGGAAGCCATTGATGCGAGCGGTAAGTTTTTGGGTGGTTTCATCCTGCCCGGCCACGGCATCATGCTGCGCGCCTTAGAGTCTGGCACCGCAGGCTTGCGGGTGCCCACGGGCGAGGTGTGCGAGTTCCCCACCAACACCAGTGATGCGCTCACCAGTGGTGGCACCTACGCCATTGCAGGTGCCGTCGAGCGCATGGTGCATCACGTGCGCCAACACTGTGGCGCAGAGCCCGCGTGTTACATGACCGGTGGCGCAGGCTGGAAAATGGCGCCCAGCATGTCGGTCCAGTTTGAGTTGGTCGACTCACTCATTTTTGATGGTTTGCTAGAAATTGCCAAGCAGCGTTTAGACCACCCGACGCCCCTGTGGCCCTCACGCGCATTGTTTTGAACGTGTGCTGATAATGCGCTTTGCGGGATAGCCCTTCCTGACAGAGGGGCTGGGCAACGGCTAGACTTAGAGCCATGAAAGTCATTGATTCCATCGCCCAGCAAGCGTCCAGCATGGCGGCCATTCGCCGCGACATTCACGCCCACCCCGAGTTGTGTTTTGAAGAAATTCGCACGGCAGACTTGGTGGCGCAAAAACTGACCGAGTGGGGCATTCCTATTCATCGCGGTATGGGTAAAACCGGCGTGGTGGGCATCTTGAAATGCGGCAGCAGCGAACGTGCCATTGGCTTACGCGCAGACATGGACGCCTTGCCCATGCAAGAGTTCAACCAATTCGCCCACGCCAGCCAACACGCCGGCAAGATGCACGCATGCGGCCACGACGGCCATGTGGCCATGTTGTTGACGGCAGCGCAATACCTGTCCAAGCACCAAGACTTCGATGGCACGGTGTACTTCATTTTTCAACCCACAGAAGAAGGCGGTGGTGGCGCTCGCGAAATGATGCGCGATGGCCTGTTTGATAAATTTCCCATGCAAGCCGTCTACGGCATGCACAACTGGCCTGGCCTTAAAGAAGGGCAGTTCGCTTTGAGTGCTGGCCCCGTGATGGCGTCGAGCAACGAATTCAAAATCACCATACACGGCAAAGGCTGCCACGCCGCGCTGCCGCACAACGGCATCGACCCTGTGGTGATTGCTTGCCAAATAGTGCAAGCTTTTCAAACCATCATCAGCCGCAACAAAAAGCCGGTCGATGCAGGTGTGATTTCGGTGACGATGATCAACGCAGGTGAAGCCACCAACGTGGTGCCCGACCACTGCGAGTTGCAAGGCACGGTGCGCACCTTCAGTCTAGACGTACTTGACATGATTGAGCAACGCATGCGCGACATCGCCACGCATACTTGTGCGGCCTTTGGTGCGACCTGCACCTTTGAGTTTGAGCGCAACTACCCGCCCACCATCAACCACCCAGCGGAAAGTGAATTTGCCCGCGAAGTGATGGCCGACATCGTGGGTGCTGACAACGTGGTCGCGCAAGAACCCACCATGGGCGCAGAAGACTTCTCGTACATGCTGCAAGCCAAACCCGGTGCGTATTGCTTCATCGGTAATGGCGATGGCGTGCATCGCGAGATGGGGCATGGAGAAGGGCCATGTACTTTGCACAACCCCAACTACGATTTCAACGATCGTTTAATTCCTGTAGGTGCTACCTATTGGGTCAAGCTGGTAGAGGCGTCGCTCCGTTAATCAGGGTCAGTGCCTCATTGTTTGACGCTAAGCGAGAGGTGGTTGCGCTTTTTTAATACGCCGACAGCAAAGCATTCAAATGCGCTTTGTGCTCTGCCGTCGCATAAGGCAGTAGCAGGCTCAACACACTCTTAGCCCCGCGTAGCAGCGACGCTTGCGCGCTCTCGGGTTCTAGCGCATGGCGCGGGTCGCGCACGTATTCGTAGCTCAGCCACCATGTCAGCATGACCACCATGTGCGTGGCGGTGGCTTCGCGTTCAGACACCGTCATGGCAAGTGCGCCGTCATGCTCTAGGCTGTCTAGCAGCGTGCGAAACGCTGTGGTCTTGTGCAGCAGTGCGTCTTTGATGTGCGTTTCTAGGCGTCGGTTTTTGCTGAGCAAATCGTTCAAGTCACGGTACAAAAAGCGGTATTGCCACACCAACTCAAACAGTGTGTGCATGAAAAACCATGCATCTTCCACGTCATGGACACCGGGCGCTGCCTCTAACAAATCATCCAGCGCTGTTTCGTAATGGTTGTACAGCGCCGTGACCAGCTCCTCTTTGGCGGGGTAGTGGTAGTACAGATTACCGGGGCTGATGTTGAGTTCGCTCGAAATCAATGTGGTCGATACATTGGGTTCGCCAAAGCGGTTAAAAAGGTCGAGCGTGACCTCCAAAATCCGCTCAGCAGTGCGGCGTGGCGCTTTCTTTGCCATGGTGCTTGATTGGGCTCAGTTAATTAAAGCTACCGCCCAATCATTTCTTGGCTGTTTTCTTGGCTGGCGCTTTCTTCGCGACAGTTTTAGAAGTAGGTTTTGTAGCGGTTTTGGCAGCTGCTTTAGGCTTGGCACCCAGTTGCTCTTCAAGCGCCGCCACGCGTGCGTGCAATGCCTTCATCTCTGCAGCCGATGGCAAGCCCAAACTGTGCAGTGCCTTGGACACACGCTCCTCAAAAATACCTTCCAGCTTGCCCCACTGTCCTGTGGCGCGTTCGTTCAAGGTGCTTGCTGCTTGCGTCACCTTGTGAGTGGCCTCCACGAGTTTTTCTTCTGCGGTGGTGTGTACCTTGCGCTGCATGGTGATGCCGTCGCTCACCAGCTTCTCAAAAGCTTTGGTCCCGTCTTGCTGGGCCTTGGCAAATGCGCCCAAGCCAGCCAGCCAAATTTGCTGTGCTTGCTCTTTCACGTTGTCAGACATGGCGGCGGGGTCAAAAGGGTTTTTGGAAGACATGTGAGCAAACTTTCAAACAAAACATAAAACTGGACTTTAACGCCGCGCGCAGCGAAACGCCATAGGAAGTTTAGTTAGACTCATAGAAATGAGTAGCGAAATGCCTGAGACAAACAACACCGCTTGGTACGTCGTCCACACCAAGCCCCGCCAAGAAGCACGCGCTTTTGAAAATTTGCAAAACCAAGGCTTCACTTGCTTTTTGCCGACCATGCAAGTGCAAAAGCTGCGCAACCAAAAAGTGCAGACCATCACCGAGCCCATGTTCAGCCGCTACCTGTTCATCCAGCTGGACGACACCACGCAAAACTGGGGCCCCATCCGGTCCACCTTGGGCGTGAGTAAGTTGGTGAGCTTTGGCCCACAGCCTGCCAAAGTCCCGCCTGACTTCATTGCGTTCTTAAAAGAGGCGCCACCTGAAACGCTAGAGCGCATGTTCGCCCCCGGTGATCGCGTGCAAGTGGCCAACGGCCCACTGCAAGGGCTAGAGGGCCAATACATCGCACACGATGGTGAAACCCGCGCCTTTGTGTTGGTTGATTTGCTCGGTCAACCGCAAAAACTGCGAATGGCGGTTGAGAGCCTACGGGTGATGTAAGCTTTTACCTATGCATCAAGTTGTACCTGTCATTCTTTGCGGCGGCTCTGGCACGCGTCTCTGGCCATTGTCTCGTGCAGGATTTCCTAAGCAGTTTTTGGTTTTGTCAGGCACCACAAGTTTGTTCCAGCAAGCCGTCGATCGCGTTAATCAGCTAGGAGCTCCAGACATAGCCGTGGGTAAAACCTTGGTTGTTACCAACGAGGAGCACAGATTTTTATCGTTGGAGCAACTTCGTGAACTCAAGGACATACATGCCACCTTGTTGCTAGAGCCTGCAGGGCGCAATACAGCGCCTGCGCTCACCTTGGCCGCATTGCAAGCGACTGAAGATGGGCAAGACCCCATCTTGGTTGTTACCCCTGCGGATCAAACCGTACAAAACCCTGCTTCATTTCAAACTGCGCTACAGCAAAGCATTCGCGCTGCGGCTGCTGGTGGCATCGTCATCTTGGGTATCACGCCAGACAAGCCCGAAACAGGTTACGGCTACATCCAACAGTCGGGTGTCATTGGCGTACAGGGTGAATACACCGTGGCCCAATTTGCGGAAAAGCCTAGCCTAGAAGTGGCCAAAGCTTATTTGGCAGGTGGCCAACACACGTGGAACAGTGGCATGTTTGTGCTCAAAGCTAGTACATGGCTTAAAGCATTGCAACAATTTCGTCCTGATATCGCCATTGCCACGCAAGAAGCATGGCAAGGCAAAACCATCGATACACCTTTTGTGCGTCCCAACAAAGAAGCCTTTTTTAAAGTGCCGTCTGAATCTGTGGACTACGCCGTTATTGAAAAGTGCCCAAACTCGGTTTACCCCATTCATATGGTGCGGCTTGATGCAGGTTGGAGTGACTTAGGTGCGTGGGACGCCGTGTGGCAAGTCAACCAAAACGGCAATCAAGACGCCCAAGGCAACGTGGTGCAGGGTGATGCTTTGTTGGCGGATACATCCGACACGTTCATTCACGCAAGCTCTCGTTTGATCGGTACGGTGGGGGTAAGCAATCTGATCATTGTGGAAACCCCAGATGCGGTTCTGGTGGCCGATCGCACGCAAAGTCAAAACGTTAAAAAACTCGTCATGCAACTTGAAACAAAAAAACGCGAAGAACTCACGTTGCACCGCAAAGTCCACCGCCCTTGGGGGTGGTACGACAGCATTGACGAGTCCGAGCGTTTCAAAGTTAAGCGCATTCAAGTTAAGCCCGGAGCAAGCTTGAGTTTGCAAAAGCACCACCACCGTGCTGAACATTGGATTGTGGTCAAGGGTACGGCTGAGGTCACTTGTGGTGACAAGATTACCCTTGTGACAGAAAACCAATCGACATACATCCCCCTAGGTGAAGTGCACCGTTTGGCCAACCCTGGCAGCATCCCGCTGGAAATTATCGAGGTGCAATCGGGCAGCTATTTAGGTGAAGACGACATCATTCGATTTGAGGATACCTATGGGCGTGGCTAAACCTGTGGAGAAAATTTACATAGCAGGCCACCGTGGCATGGTTGGCTCAGCCATCGTGCGTCAGCTTTTAGCTCAAGGCGTCGAGGCTGGGCAAATCGTCACCCGCACGCACGCCGAGCTAGATCTGACCAACCAAGCGGCAGTGCAACAGTTTTTCGCACAAGAAAACCCCACGCAGGTGTATTTGGCCGCAGCCAAAGTCGGCGGCATTCATGCCAACAACACCTACCCTGCCGACTTCATCTATCAAAACCTCATGATGCAAGCCAACGTCATTGAGGCTGCTTTTCAAAACGGTGTGCAAAAACTACTTTTCTTAGGCTCTAGCTGCATCTACCCGCGTATGGCGCAGCAGCCCATGCGTGAAGACGCCTTGCTCACGGGTACCTTAGAGCCAACGAACGAGCCCTATGCCATTGCCAAAATTGCAGGTATCAAGCTGTGTGAAAGCTACAACCGCCAATACGGTTCAAGCCACGGCGTGGACTACCGCAGCGTCATGCCCACCAACTTGTATGGCCCGGGCGACAACTACCACTCCGAAAACAGCCACGTCATACCCGCGCTCATTCGCCGCTTCCACGAGGCCAAACTGGCCAATGCGCCAAGCGTTGCCATTTGGGGCACAGGTACACCGCGCCGCGAGTTTTTGTATGTAGACGACATGGCGGCAGCTAGCGTGCATGTTATGCAGCTGCCCAAGGCTGTGTACGACCAGCACACCACGCCGATGCAAAGCCATATCAACGTGGGTAGTGGCTCAGATGTCACGATTGCTACGGTGGCTCAGGCTATCGCTCAAACCGTGGGTTATGTCGGCCAAATTGAATTCGATATCACCAAACCCGATGGCGCTCCACGCAAGTGGATGGACAGCTCGCGCCTCAACGCCCTCGGCTGGCAAGCCAAGGTTGATTTACAACATGGCCTTGCTGCCGCCTACCAAGACTTTCTGAGCAAACAATGACGAATACAGCACAACCCAAAGTTGCCCTTATCACCGGCATTACAGGCCAAGACGGCTCGTACCTCGCCGAGTTTTTGCTAGAAAAAGGCTACATCGTCCACGGCATCAAGCGTCGCGCCAGTTCGTTTAATACTCAGCGTGTGGACCACATCTACCAAGATCCACACATTGAGAACGCCAACTTCAAGCTGCACTATGGCGACCTCAGCGACACCAGCAACCTCATTCGCATCGTGCAAGAAACGCAGCCTGATGAAATTTATAACCTTGGCGCACAAAGCCATGTGGCCGTGTCGTTTGAGTCGCCCGAATACACGGCAGATGTAGATGGCATGGGTACGCTTCGCTTGTTAGAAGCCATTCGCATCTTAGGGTTAGAAAAGAAAACCCGCTTCTATCAAGCCAGTACCTCCGAGTTGTATGGCTTGGTGCAAGAAACTCCGCAAAAAGAAACCACGCCGTTCTATCCACGTAGCCCCTACGCAGTGGCCAAGATGTATGCGTATTGGATCGTGGTCAACTACCGCGAAGCCTATGGCATGTATGCCTGCAATGGCATCTTGTTTAACCACGAAAGCCCGCGTCGTGGAGAAACCTTCGTCACTCGCAAAATTACCCGCGGCTTGGCCAACATCGCCCAAGGCCTAGAGCAATGCCTGTACATGGGTAACTTGGATGCCTTGCGCGATTGGGGGCATGCCAAAGACTACGTGCGTATGCAATGGATGATGTTGCAACAAGACCAACCCGAAGACTTTGTCATCGCCACGGGAGTGCAGTACAGCGTGCGTCAGTTCATAGTTTGGAGTGCTGAAGAGCTGGGTGTGACCTTGAAGTTCAATGGTCAAGGGGTGAGCGAAACAGCCACGGTGGTTGCGATCAGCGGCAACAACGCACCAGGTCTGACAGTGGGCGATGTTGTGGTGAAAATTGATCCCCGTTACTTCCGCCCTACCGAAGTAGAAAAGTTGTTGGGCGACCCCTCCAAAGCCAAAACCAAGCTTGGATGGACGCCGGAAATTACGGTTCAACAAATGTGCGCCGAGATGGTAGCCACTGATTTAGAAGAATCCAAAAAGCATGCGTTGCTTCAAAAACATGGCTACCAACTTAACGTAAGCATTGAATAAATCTTTTTTTGATGTGAATTTATTCAGAAATGTTTTCTTAAGAATTCATTCCCATGTTTTTTCATACAGTCGTGATCAAAATGTGATGGATAATTATCGTTTTGCTGATGAGTGAAAGGGCGGTAGCGTGCCCAAAACCCCTTTTCGACCGAAAAAAGTGCAAGTTAAACACCCCGCCATCGTTCCTAGCCACATTGCCATCATCATGGATGGCAATGGACGTTGGGCGCAAAAACGCCATATGCCACGCACCGTAGGACACGCCAAGGGAGCAGCGGGCGTTCGTAGCTTGGTTGAGCAATGTGCGCGAAAAGGCGTTAAATACCTCACTTTATTTGCCTTCAGCACTGAAAACTGGAAACGACCGGCAGACGAGGTGTCTACTCTGATGGGGTTGTTCGTTCAGTACCTTGAGCGGGAAATGGGTGGTTTGGCTGATGCTGGTGTGCGCTTAAAGGTCATTGGCGATGTGGCGGGTTTCCCTCCAGAACTACAAACCCGTATTTGTGCGGCAGAGGCGGCAACTCAAAATAATCAAGCCATTACCCTCACTGTGGCGGCCAACTATGGCGGCCAGTGGGATGTTGTGCAGGCTGTGAAGAACTGGCAAGCGGCCAACCCTGGTGTCGATGTGACAGAGCTCACGCAAGAGCAGCTGGCCCAGCACCTCAGCACCGCAGGGATGCCCGATCCCGACTTGCTTATACGCACAGGTGGCGAGCAGCGCATTAGCAACTTTTTGCTGTGGCAAGCCGCCTACGCCGAGTTGTACTTTACTGATGCTTTATGGCCCGAGTTTGACGAGGCAGAGCTAAATAAAGCCCTGCACTGGTACGCTACCCGCGAGCGCCGTTTTGGCAAAGTAACCCACCCCAACCCCAAAGAAGCCGAATGACAGAACAAGCCGTTTATAGCCACGAAGAAAACGAAATTAGCCTGCTAGACATCTTGGTCACTTTGGCTGAATCATGGAAGCTGTTGGTGTTTGGCCCTTTGGTTGCTGCTGTATTGGCTGTGGGCCTTAGCTTTTTGTGGCCTAAAACGTATGAGTCAGTTGCTATAGTTCGTTTGACCGAACAAGAGTTGGCCTTGATTGGCGCGGCCCCTGTGCAAGACCCCATCATTGAGAAATTTGGCCTATTGGCCGAGTTTGATGGAGTTCAAGAAGACGCCCGTGACTATGTGGGCAAACAAATAATCGGCAAGTTTGACAAAAAAACAGGCCTAGCCACCATCACTGCCAAGGCTCGCACCCCAGAGCGCGCACAGGAAATGGGTGCCGCAGCCATGAATGCCTTATTGAAAGAACTATTGCCCAAAGGTAAAAACAAAGACCAAGTAGAGCAAACCATTTTGAGCAACGAGCGCATCATTGCAAACGCTAACGACGCCATTGAGCAGCTCCAAAAGCAAATTGGCAAAGCTGGGCAAAACGATGCGGGCTTAGAAGTGGTGATGAAGCATTACGCCTCTTTAAGTGCAGAAGTGGCGCGTAAAGAGCTAGAAAACATTGAGCTAAAGAAAAGCCTGACGGTCAAAGGTGACGAGGTGTATGTGCAGCAAGCCAGCTTGGCGCAACTCAAGGCTTCGCCAAAGCTTGGCTTGATTGTTTTATTGACTGCGCTGGCCTCAGGCTTTGCCTTATTAGTGTTTGTGCTTGTTCGTAAGGCATGGAGGTCTGCTGTTATGAGTGCCGAAGCCGCAGCCAAAGTTGCATACATCAGGAAGTTGCTTGGATTGGCAGAGGTTTAGGCAGTGTGTCCAGTCGGTGAGCTCCGAGATGGCGATAACATTAATATGAGTGTGGAGTAAAAAAATGAAAGCAGTTATTCTTGCTGGTGGTTTGGGTACCCGTATTTCTGAGGAAACCTCCACTCGTCCAAAGCCCATGATCGAAATAGGTGGTAAACCCATCCTTTGGCACATCATGAAGACCTACTCTCACCACGGCATCAATGATTTTGTCATTTGTTGTGGCTACAAGGGGTATGTCATCAAAGAATACTTTGCGAACTATTTTTTGCATATGTCCGATGTCACCTTTGACATGAGCAAAAACAGCATGGACGTGCACCAGCGCAATGCCGAGCCCTGGAAAGTCACCCTGGTTGATACAGGCGACGAAACCATGACCGGTGGCAGGGTCAAGCGCATTGCCAACTACGTGAAAGATGAAGAGGCTTTTTGCCTTACCTATGGCGATGGCGTGGGTGATGTCAACATCACCGAGCTTCTGGCCTTTCATAAAGCGCAAAACGTCAAAGCCACTTTGACTGCCACAATTCCTCCCGGCCGTTTTGGTGCCTTGGACTTGTTGGGCAGCAAAGTAAATAGCTTCATGGAGAAGCCCAAAGGTGATGGCGCCATGATCAATGGTGGTTTCTTCGTGCTGTCGCCGACGGTCATTGACTACATTGAAGGCGATATGACTACTTGGGAGCGTGAGCCACTTGAGCGTCTAGCTCAAGAGGGTAATTTGGCGGCGTTTCCCCACCACGGCTTTTGGCAGCCCATGGACACCTTGCGTGACAAGGTTCACTTGGAAGAGTTGTGGCAGTCGGGCAAAGCGCCTTGGAAGCTCTGGGCATGAATCCCGCCTTTTGGAGTGACAAGCGCGTTTTGCTGACGGGCCACACCGGCTTTAAAGGTGGCTGGCTGGCCCTCTGGCTTCAGGCTATGGGCGCGAAAGTAGTGGGTTTTGCACTGGCGCCACCCACCAGCCCCAGCTTGTTTAAAGTAGCCCGCGTGGGCCAAGGTATGACAAGCGTCATTGGTGACATACGCGACCTCGGTGCACTGCAGGCGGTGTTTGCCGAGCACCGCCCCGAGATCGTCATTCACATGGCTGCGCAACCACTGGTGCGTTACTCTTACCAAAACCCGGTAGAAACCTACTCCACCAACGTCATGGGTACCGTGCATTTACTGGAGGCGGTGCGCCATAGCCTAGGTGTCAAGGCGGTGGTCAACATCACCACCGATAAATGCTACGAAAATCGCGAGTGGGTCTGGGGCTACCGTGAAAACGAACCCATGGGCGGCTACGACCCCTATAGCAACAGCAAAGGGTGCGCTGAGCTGGTCAGTGCGGCCTACCGCTCTTCGTTCTTTAACGCGCATCATCACGAACAGCACGGCGTGGGGCTGGCTACAGTGCGCGCTGGCAATGTAATTGGCGGTGGCGATTGGGCGCAAGACCGTTTGATTCCCGACATTCTTGCTGCTTTCGAGCAAGGCAAAAAAGTCGATATCCGCAACCCCCATGCCATTCGCCCTTGGCAACATGTGCTGGAACCCTTGCGCGGCTACCTTACGCTGGCAGAGCGTTTGTTTGAGCATGGCGCAAACTTTGCCGAGGGCTGGAACTTTGGCCCGAATGACGAAGACGCCAAGCCGGTGGGCTGGATCGTTGAGCAAATGGCCGCGCTCTGGGGGCAAGATGCCCAATGGAAAATAGACACTGCGGCACATCCGCACGAGGCCACTTACCTCAAGCTTGATATCTCCAAGGTACGTAGTCGCCTAGATTGGCATCCGGTCTTGCGCCTCAACGACGCTTTGGCGCTCATCATCGACTGGGCCAAACAGCGCCAGGAAGGTGCTGATATGCGCGCCCTCACCTTGGCCCAAATTCACGCTTATCAAACCCTAGCCCAATAAAAAAGTTAAGTTATGCAAAACGCTAAAACCCAAGCCCTCCGTGAGCAAATCGCCAAACTGGTCGATGAATACGCCGCCATTTCTTTGGCCCCCCAACCCTTTCTCCCTGGACTGTCGGTGGTTCCTCCATCTGGCAAAGTAATTGGCGCTGAAGAAATTAAAAACATGGTTGAAGCGTCTTTGGATGGCTGGCTCACCACCGGTCGCTTCAATATTGAGTTTGAGAAAAACCTTGCTGCTTTCATTGGTATCAAACACCTTATCACCGTCAACTCTGGCTCCTCGGCCAATTTGGTGGCCTTCAGCACTTTGACTTCTCCCAAGCTGGGCGAGCGAGCTATTCAAAAAGGCGATGAGGTCATTGGTGTGGCTGCCGGTTTTCCCACCACGGTCAACCCCATCGTTCAGTTTGGCGCAGTGCCCGTTTTTGTGGATGTAGACCATCTGACCCATAACATCGACGCGAGCAAGATCGAAGCAGCCATTGGACCTAAAACCAAAGCCATCATGCTGGCGCACAGCCTAGGCAATCCGTTTAATCTCGATGTCGTTACGGCCCTTTGCAAAAAGTACAACTTGTGGCTGGTCGAAGACTGTTGCGATGCACTTGGCACCACCTACCGGGGGCAGATGGTGGGCACCTTTGGCGACATTGCCACTCTAAGTTTCTACCCCGCACACCACATCACAATGGGTGAGGGGGGCGCAGTGTTTACTAATAATGATGAACTCAAAACCATTGCTGAGAGCTTTCGCGACTGGGGCCGCGACTGCTACTGCGCTCCCGGCAAAGACAACACCTGCGGCAAACGCTTTTGTCAAAAGCTGGGCAAGCTGCCTGAAGGCTATGACCACAAGTACACATACAGCCACTTAGGCTACAACCTCAAGATCACCGATATGCAGGCGGCTTGTGGCCTAGCCCAGTTGAACAAAGCTCCCGCCTTCATCCAGGCCCGCAAAGACAACTTCGCCTTTCTGAAGGCTCGATTGAAAGACTGCGAAGAGTTTGTGCACCTGCCTGAACCCACTGAGCATTCAGATCCTTCATGGTTTGGGTTTCCAATCACACTGAAAGAAAATTGCCCTGTTACACGATTGGATTTACTGACATACCTAGACCAAAACAAAGTCGGGACTCGCTTGTTGTTTGCAGGAAACTTAACTTGTCAGCCGTATATGGCTGGTGCTAATTATCGTATTAGTGGTGATCTTACAAATACAGATAACGTGATGAACAATACTTTTTGGATCGGCGTTCAACCCGCATTAACAAGAGAAATGCTGGAGTTTGCAGCACAAAAAATTGAATCTTATTTAGGCGTGAGCTTTTAATATAAAAGTATTCCATGAAGATACTCATTACTGGATCTAGTGGATTCTTAGGTAGTTCACTGGCGCTGTATTGGAAGAATCTAGGCCATCAAGTGTCGCTGCTGTTAAGGCCTACGTCACGATTAGATAGGTTAAAAGGTGAAGATTTTTATTTCGATATTGGATTATGCTCCTCTGATAATGAGGTGGAGGATTTTGTAAAAAAGGTGCAAGCAGATGTCATTGTCCATACGGCTTGTGTTTATGGACGAAAAAATGAGAATAGCTTACAACTTTTTGATTCTAATATGCGGCTTGGCTTGGTGATATTACAGGCAATACGAAAAATATCAAAGCCGGTTAACTTTATCAATACGGGTAGTGCACTCCCTTCGCATGTGAGTGAATATGCACTTAGTAAACATCAGTTTTCTCAGTGGGGAGGGATGCTTGCTGCTAATTCGAATAATCAATTAAAGTTTGTTAACGTATTGCTCCAGCATATGTACGGTCCTGGAGATGATGAGTCAAAGTTCACCTCACACATACTACATACATGCTTACGCAATGATGCAGAACTGAATCTCACAGCTGGAAATCAAGTACGTGATTTCATTTATATTGACGATGTAATTAGTGCTTATGACGTATTAATTCAAGAAAGTTCAAATTTTGAGAATTTCTTGGATGTCGAAATTGGAACAGGTATCGCACCGACAATTAGAAATTTTGTTGAAACTGCACACCGGTTGACTGCATCAAAAACCAAATTGTTATTTGGTGCTGTGCCATATCGCGATCATGAAGTAATGAGTTGCATTGCTGATATTGGTTATATGCAAGGTCTTGGATGGAGTCCTGTATTTGATATTGAATCAGGTTTGCAAAAAATGTTAGAAATGGAAGGTAAAAAATGAAATTATTAATCACCGGGGGGTGTGGCTTTCTAGGTAGTAATTTGGCTGCAGATGCTATAGTCCGCGGCGATGATCTGGTGGTGTTTGATAATTTGTACCGTAATGGATCGCGTGAAAATTTGACATGGTTACAGTCACAAGGTAAATTCAACTTTGAACATGGTGATATTAGGAATAATAACGATATCGCTCGTGTTATACGGACGTTAAAGCCTGACGTGATTTTTCACTTGGCAGGGCAAGTGGCGATGACTACATCGATTTCAAATCCGAAAATGGATTTCGAAATAAATGTTATGGGGACTCATAATTTATTGGAAGCGGTTCGGGATTATGCGCCTTCAGCTATAGTTGTATATTCGTCAACTAATAAAGTTTATGGCGATTTAGAACAGTATTCATATACAGAAACCGAATCGCGTTACAAGTGCATTGAGTACCCAAGTGGTTTTGATGAGCAAGTTCAACTTAGTTTTCATTCTCCATACGGTTGCTCCAAAGGTGCTGCGGATCAATATATGTTAGATTACGCAAGAATTTTCGGCATTAAAACTGTTGTATTTCGTCATTCATCAATGTACGGAGGCCGACAGTTTGCTACATACGATCAAGGATGGGTAGGTTGGTTTTGTCAGAAAGCAATAGAAAATAAGAAAGGCATTCTTAAAGAGCCATTTACAATCTCAGGTACTGGTAAGCAAGTGCGAGATGTGCTTCATGCCGATGATATGAAGAGCCTATATATAGCGGCTGTTAGTAATATTGAAAAAGCACAAGGGCAAGCATTTAACATTGGAGGTGGAATTGACAATAGCCTTTCTCTTTTAGAGCTCTTCTCGCTCCTTGAAAAAATCGGTGGTGAACAATTGCATTATAAAAAATTACCTGTCCGAGAAAGTGATCAGCGTGTATTTGTATCAGATATTACTAAAGCAAAGCAATTATTAGAATGGGCTCCTTATGTCTCAGCTGAGGATGGTGTTGCACGCATGATGGAATGGGTGAATGCGATTTAGTTTTTCTAAAATTCCAGAACACCTAATCGTTGCAGGTGTCGCTTGGATTAGTAGAGCAGTCATGGCCTTATCGACATTAGCCAGTGTACGACTTTTGATGGACAATCTTGGATTGGAAAATTACGCTGTATTTGTATTGCTAACCAGCATGACTGGCTGGTTTATGTTGGCCGATTTTGGGGTCGGTTCAAGTGTACAAAATTACATTTCTGAAGCGAGAGCAAATAATAAAATTTATAGCCACTTAGTAATGGCAAGCAGCCAATTGGCAGTTTTTTTAGGTTGTTTGACACTTGCATTTTTATATTTTACTAGTTCCTATTTTGGCCCTTTACTACTAAAACAAGCAGAATTTTTATCTGACATTCAGAAAACTAAGTTATTTTTTGTTACATCAACTCTTTCTATTTGCGCTGCACTTGGTGGAGTTATATATAAGGTTTGGTATGCAGAGCAGCGAGGTCATCTTTCGAATATTGCCCCTGCGATAGCTTCTTTATTGGCTTTGGCAGGTCTATTAATTGTTAAAGACGTTTCATTTGATAATAAATTGTTTGCAAATTTAATAATATTCATTTTTCCAACGGCTTTGATACCAACAATCTCGCTGCTAAATTGTCTATTTAAAGATTCCATTAATTCAAAAAAAAATAACACATTATTAATACGTGAGTTTAAACCAATATTAAATAGAGGATTGAAGTTTTGGTTTTTTTCAGTTGTAGCTGCGGGGGTTTTGCAAATTGATTACATTATAATGTCGCAATATTTGACTGCATATGATATTGCCGTATATAGTGTTGCTACTAAGATTTTTGGCATCTCTTTTTTTATTTATAATGCTGTACTTTCCGCGCTCTGGCCAATTTTGGCTGAAGCATTGGCAAAAAATAACTGGGTACCGGTTAAATCTCATATCAAAAATATATTGATTTCTGGGCTGCTGCTTACTTCTTTTTGTACTATTTTGTTGATTTGGTTGATGCCTTTTTTTGTGGAATTATTAATGCCTAATAAAAACATTGTAGTTCCAATAGGATTTATATTGATTTTGGGCGCATATCAAATAATTCGTATTTGGACAGATGCATTTGCGATGGTTCTTCAATGTGCTAGTAGTTTAAACTCATTTCTTATATTAGTGCCGTTGCAGGCCGTCATCTGTATTTCATTGCAATTGCTTCTAGTGCCATCTTTCGGTATATATGGAGTTTTATTCGCACTAAGTGCATCTTTTTTGATAACTGTCTCGTGGTCATTGCCATTGATAGTAATAAGGAGTTATAGATTAAATGGGTTGTGACTGTACGATGTATAAATTGTCAATTTGTATACCCACATATAATCGCGCGCCTTTTTTGCGCGAGCTACTTAATAGCATATTGTCGCAGGCAGATCCGTCCATTATTGAAATAGTTATTTCTGATAATGCGTCAAGTGATAACACGTCGGAAGTAGTAAAAGAGTATAAATCAAGATACAAAAATATACGATACTTTTGCTGGCCTAGAAATGTAGGAGCGGACAGAAATTATTTAATGTCCGTTAATGTTTCTCGAGGTGATTTTTGTTGGCTTATGGGGAGTGATGATAAATTAGCGAATGGAGCTGTTAGCACGGTACTAAAGGCGTTAAATGAAAATCCTGCGGATGTTTTCTTATTTAATAGATATAATTGTGATTTCCAAATGAATCATCTATTATTATCATCATGGGTTGGTGATTTTGAGTATGAGCATGTTTTAGACAGCACTCAAGATTTTGCATCATATATTTCTAAATGTAAAACGCTTGGCGGTGTCTTTAGTTATCTCAGCACTATAGTCGTTCGTCGAGATAAGTGGGATGCTTCTGAAATTAATTTAATTTATATGGAAACATTATATTCACATGTTGCAGTTATATTTGCGATGATTAAAAATGGCGGTAGATTCACATATAAAAGTGAAGTTATTGTTTGTTCACGTGGTGGGAATGATTCTTTCATGAAAAATTGGGCTCAACGCGCATTGGTGGATATTAATGGATATATTGCTATTTGTGAAATATTTAATGATAAGCGTATAAGTAATGAAATAAAAAATCTCTTGAGAAGAGAGCACAACTTCAAATATTTAAGTCGGCTTTTGGCAAAGATGTTGTTCGATTTGGCAAATATAAATATTACATTGAAATATTTAATAGCTTTGCGTGAAAAGACAAATTATCCATTAATCCCTATTGTTGTGGGTATATTAATTTCACCAATTCTGGCTGGCGGCTATTTTATAAAATTGGCGCTTAGATATGTTCGTTGATGTTTTTTTACTGTTATTTATACCGCCAGCAATCGGACAATTAATTCACGCACCTAGCACGGCTCCGTATTTTTTTCTAGCTTCTTTAATGTACTTAGCTTTAAACTATAAGAATTGCAAAGTAAAAAAAACTGAATTTATATTGTTGTTGTTTTTTATTCTTCATTATTTTATTGCGTCAATATTGACGCCTGATTTATCTCAAGATTTTATTCGATTTTTTATGCATTTGGTGGGGGTTTTAATATTGATTTTAACTTCTAGGGTGTTTTTGAACAAAATAAATAAAATTAATATTGGCTGCTTCAATGGCTCGATTGTAAATATATTAGTATTATTTATGATTTCAGCTTTGGCTTCAGCATTTGGGTTTTCACCATTCGGTCGAGAATATGAAAAGTCTGTGTTATTTTTCTCTGAGCCGTCACATTTTGCGATTCTTTTCGCACCGTTCTTTATTTCATTTCTTATATTAAATGATAACGTTATAGGGAAGATTTTTTGCATTTGTATGGTTGCATACTCTTATGTAATTGGCAGCTTAATTTCGTTCGTTTCTGTTTTGTTATATTTGGCGTTTTCTCCGGTTAAGATGATCTTTTTGTTGACATTTGGATTTGCCTTAATCAACACCAACGATATATCCTATTTTTTAAATAGACTGCCCCTTGTGTCTGGTCAGACTATTGAAAATGCTTATTTTTTAGCATCTGTAGACGAGATGTGGAGATCTCTAGATTTATCGAATTACATAGGTTTTGGATTAGGACAAATGGGCGTATTAGAACCATCTACGGATGCCTCAAATGATATATATATGAAAAATGGCGACTACATAGTTAGATATGAAGGTGCAACATTGCTTTTGAAAATCATTACAGAATTTGGAATGTTTGGAGTTATTTTTGGATTTTTGTGGGTTGGGTTTGTTTTAAAAAGTTATGTTACGCTGATCCAAACTAAAGCAGCTAATGTTTGTCCTAAGGCAATTTTTTTTCATGCAATTATTTACGTTAGCTCAATTTTGATTTTTATTCGAGCATTGGGGTATTTTAACGCGTTGTCTGTATTTATTCTTGCTGGCTTTATGCACTTAAGTGGGGGGCGCTCTTGTGAGGAAGACTAAGTTAGCTTTAATTCAGCTGAAGGGCTTTGGTGATTTGCTGGTGACATTAAAATTTCTTAAATCATTAAAAAATTTTGATATATTATTTCTTATTCCTGATAAAAGTTCAAATTTACTTAACGTGTTTGATGCAGCAGTTAAACGGGAGGTCTTGAGTTTCCAGAACGGAGGCCCTGCATTTTATAATTTAAAAGCGGGATTTGCTAATGTATTCAGAGATTTTATTTATGTAAGAACACGTGTCAAAAAATTAATTGCTGAAGGATATGCTTGTGTAGTAGATTTTGATTCTTTTAGAAATAAAATTGTCTTTTTTGGTTTGCCAGTTTCTTACTTATCTAAAAGTCAAAATATATATAAAGCGTACGAGAATTTTTTTGGCACAAGAGTAAATTATTCGCCGACGGACCGATTAAAAAAGATTTTTATTTTTCCATTTGGAAGCTCTTCCGATCGATGGATGCCATATGCATCTATATTAAAAATGTGTTCAGTACTGTTGCAGTCTGGAATTGAAGTGGTGTGCTTGGTTCATGTTTCTCAAGTTAACATCTATGATTTTAGTGAATTACCCCTTTGTGTTTATGGTAATTTTGATGAGTTCGATGAGTTGCTGCGTAATTTTGACGGCATTATTACAGTTGATAGCATGGCACTGCATTATGCTTATTGTTTAAATAAAAGAGTATATATTGTATCTGACTCTTGGAAAATGTTTATTCCAGATGATTTGTTAGGTAATTTTTTTGGGCAGTCGGCTGTAAATCAGTTATTGGCTAAGGTTTTGTTGGATAAAAATAATATTGAATGTAATAAATGGAGTGTGGAATGAGTTTATTTAAATTTAACATTAGGCAACATCAAAAAGTTATGGATGAATTGTATGATGCAAGTATATGTGTTGATACTGCTATTGACTCGTTGACGGCAATATTTAGTAACGGTGGAAAAGTTTTACTCTGTGGGAATGGCGGTTCAGCGGCTGATTGTCAACATATTGCCGCAGAATTCACAGGGCGTTTCATTGAGGAGCGTCGCCCACTTGCAGCAATTGCATTGAATACGGACACGTCAGCGCTTACGTGCATTGGAAATGATTATGGTTTTGATGAGGTATTCGGTCGGCAAGTATTGGCGCTTGGCCAACCGAGAGATTGTTTAATTGCTATATCTACTTCGGGTAATTCACGTAATGTAATAATCGCAGTGCGTGCCGCGAAATCTATTGGCATGTTGACGCTTGGGCTGTCTGGTCGTGATGGAGGTGAGTTGGCTCAGTGTTGTGATTTAAATATAGTGGTACCCAGTCAAGTTACGGCGCGTATTCAGGAGGCACATATATTAATCGGTCACACGCTTTGTGGAGGTGTAGAGCAGCAGCTCGGCCTTGTTAGCAAGACGGTGAATGTAAATTCTGCTTGAAATTATTTATAGGAAAAAGTCGTGTTTAAAAACAAAACTTTATTGATAACCGGTGGGACAGGTTCTTTTGGTAATGCAGTGCTTCGTAGGTTTATCGATTCTGACATTTCAGAAATTCGAATCTTTAGTCGTGATGAAAAGAAGCAAGACGATATGCGTAAGCGCTATAACAGCGCCAAACTAAAATTTTATATTGGTGATGTGCGTGACCCTCAGTCTTTATTGAATGCTGTGCGCGGTGCGGACTACATATATCACGCGGCGGCGTTGAAACAGGTACCTTCATGCGAGTTCCATCCGTTGGAGGCCGTCAAAACTAACGTTATTGGTACGGAAAATGTTTTAGAAGCTGCAATCCAATGTGGCGTTAAACGTGTGGTGGTGTTGAGTACCGACAAAGCTGTTTACCCCATTAACGCCATGGGCATCAGCAAGGCCATGATGGAGAAAGTGGCCGTGGCCAAATCGCGAAGCAGTTCAAGTACGGTGATTAACGTCACCCGCTACGGCAACGTCATGGCATCTCGCGGCTCAGTCATTCCCTTGTTCATTGAGCAAATACGTGCTGGAAAGCCTATAACCATTACCGACCCTAGCATGACTCGCTTCATGATGACACTTGACGACGCAGTGGACTTGGTGCTTTATGCTTTTGAGCATGGGCAGCCCGGAGAGATCTTTGTGCAAAAAGCGCCCGCTGGCACCATCGAGGTGTTGGCCAGAGCGCTAACTGCCTTGGTGGGTAAGCCAGAGCACGAGGTGCGAGTAATTGGCACGCGTCACGGTGAAAAACTTTTTGAGGCCTTGCTTAGCCGCGAAGAGATGGTGGCTGCAGAAGATTTGGGCGGTTATTACCGCGTACCGCCAGATTTGCGTGACTTGAACTACGGCAAGTTTGTGGAGCAAGGAGAAGTGAAAATCTCTGAAGCCACTGACTACAACTCCCACAACACCGAGCGTTTAGATATCGTGGGTATGCAAGCCTTGCTTATGAAGCTGCGCTTTATGCAGGCTGTAGCGCGTGGTGAGCTGGTAGAGGCTGAGGAATAAGCCATGAAAGTATTAGTCACTGGCGCCAACGGTTTTATTGGAAAAAACTTGGTGCTAAGGCTCCGCGAGCAAGTGGCCACCGAGGTGCTCACTTTTGTTCGAGGCCAAGACGATGCAGCTTTACACGAAGCTCTGGCACAAGCCAATGCGGTCGTGCATCTGGCGGGTGAAAACCGGCCCGCCGATCCAAAGGAGTTTGCTGAAGTCAACACCGGCTTAACGCGACGTGTATGCCAAGGCCTTAAGACTTTGGGAAAAACCATACCTGTGCTGTTTGCATCGTCTGCACAAGTCGAATTAGACAACCCATACGGGCGCAGCAAGCTTGCCGCCGAGCATACGGTGCAAGAGTTATCCAACGAACATGGCAACCCTGCCGCCATCTACCGCTTACCAGGTGTTTTTGGCAAGTGGTGCAAGCCAAATTACAACTCGGTGGTGGCCACGTTTTGCCACAACAAGGCGCACGATCTGCAAGTGCAAATCAATGATGCAAGCGCCCGTGTGCGTTTGGTTTATGTGGATGATGTGGTTAACGCCATACTGAGGCAGTTGGCTTATAGCTGGAATGGGGTGGAGTACCCAACGGTTGAACCCGAATACAGCATTACCTTGGGTGAGCTGTCGGAACAGATTGATGCGTTTAAAAACTGTCGCAGCACTTTAATGTCGGAGCGCGTGGGCACAGGTCTGATTCGTGCTTTGTATGCCACTTATGTTAGCTATTTGCCGACTGAGCGCTTTGCGTACGACGTGCCTGTGCATGCCGATGCACGAGGCGTGTTTGTGGAAATGCTCAAAACCCCCGATGCTGGTCAGTTCAGTTTTTTTACGGCACATCCAGGCATTACACGGGGCGGGCACTACCACCACACAAAAACAGAAAAGTTTTTGGTTATTAAAGGCCACGCCCGCTTTGGTTTTAGGCATATGCTGACCAATGAGGTTTATTACCTAGAGACCTTGGGTGATAAACCGAAGGTCGTGGAGACAGTGCCTGGATGGACGCATGACATAACCAACATTGGCAGCGATGAAATGGTAGTGATGTTGTGGGCGAATGAAATTTTTGACCGTGCTAACCCAGACACGATTGCAAGCAAAGTTTGACGACAATGAAAAAACTCAAAATCATGTCAGTTGTGGGCACACGGCCTGAAATTATCCGTTTGTCTCGCGTTCTGGCCGCGCTGGACGCGCATTGCGACCATGTGCTGGTGCATACTGGGCAAAACTACGACTATGAGTTGAATCAAGTCTTTTTTGATGATCTTGGTGTGCGCAAGCCAGACTTCTTTTTGAGCAGTGCTGATGGCAGCACAAGCGCTGCGCACACGATTGGTAACCTGATTACCGCGGTGGATGGCGTGCTAGCCCAAGTGAAGCCAGAGGCTATGCTGGTGCTGGGCGACACCAATAGTTGCTTGTCTGTCATACCGGCAAAGAGACGTAAGGTTCCAATTTTTCACATGGAGGCAGGCAACCGCTGCTTTGACCAGCGCGTTCCCGAAGAGACCAACCGCCGCATCGTGGACCACACGTCAGACATTAATCTGACTTACAGCACCATTGCGCGTGACTATCTGTTGCGCGAGGGATTGCCGCCCGATCAAGTAATAAAAACCGGTAGCCCAATGTATGAGGTGTTGCACCACTATCTGCCGCAGATTAAGGCATCCGATGCGGTTGAGCGATTGAAGTTGGCGGCTCAGCAATACTTTGTGGTGAGTGCGCATCGGGAGGAAAACATCGAGTCAGACCGTAGCTTCACCAAGCTGGTGGGGGTACTCAACGCAGTTGCTGAAGATCATGGCTTGCCGGTGATTGTGTCGACCCACCCGCGCACACAAAAGCGGGTTGATGCTACTGGGGCTAAATTTCATCCGCTCGTGCGACTCTTGAAGCCGCTGGGTTTTCATGACTATGTGAATCTGCAGATGAACGCCAAAGCGGTGCTGTCGGATAGTGGCACGATCAATGAAGAGTCTTCCATTCTTAATTTTCCGGCGCTCAACCTGCGCGAGGCGCACGAGCGCCCCGAGGGGATGGAAGAGGCCGCTGTCATGATGGTGGGTTTGGAGGTAGAGCGTGTTCGGCAGGGCTTGGCCATAGTGGCGAATCAGGCGCGTGGCGAAAACCGCGAGCTCCGCATGGTGGCTGACTACAGCATGCCCAATGTGAGCGCCAAGGTTGTGCGCATAGTTCATAGCTACACCGATTACGTGAATCGGGTGGTTTGGAAGAAATATTGAAAGCGCCTGCCAAAACCCGTGTGCTGCTGTTGACCCAGTGGTTCGATCCTGAGCCAACCTTCAAAGGCTTGGTGTTTGCACGCGAATTGGTGCGCCAAGGCTTTGATGTAGAAGTGGTCACGGGCTTTCCCAATTACCCAGGTGGCAAGGTGTACCCGGGTTACAAAATCAAGTGGATTCAGCGCGAACGCATTGACGGGGTGGACATCACTCGTCTGCCGCTATACCCGAACCACGATCAATCGGCTGCCAAACGAGTACTGAACTACGCCAGCTTTGCCGCCTCGCTGATGTTTTACGGGCTATTCATAGCCAAGCGGGCTGATGTGATGTATGCCTATCACCCGCCGCTGACCGTAGGCTTGGCGGCCAGCTTGATTCGTTTGCTGCGGGGTATTCCGCTGGTGTACGACATTCAAGATATGTGGCCCGATACCTTGCGAGCTACAGGCATGCTGAACAACTCGCGTGCGCTGGGCTTTGTTGGGCGTGTGTGCGATTGGGTTTATAAGCGTGTGGACCAAGTCGTGGTGCTGTCGCCAGGGTTTAAGCGCCTACTGATCCAGCGCAACGTACCAGAACGCAAGATCGAGGTAATTTACAACTGGGCCGATGAAGCAGCGTTAATGTCCCCTGTAGGCAGCTTGCCGCGCAACTTTCCGGGTAGCGATAGTTTCAAACTTGTTTTTGCCGGCAATATGGGCAAGGCCCAAGCACTTGACGCCGTGCTGGACGCTGCCCTGATTTTGAAGGGACGTGCATCTCGCGTGTGCTTTGTGATGCTGGGGGGGGGCGTCGAGGTAGCGCGACTCAAAGACAGAGCAAAGGTGCTGGGCTTGGACAATATGGTGTTTCTTCCACCAGTGCCGATGGCTGAAGTGGGAACCGTTTTGGCTGCCGCAGACGCCTTGCTCGTACACCTAAAAAAAGACCCATTGTTTGAGATCACCATCCCCTCTAAAACGCAGGCATACATGGCTGTGGGAAAGCCCTTGCTGATGGCGGTTAACGGCGATGCGGCAGATTTGGTTACGCAATCGAACGGCGGATTGACTGCGGAGTCAGAAAATCCAATGGCCTTGGCTAATGCTGCGCAGAAGTTGGCCGATATGCCCTTTGCTGACCAGCAAACCATGGGTAGACACGCTCGCCAGTTCTATCAAGAAAAGCTGGCCTTGCAAGTGGGGGCTGGCAAATTCGGGGCTATTTTTAAAGCGCTGGCAAATGGGGCTAAAAGTTGACGGGTATGAAGCGTTTGTTTGATTTTCTTGCTGCATCGCTAGCGTTGTTGTTGTTGGCATTACCTTTGTTAGTCCTAGCTTGGCTAATCCGCCGCAAGCTGGGCACACCTGTGCTTTTCTGTCAGGTACGGCCGGGCTTGCATGGGAAACCCTTCACCATGGTCAAGTTCCGCACCATGACGGACGGGCGGGGGCCTGATGGGGCTTTGTTGCCCGATGCGCAGCGGCTAACGCCATTTGGCCGCTTTTTGCGTTCCAGTAGTCTCGACGAGCTGCCTGAGCTGTGGAATGTGCTGTGTGGAGATATGAGTCTGGTGGGGCCGCGACCTTTGCTGATGGAATACTTGCCGCTTTACACACATGAGCAAGCGCGCCGCCACGAGGTACGCCCAGGAATCACTGGCTGGGCGCAGGTCAATGGTCGCAATGCCATTAGTTGGCCAGACAAGTTTGCATTGGATGTTTGGTACGTCGACAACCAGAGCCTGTCGCTGGACATCAAGATACTCTGGATGACGGTGCGTAAAGTGTTGGTGCGAGATGGGATCAGTGCTGCGGGGGAGGCGACTATGAAAAAATTTACGGGGTCAGAGTCTTGAAGCGTTTTGCCATTTTTGGGGCCAGTGGCTATGGCCGTGAGGTGCTGCCTTTGGTGCGCCAGCAGTTGCAGGCTGATCTGGCGGCGGGCTTGGCCGATCTGGTGTTTGTGGACGACCAGCCGAGCGCTTCTGTTGTGAACGGGCAGCGGGTGCTGACTTATGCACAGTGGCTGGAAGAGCCCGCCAGCGGTCGCCACATGAATGTGGCCATTGCCAACAGCCAGGTGCGACAAAAGCTGGTGGCACGTTGCGCGGCCGATGGTGTGCTCTTTTTTGAGGTGCGTGCGGCCAACGTGGTGCAGCTGGACGATGTGCAGCTGGGTGAGGGGGCGGTGTTGTGCCCCTTTGTCACGCTGACGAGCAATGTGCGGATTGGCCAACATTTCCACAGCAATATTTACAGCTATGTGGCCCACGATTGCGTGATTGGCGACTTTGTGACCTTTGCACCTGGTGTGATGTGCAATGGCAATGTGCATGTTGAGGACCACGCTTATATTGGTACGGGCGCGGTCATCAAACAGGGGTTGCCTGGCGCGCCACTGGTCATTGGCCGTGGTGCGGTGGTGGGCATGGGGGCGGTGGTAACCAAGAGTGTGGAGCCTGGCGTGACGGTGGTGGGCAATCCGGCCCGGCCTTTGATCAAGAATTGAAAACTCAAGATGTTGAATACCCCTTTTTCTGTTTGGCCCAGTTTTACCACTGAAGAAGCAGATGCAGTGCACCGCGTGGTGATGTCCAACAAGGTCAATTATTGGACAGGCACTGAGACACGCGAGTTTGAAAAAGAGTTTGCGGCTTGGTGTGGCACCAACTATGCCGTGGCTCTTGCAAACGGCACGCTTGCGCTGGATGTGGCGCTGAAGGCTCTGGGAATTGGGCCAGGCGACGAGGTGGTAGTGACGCCACGCACGTTCATTGCGTCGATTTCGTGTGTGGTCAATGCGGGGGCTGTGCCTGTGTTTGCCGATGTGGAGGCTGATTCTGGGAATATATCGGCACGTACCATCGCAGCAGTTTTAACGCCACGTACCAAGGCCGTTATTTGTGTGCATTTGGCGGGCTGGCCTTGCGATATGGACCCGATCATGGCGCTGGCCGCGCTGCACGGCTTGAAAGTGATCGAGGATTGCGCGCAAGCGCACGGTGCCCGCTATAAGGGGCAACCTGTGGGCAGCATCGGGCATGTGGGGGCTTGGAGTTTTTGCCAAGACAAGATCATGACCACCGGTGGCGAGGGCGGCATGGTCACTACGAATGACGAATCGCTGTGGCGTGCCATGTGGTCGTTCAAGGACCATGGCAAGAGTTACGAGGCGGTGTACGAACGGCAGCACGCGCCGGGTTTCAGATGGCTGCACGAAAGCTTTGGCACCAATTGGCGCATGCTGGAAATGCAGGCCGTGATTGGACGTATTCAGTTGCGTCGCATGCCCGAGTGGGCCGCTGCACGTAAGCGTAACGCACGGGCTATTTGGGATACGTGTGCGCGGTTTGTAACGCTACGCGTGCCAACTGTGAAATGCGCAAGCTGCTCAGGTGCCTGTGCCGGTAGTGGTTGCGAGCATGCGCATTACAAATGCTACGCCTATGTCGAGCCTGCCTTTTTGGCAGATGGCTGGACGCGAGACCGGATCGTAGAAGAAATCAATGCGCAAGGTGTGCCTTGTTTCCAGGGGTCTTGCTCAGAGGTTTATTTAGAAAAAGCTTTTGATAGCACGGGCTGGCGCCCTTCGGTACGTCTGCCAGTTGCCAAAGAGTTGGGCGAAACGTCGCTGATGTTTTTGGTTCACCCAACTCTTACAGAATTCGAAATAAAAAAAACGTGTGAGGCAATTCAGTTGGTGATGAGCAAAGCATGCCTTTAAAAACCACGTCCGATTACTTGTTGGATTTTTCGCGCCCTGCCAAGCGCGCAATTGCGCTTTCGTTTGATGTGGTGTTGTGTTTGGTCAGTGTTTGGCTAGCGTTTAGTTTGCGCTTAGAAGTCTGGTCAGTATGGTCACTAGCGCACAGCGTAGCGTTTGTAGTGAGTGTGGTTTTGGCGCTGCCTGTATTCATTACGCTCGGTTTGTACCGCGCTATTTTTAGGTATTCAGGCTTGTCTGCTTTACTTAGCATATTAAAAGCAGTTAGTGTTTATGGCCTGCTTTACGCGGTCGTATTTACGGTGGTGTCTGTGTCTGGGGTGCCCCGAGCTGTGGGGGTACTACAGCCTATTTTTGTGTTGTTGGGTGTGGCGTTTTCTCGGGCATTGGGACACCTATGGCTCGGCGGTTTTTATCAGGGGCGATTGGCTAGGCTGGTGCTGCCCCGCGTGCTGATTTATGGTGCTGGCTCAGCCGGGAGGCAACTAGCCGCAGCGCTTAAAACAAGTCCCGAGGTGGTGCTGGTGGGCTATCTAGATGACGACGATCGTTTGCATGGCCAGGTGCTGAATGGCTTGAAAATTCATGACCCTGAAAATTTATTAGGCGTGGTCAGTAGTGAGCAAATTACTCAGGTTTATTTGGCCATTCCGTCTGCCTCGCGTTCGCGTCGTAACGAAATATTAGAAGCCGTACGTGCCGCCCACGTGCAGGTGCGCACACTACCCGGCTTGCTTGACTTGGCTGAAGGTCGTGTGCATGTGAGTGATTTGCGCGAGCTGGACATTGAAGACCTACTAGGCCGCGACCCCGTGTCCCCCAACCGTGCCATGCTGGCTAAAAATGTCACTGGCAAGGTTGTGATGGTCACTGGGGCTGGTGGCTCAATAGGTTCAGAGCTGTGTCGACAAATTTTGCAACTGTCGCCATCAGCGTTGCTGCTGGTCGAACTGTCCGAATTTGCTCTTTACGCCATAGGGCAAGAGCTGCAAGACCAAATGGCGGCTGCTGGGGTGCCTTTGTCGCTGGTGCCTTTATTGGCCAATGTGCGCGATGAAGCGCGCATGGATGAAATCCTATGTACATGGAAGCCCCACACGGTTTACCACGCTGCAGCCTACAAGCATGTGCCGCTGGTAGAGCACAACCCAGCTGAAGGTGTGAAAAATAATGTCCTCGGAACTCTTAATGCAGCCACGCTGGCGGCAAAACACGGTGTAAGCGACTTTGTATTGATCAGCACCGACAAGGCTGTGCGCCCCACCAATGTGATGGGTACCAGCAAGCGATTGGCTGAAATGGTGTTGCAAGCGCAGGCAGCGGCCATGCAAGAAGCGGGTGGCAAAACCTGCTTCAGCATGGTGCGGTTTGGAAATGTGTTGGGCTCATCTGGCTCGGTCGTTCCCCTCTTTCGCAAACAAATCAAAGACGATGGCCCCATCACCCTGACGGATGAGCGTATCACCCGCTATTTCATGACCATCCCCGAGGCGGCGCAGCTGGTCATACAAGCCGGTGCCATGGCCAGTGGCGGCGATGTGTTTGTGCTTGACATGGGCGAGCCAGTGAAAATCATCGATTTAGCCAAGCGCATGGTTGAGCTGTCGGGCTTGGCTCTGAAGGACGATGCCAACCCAAATGGCGATATAGAAATACAAGTAACCGGTTTGCGCCCCGGCGAAAAGCTGTACGAAGAGCTGCTAATTGGCGACAACCCATTGCCTACCAGTCATACCCGTATCATGAAGGCGCATGAAGACTTTTTGACTTGGGGTAATTTGCAAAGCAAATTGGCGACATTAGACCTAGCGTTAAATGCCAATGATGTGCCTTGGATTCGAAGTCAACTCAAAGATTTAGTGCCTGGATACCAGCCCGATGGCGATGTGGTGGACTGGGTGCACTTAGCTAAAAACCAAATGAGTACGACCCAACGATGACTGATACAACAACGACAACACCCTACACATCATGGGCCATGAATGTGACGTGGGCCGTGGTTTGCTTATTTGGTGTGGCCTTGTTCACATCAGTGGCCTTCACGAACATAGCTGTATTGGGACTTGTGCTGTTAGCCCCGTTTGCTTGGTATGAGTTTTATAAAAGCAATCAAGTGGTAGAGCCAGATACAAAGTTGTTTTTGGGCTTGGTGCTCGCGCTGTGTGCGTGGGATGTGTACACAAATTTGTTGGCCGGATTTGGCTTTGGTGCCTCCTTAAAAGCCTTGTTGCATGACATGCGTACGCTTGGTTTTGTGGTGGTGCTGTGGGCTGTATTTGTTAATCCACGCGTGGCGCGTGTGGCGTTTTGGACCTTTGCTGCGAGTGTTTTGGTGTTGGGCAGCTTGAACTTGTTATTCACCTTAACGGGGCAAGTGTCACAGGGTCAATATTTCACAACAGGGCACATGCGTATGTCGCACATGTCGCATATGTATGGGCAGGCGCTGGTGGGCTTGGTATTTGTTCTGGCTCAAATGTGGATGGTGCGCCCGCAGTTGGCGTGGCGTGTGGCTGTGCCGTTGGTTTTGCTAGTGGCTTCTTTGTTTTTGGCCAGCGAGCGCCGCACGGGTTGGCTGCTTTTGGCTGCTGGCTTTGGGGTTTGGGGGCTGTTAAATGCCAAGCGTTTGTTTGTAGGCAAATACAAATGGTTGCTGTTGTTGGTTGTTGCAGGTGTGATTGGCGTGGTGGCTACTTCCGATGTGGTTCACCGACGTATGGGGTTGGCGGTGGTTGAGTTTGGCCAATATGTGGCGATGACCCCGCAAGAGCGTTCGGCCAACGTGCTTGGCTCGCTTTCGGTGCGTATGCAATACGCAGCCACGGCGTGGGAAGCGATCAAGCAAAGCAACTGGTGGGTGGGGGTGGGAAGCATAGGTTTTACAGAGGCCTATCAAGCGGCTGCCACCACGCTCAAGGTGACGCCGCAGTCATGGGCGACCTATAACTGGGGCAACCCACACAACGAATATCTTTATATGTTGGCAACCAAAGGTGTGGTGGGCTTGGCCTTGTATTTGGCCATCTTCGCCCAAGCGTGCCGCGTGGCATGGGGCAAGACAGACGAGGTGCAGCGCATTGGGCTGGTCATGTTTGTGTTTTTATTCATGCTCAGTATCACTACCAACTCCATGATGATTGACATGGAGGAAGGGCATTTCACCCTGTTAATTTTGTTGATCTTTTTGGCGCCTAAGTCACTTGACCTGATGGGTTCAAAAGCACCAAACGAACATATGTTGGAAGTAAATAAATGACCATCCTCGTCACAGGCTGCGCCGGTTTTATCGGCAGTAATTTTGTTCACACATGGCTTTCGTCGTCAAACGAAACGGTGATCAACCTAGACAAGCTCACCTACGCAGGCAACTTAGAAAACCTCAAAGCCCTTCAAGGTGACCCGCGTCATGTGTTTGTGCAAGGCGATATTGGTGATCGTGCCTTGGTGGCCCAGCTTCTAGCCGAGCACAAGCCCCGCGCTGTGCTGAACTTTGCGGCTGAAAGCCATGTGGATAGGTCCATACATGGCCCAGGTGACTTTATTGAAACCAACGTGATGGGCGCATTCAACTTGCTAGAAAGCGTGCGCGCTTATTGGCAAGCGTTGGCAGAAGCCGACAAACAAGCTTTCCGCTTTTTGCATGTGTCGACCGACGAGGTCTATGGCACCCTCTCGCCCACTGACCCACCGTTTACTGAGACAAAAACCTACGAGCCCAACAGCCCGTACTCTGCCAGCAAGGCCGCCAGTGACCACCTCGTGCGCGCCTGGCACCACACCTATGGTCTGCCTGTGCTGACCACCAACTGCAGCAACAACTACGGGCCTTATCACTTTCCAGAAAAACTGATTCCTTTGGTGTTGCTCAACGCCTTGGCTGGCAAACCACTGCCCATTTATGGTGATGGTCAGCAAGTGCGCGATTGGCTGTATGTCGAAGACCACTGCCGCGCCATTGCCCGCGTGCTAGAAGCTGGCAAAGTGGGCGAGACCTACAACATCGGCGGCTGGAACGAAAAGTCAAACCTTGAGGTGGTCAACACCTTGTGCGCTGTGCTCGACGAGTTGAGGCCCCGAGCAGATGGCAAATGCTATGCCGAGCAAATTACCTATGTCAAAGACCGTCCCGGCCATGACCGCCGATACGCCATAGATGCCCGCAAGATCGAGCGCGAGCTAGGCTGGAAGCCCAAAGAAACGTTTGAAACCGGCATTCGCAAAACCGTGCAGTGGTATTTGGCAAACCAAGCATGGGTTGAGGGCGTGACCAGTGGGGCTTATCGCCAGTGGGTGGGTCAGCAATACGGCGCTTAAGGCCCAATATGAAAATTTTGCTCCTAGGTAAAAACGGCCAAGTGGGCTGGGAGCTCCAGCGCAGCCTCGCTCCCTTGGGCGAGGTGCTGGCACTCGACCGGCACAGCACCCACTATTGCGGCGATTTAAGCCAACCCGAACAACTGGCGCAAACGGTGCTGGCCTACAAGCCCGACTTCATCGTCAATGCCGCAGCACACACGGCGGTGGACAAGGCCGAGTCAGAGCCAGATCTGGCCCGTTGCCTCAACGCGTTAGCGCCCGCAGCCTTGGCCAAAGCCGCAGCGCAGGTGGGCGCATGGCTGGTGCATTACTCGACCGACTATGTGTTTGAAGGCAGTGGCAGCCAAGCAAGGCAAGAGGGCGAGGGCGTTGGCCCTTTGAATGTGTATGGCCAAACCAAACACGAAGGCGAGCAAGCCATTGTGGCTAGCGGCTGCAAATATTTGATATTCCGTACCAGCTGGGTGTATGCCGCACGCGGCGGCAACTTTGCCAAAACCATGCTGCGCTTGGCCCAAGAGCGCGAGAAGTTAACGGTCATTGACGACCAACACGGTGCACCCACAGGGGCCGAGCTGATTGCCGATGTCACGGCGCATGCCCTGCGCCGGGTGTTGAACACGCAAAACCCATCATTCAGTGGTGTCTATCACTTGGTGGCTTCGGGTGAAACGACGTGGCATGGCTATGCCAGCCATGTGATCGAACAAGCCAAACGCATCAGCCCCGAGTTGGCTTGGAAAGTCACCGAAGTGGCCCCCGTGCCCACCGCTGCCTTCCCTACGCCAGCCGCGCGGCCACTTAACTCACGCTTGTGCACGCACAAGCTGCAACAAGCTTTTGGGCTTGTGTTGCCGCCTTGGCAGCAGGGTGTAGACCGCATGTTGGCGGAAATACTTTAAAACTTAAAAATCAAAAGAAAAGTTGATATGACAGAACAACGCAAAGGCATCATCCTTGCGGGCGGCTCAGGCACCCGCTTGTACCCCGTCACACAAGCGGTGAGCAAGCAGCTCATGCCCGTGTACGACAAGCCGATGATTTACTACCCGCTGACCACGCTCATGCTGAGTGGTATTCGTGAAGTGTTGGTCATTTCCACCCCGCAAGACACGCCCCGTTTTACCGAGTTGCTGGGTGATGGAAGTCAGTGGGGCATGCACATTGAATACGCGGTGCAGCCCAGCCCCGATGGTTTGGCGCAAGCTTTCATCATTGGTAAAAACTTTGTGGCCGATCACCCTAGTGCGTTGGTGCTTGGCGACAACATTTTCTATGGCCACGACTTGGTCAAGCAACTGCACAACGCAGACCAACGCACCAGCGGCGCCAGTGTGTTTGCCTACCATGTGCACGACCCCGAGCGCTATGGCGTGGTGGAGTTTGATGGACAGTTCCGTGCTTTGAGTATTGAAGAGAAACCCGTCAAGCCCAAAAGCAACTACGCCGTCACAGGTTTGTATTTCTACGATGAGCAGGTATGCGACATCGCAGCCGCGGTGAAGCCCTCACACCGAGGAGAGCTAGAAATTACAGACGTGAACAAGCGTTATTTAGAGCTGGGCCAGTTGAATGTAGAAATCATGGGTCGTGGCTATGCTTGGTTGGACACAGGCACGCACGACAGTTTGCTAGAGGCGGCTAGCTTCATTGGTACGCTGCAAAAGCGCCAAGGCTTGATGGTGGCTTGCCCTGAGGAAATTGCGTTTGGCCAAAAGTGGATTGATGCCGCCGCTTTGCAAAAGCTTGCGGCACCTTTGGCCAAAAATGGTTACGGTCAATACTTGTTGCGTTTGTTAAAGTAAACGCATGCCTTATCAAGTTACACAGACGCCCCTTGAGGGCGTTTTAGTTTTAGAGCCAAAAGTCTTTGGCGATGCTCGTGGGTTCTTTTATGAGAGCTTCAACGCTCGTGACTTCGAGCAAGCAACGGGTTTGCAACGCACGTTCGTGCAAGACAACCAAAGCAAGTCCAGTAAGGGCGTGTTGCGTGGTTTGCATTACCAAGTGCAGCATGCGCAAGGCAAGCTGGTGCGCGTCACTCAGGGCGCTGTTTTTGATGTGGCGGTGGATATTCGTCCTAGCTCAAAGTCATTTGGTAAATGGTTTGGTTTAGAGCTGTCGGCTGAAAATAAAAAACAGCTGTGGATACCAGAAGGTCTAGCGCACGGCTTTTTGGTGACCAGCGAGAGCGCAGAGTTTTTGTACAAAACGACAGACTACTACCGACCAGAGTTTGAACGCAGCTTGCTCTGGAACGACCCAGCGATTTGTATCGACTGGCCGCTCCATTTGCTAGAAGGTGCGCCACTTCTAGCGGCTAAAGACGTTGCAGCTTTGACTTTTGCACAGTCTGGGTTTGATGCACGATTGCGTCATTAACGCAACCGAGCCATCCAAACCGTCAACCCCAACAGCCCCAAGCTGCTAACCAGCGCAAAAGCAGCCATATGCTGCACCGCATCGATGGGCTGCGCCAAACTCATCGGTGCTAACAGCACCAAGGCTTGCAGCACACCCAGTGCCATGCAAGCCCACGAGTAGTGCACGGCTGATTGCGTTTGAAAAGGCCTGTGGCTAAACGCCGCTGACAAGCACGCACTGCCTTGCCACAGCACCAGTGGCGCGATGTAGGGCCACACGCCATGCCAGCGCGGGTCAAGCCATTCTTGGTGCAGCGCTAAAGCGCATGACAAGCCCAACACGATGACGCAGGCAAATGCCGCAAGTCCCAGCCACCAAGGGTTGGCTAATGCGGCGTGGCGGTTATTGGTGTGCGTGCCTTGTGCCAATGCCACTTGTGCCCATGCCATGTGCACCACCGCGGGTAGGAAGCCCAGCACGCGCAGCAGGGCACTCATCCAGCCAGTTTCTTGTGCGCCGTAAAGGCGTTGCCACACCACGATGATGGCCGTTGCTAGCAATGCATCGACCAAGGTGTGGGCCATGCGCAGCGTGGCAGTTCGGGGGTCGGATTGTGGCGCGGTGAAGCGCTGAGAAGCATCTGCAGCATCTGCGGCAACAAATGTCGCGATCGCTGAGTGCGAACCTTGCGTTCGAAAGGCTGGCACCAACCACGCCGCACCCACGGCGTAGCCGAGCAGCGCCGACAACACCAAAGTGGGGCCCGTCCAACCTAGGGATGTACCTAGCAGCACAGCCGTCAAAGCCGTCGTTGCCGCTGTGAGCGGAGGCAGCACACGCACAGCGGCTTGTTGCCAACCAGAACCTAAGCGCAGCGTGAGGCTTTGTGCCAGCATCCAACCCATTTGACAAAACGCCAGCAGCAGTGCCCATAGCAAGGCGGGCCACAGGGCGAGTTGGCTGAACCACACCGCCAAACCGGCGACCGGCAGCAGGCCCAAGCCGCGTAAAGCGCTGGCGCGCCAAGCTTGCTGAGCGGCTAAGTGGGCGGGTAAATCTTGATTGGCCAGTAGCCCCAACGGCGCTTGGGCCAACGCCAAAGTCATCCAGAAAAAACCAATTTGGCTGATGACCGAAAACTCGCCCACCTCTTGGGGCGTAAACAAACGCAGCATGAGCAGCGCAAACGCCACTTGCGTGGCAAAGGCCACCATGCTTGACAGCGCCACGACGCGGCTGGTGCTGCTAAGGTTTAAGTGCTTTCGCCAGCTCACGGTGCACCGCCTATCGGCGATCTTGGCTTGGGTGTTTCGGGCACGATGTGCAGATGTTTCCAAATGGCCAGTTTGCCCAGCAGCTTGGGCCAAGCCAGCTCGCGTACATCGGGCACCACGTAGGGGTATGCCTCCAACGCAGCCCCAAAGCTGTGTTGCCAGCTGGCGGGCTCGTCGCTTAGCAAGTGCAGGTTGGCTTGGTAGTGCGCAGCAAAGTAGCGCACCCATGCGTAGTCGTTGCTCACCACGGGGAGGCCCACGGCGCAGTACTCCAGCAGCTTGGTGGAGGTTTGTTGGTTGTAGGGTTCGATGTCGCTGACGAGGTTTAAGCCAAATCGTGCACGACGTAATTGGCGTGGTACTTCTGCATGGGGCACGCGGCCTGTGCACGTCACACTGGCGGTCAGTTGTGAGCGCAGTGCATCTGGCACATCGCCCACCAGCAGCAAGGTGCGGCCTGCCTCATGAATGCTTTGTAGCAGCGGCACAAAGGGCAGCAGGCGGTTCATCTCGCCCAAGTAGACCAAATCAAACTCGTTCGGTGGGATGCGTGCAGGTGTATCGTCTTCGTACGAAGGTTCGGGCAGCGCAGGGGCCGCTGCATCAAAGAAGGCTTGTGCCACGCCCATGTCCCGCAGCGCGTAGGGCACGCCATCGTCAAAGCCCATGCGCTCGCGCACCCAACCGTTTTGAAACAAGCGGTAGTCGGGTTTGGGCTGCATCCAGTGTTTGACAAAATCTTTGAGCCACGCGTGCGGTGGCGCAGAGGCTGACGCGTATTCGTGAATATGGAATGCGGTTTTTAAGCGGCGAGCCTCAGAGCTGGCCACGCGCCCGCACATCCACCACACCACTTGCGCATTGCTTGGCACAGTCGTCCCCGTGTCGTGCACCACGGCTTGGTGGCCGCGCGAGGTGATGAAGTCAACGTACGCGTCGATCTCGGGCAGATAAGACGGGCCGTTGCGAACCAAGTGAATCAACATGTGCGCAGCACCTCTTGCCAATTACCCACAAAGTCATCGATGTGGTGTCGCGCCACGATGCGGGCCATGTCGTCGCGCACGTGTTGCTCGGGCAGGCTTTGCACGGTCATCACGGCTTCGGCCAAGGCCACGGGGGAATCGCCACGGGCTAGCAAATAGGGCGCGTCTAGGTCGTACAGCTCGCGCATGGCGGGGATGGGCAGCGACACGCACGGTACGTCGCAGGCCAACGATTCGAGGGCGGTCATGGGGCAGCCTTCGTAGCGCGAGGTGAGCAGCGTCATTTGCCAAGGTTTGTACAGGCTGGCGCCGCTGGGGTGTTTGCCTAAAAAATGCACGCGGCCTTGGACCATCAGGTCCATGCCGTCGTGAATCATTTTGCGGTGCATGGGGCCTTCGCCCACGATGCCCAGCTGCGCGTCACTGGGTAAAAAACGCAGGGTGTCTAACAAAAGATGCGGCCGTTTTTCGGCAGACAAGCGGCCTACATAGCCCAGCAGTATGGGCGGCGAGCCTTCGCCGCTGTGGCCGGCGTGCACATGGATGGCTTGGCCCGCAGGCATGGGCGCAATCCCGTTGGGTACCACGCAGCAGCGTTGTTGTTTGCCAAGTGAGATGTAGCCCAGCAGCGAGTCTTGGGTTGTGCGCGACACGCACACAAATTGGCTCACTTGTTTGTAGAGCAGTTTGAGCCACAGCTTCTTCATCACCGAGGTGCCCGCTTCGTGCAGCACATCCATCAGCGGGCCATGCACCCAGCTGACCAAGGGTTTGCCTGTGATGGCTTTGAGCGCTGCACCGCAATAGGTGGGGCCAAAGTTGTGGGTGGCCACAATCACATCGTGCTGCTTGGCAGCGCTCACCAGTGCGGGCCATGGGGTTTGCTGCCAAGGCAGCGCGCTCACTTGCCAGCCTTGTGTGCTGAGTGCATCCGCCAAGGTGCGCGTCATGGTGTGCACGCCGCCCCAAGTGGGCTCTTCTAGCAACAAGATGCGGCGGGTGCTCATGCTTTTCTCAAGCGGCTCATCGTGCGCCAAAACCCGTGCACACGGTCTTGACGGTTTTGGCTGCAATCAGCAAATCAAGCGCGAGTGAGTAGTGCGCCACGTAATACAAGTCGTAGCTGAGTTTGATGCGCGTGGTGTCTGCGCTGTCGGCGTAGCCTTGCTGCACTTGGGCCCAACCCGTGAGGCCCGGGCGCACCAAGTGGCGGTAAGGGTAGCTAGGAATGGTGGCGGCAAAGTCGCGCACAAATGCGGTTTGCTCGGGGCGTGGGCCAATGAGGCTCATGTGGCCCATGAGCACGTTGATGAGTTGTGGCAACTCGTCTAAACGAGAGCGACGCAAGAGGCGACCAACGCGGGTGATGCGTGGGTCTTCGGCTTGCGCAAAGTGCACGCCCGGCGCTTGCAAGCCATGCACCATGCTGCGAAATTTCCACAGCGTGAACACTTGGCCATCGCGACCCACGCGGGGCTGCGAATACAGCGCGGGGCCTTTGGAATCGAAGCGCACGGCCAGTGCCACGCAGGCGGCGAGGGGCAGCCACAGAGGGGCCATCAGGATGACGGTGACCACATCAAGCAAGCGTTTGGCGCGGTCGTAGCTGGGGTCGTTGTCAATTTCCCACAGCGAGTCGGCGGCGGTGGGCAGCATCTTGCGACCGCTGGTGAGTTCGGCCACGGCTTCCACGCTGTAGAGGCGCAGGTGTTGCATCTTGAGCTCGCCCAACAAACGGGTGCGCTCGTCGGTGATGCGCACATGGCGGTCAAGCACCACGCCGTCACAGGCGGGAAGAGGCATGTCGTTGTTCGGGTTCCACGCAATGAGTTGCACGGCTTGAGGGTCTAACGTGTTGGGGCCAAGGCACACGGCCAACTGCGCGGGCACATTGGCGTCGAGGTGTACCAAGCGCAAAGCACGGTGTTTGACATGACGGTGGTAGCCCCACCACAGCCACAGTGTGGTGGCGGCATAGGCCCACACCACCGCAGCGCGTGAATAAGGTTGCTGCAACAGCGCAAAGCCCAAAGGTGTGAACACAAACGGCGCGGTGGTGGACACCCACAACACGCCGCTGCGCTCCGCCACGGGCAGGTGCGACGCACGCATGAGCAAGTGCGTGGCCACGGCGTAGGGCAGCACGCACCACCACAGTGTTTCGCCAAACTGGTAGGTCATCAGGCCTGCGTCTTCCAACAGTTGCGCAGCCATCAGGCTGGGCACCAACATCCAAAAGCCCCATAAGGCCCAGCTTTGCAGCGCATCGCGGCGACGCACAGACGCAGACACCAAGCCTGCGCTGTGCGTGCTTCGGGTGTCGTCGGTGTTGGTTTGGGTGGCCGTGGTTTCTTGCGCGCATTCGCGGTACACCTGCAGCACGCGCTCTGCCATGGGCTCTGCGGAGAAGGTGGTGTCGAAGCGTTGCTGTGCCGCTCGGCCCAAGCGTTTGCGCATATGCGGTTCGCGCACCAAGCGGATCAGTTGTTCGGCCACAGCATCCGCCGTGTTGACCACCAACAATCCCTCTTGGTTTTGGCTGATTTGTTCTTGGATACCTGGTAGGTCGCTGGCGAGTATGCAAAGGCCTGCGCGCATGGCTTCGAGCACGGTGATGGGCATGCCTTCGTGGTCCGACAACAGCACAAACACATCGTGCTGGGAGAGCAAAGCAGGGACATCGGTCACATCACCTGCCCAAGTGATGGTTTTGAGGTTCAGCGCTTTGGCCAGTGCATGGTGCTCCGCATGCAATGGGCCATCACCTGCCAGCGTGACGGGTAATTCTTTGCCCAAGGTGTTGCGCACTTTTGCCAAGGCTTGCAGCAGCAGGTCATGGCGCTTGGGGTTTTTCATGCGCGCCACCATGATGACGCGCGGCATGGCGGATGAGTTTTGCGTTTGCTCGGCGGGGTGGGCGTTGCCAGTTTCGCCATCGATGGGCGGGAAGGCTTCAGTCACTGGCAAGCGAGCAATCCCGTTGGCGATGACGTGCACACGATCGGGCGCTATGGGCAAGTGGTAGGCCAAGTCGCGTTCGTGTTTGGACACGCAAATCATGTGTGCGGTCCAAGGTGCCAACATGCGCTCGGCGATGGATGCCGCTGTGCGACGCAGCAATGGAACTTCTTGCTTGAAGCCGAAACCGTGCACGGTGTAGACCACCGGCACATCGGCATGATGGCCAGCGACGCGTGCGGCCACACCAGCGATGGCGCTGTGCGCGTGCACGATGTCTGGCTGGTGTGACGCGATCAAGGCTGTCAGTTGCTGCACTGCGGGCCAAAGCTTGAGCGGGTTGAGCGACTCCACCATGTCGGGCATGGGGCACACGGTGATACCCAGTGCCGAAAGTTCACGTCCCAATGTCGACTCCGCGACGGGGCCGCCAATGACCACGGTGAAATTCACACGCGTTTGCAAGGTTTGGCACAAAGCCAGTACGTGCGATTGCGCACCACCTGCTTCGCCTTTGGTGATGACGAGCATCACATGCGGTAGCTTTGCATCAGTTTGTGACGCCGCGAGGTCTAGGCTGGCCCAAGGGCTGTTGCGACGGCGCTGGGCATCCACCAAGCCTGCCAAGTGGAGTGTGGTTTCGACCTGAACCTCTGGGTCGACAACGGCTTCAGGAGCTGCGGTTTCGGGCGTCACATCGCCCGAAGCGGCGTCAACAACTGCCACCTTCGGCTGTGCCGCCTTGCGCTTGGCGCGAGGTTTTTTAGGTGCCTCAGCCGCAGTAGGAGGTGCGGGAGGAAAGTCGTCAAACAGGGACAGCGTGCCGTCGTCTTGGTTTTTCATAGGGGAGTGTCAAAACCTTGGGGATTCATGGACTGCCAGCGCCATGCGTCGGCGCACATGCGATCGAGGTCAAATTGAGTTTCCCAATTCAGCAACGCTTTGGCTTGCTGTGGATCGGCCAAGCACTGGGCCACGTCGCCAGGTCTGCGAGGTACCACTTGGTGTGGGATGGGCACGCCGTTGACGCGGGCGAAGGTGTCCACCATGTCTTGCACGCTCACGCCACGGCCTGTGCCGAGGTTGACGGTTAATAGTTTGGGTTCGTTCAGAGCGCGCAGCGCTGCCAAATGGCCGGCGGCTAGGTCGCTGACGTGCAGGTAGTCGCGCACGCCGGTGCCGTCTGGCGTGTCGTAGTCGTTGCCAAAAATCTGCAAGTGCGCCCGTTGACCCAAGGCCACTTGCGTGATGTAAGGCATGAGGTTGTTGGGGATGCCGTTGGGCGCCTCGCCCAGCAAGCCGCTCTCGTGGGCACCCACGGGGTTGAAGTAGCGCAGGATGGCGATGCCCCAACGCGGGTCCGCCGCATGCAGCTCGCGCAGCGCGTCTTCGCACATGAGTTTGGAGCGGCCATAGGGGTTGGTGGCGGTGAGGGCGGCGGTTTCGGGGATGGGCACACGCACGGGGTCGCCATAGACGGTAGCCGAGGAGCTAAACACAATGCGTCGGACGTTGGCGCGGTCCATGGCCTGCAGCAGGTTGATGGTGCCGCTGACGTTGTTTTCTAGGTAGCGCAGGGGGTGGGCCACCGATTCACCGACGGCCTTGAGGCCTGCAAAGTGGATGACGCCTGCAAAGTTGTAACGGGCAAACAAGGCGTCTAGGGCTGCCGAGTCGCGGATATCGGCCTTCACAAACTCAAGGGGGCTGGCACCCAGCTTGGCCAATCGGTCCAGCACTTTGGGGCTGGAATTGCATAAATTGTCCAAAATGACCACAGGTTGACCCGCTTCGGCTAATGCGACGACGGTGTGCGAGCCAATGAAACCTGTGCCGCCAGTGATCAAAATGGGATGTGTCATGCCGCGAAAAAAATGTGAAGTTTGGTGATTATCCCCTGCAGACATGCGGTCTCCACCCTAAAATAAATCCGGCTTGTCATTGCGCACAGTTAGTGCTCTGGCAAGCGATTTCTATCTTTTTACCTTTTTAGTACTTTCATGAAACGCACACACACTCCTCTCGCTGCAGCGCACGCTGGCGCTGAATCTTGCATTGCCCTCATTGACGCCCGTTTTTTGGCGTGGCTACAGGGCCAAACCGACACGGCACAAGACCATGTGCGCCCTCAGTTGCACCAGTTGCTCAGCAATGCCATGGCCCACAACGGTTTGGAAATGAACCTGCGCCGCATCTATTGGTACAGCGACACCCCAGACGAGCAAGCGATTGGTGGGCAAGTCAGCCGCGCTGTGTTGCCGCACAGCCAAGATGGTGGTTTGTCGATGTTGCGCACGTTGGGCGCTGATTTGAAGCGTTTGGCTGAACGTGGCGCGTGCGACCACTTGCTGGTGGGCAGCGATGATGAGCGTTTGATCAGTTTGATTGATGAAGCCCAGCTGTACGGCGTGTCTGTGCATTTGTTGGCCGACGAAGCCTCGCGCAACATGACACAGCTCAACCGCGAAGACCCGGGTTGGGCCCGCTTGCTGTCGCAAGCCGACCAACGCGTGGTGTTGGGTGCACAAGCCATGCGCGAAGGCGGCTCACGCCACGCGACCTCGATGCACGCTGTGCCACAAATTGACCCCGAGCAATTGCGCGAGCAACTCAACACCGTCATCCACACATGGTGGGCCGAAGAACCCGAAGACCTGCGTGAAGAGCTGCGTGAAGAGTTGCAAAACACGCGCGGCATCCCACAAGAAGTAGACCGCCAGTTGCTGTTGGGCGTGCGTCGCGTGTTGGAACGCGCATTGAGCTTCCAAGAGAAAAAGCTGTTGCGCGAAATGGTGCGTGAGTTGGTGTTGGGCCCACAAGCGGCGCACAGCGCAACGGTTGAACACGCCGAATAAAACAACACAGAAGACACAAGACGGAGTTGCACCCATGAGCGATTTTTCTCCTGCCGATATCTTGGCCCAGGCCCTGCCCTACATTCGCAAGTTCCACGGCAAAACCTTGGTGATTAAATACGGCGGCAACGCCATGACTGACCCTGCGTTGCAAAAAGCATTTGCTGAAGACGTGGTGTTGCTCAAGCTCGTGGGCATGAACCCCGTGGTCGTGCACGGCGGGGGTCCTCAAATCGAAGGCTTGCTGCAACGTTTGGGTAAGAAGGGCGAGTTCATCGAGGGCATGCGTGTGACCGACGCCGAAACCATGGAAGTGGTGGAGTGGGTGCTGGCCGGCGAAGTGCAGCAAGACATCGTGGGCCTGATCAACCAAGCAGGCGGCAAAGCTGTGGGCTTGACGGGGCGTGATGGCGCCATGATCCGAGCCAAAAAACTCACCGTGCACGACAGCAAAGACCCCAGCAAAGCCTACGACGTGGGCCAAGTGGGCGACATTGTCAGCATTGACCCCAGCGTGGTCAAAGCCTTGCAAGACGATGCGTTCATTCCCGTGGTCAGTCCCATCGGTTTTGGTGAGAACAACGAGAGCTACAACATCAACGCCGACGTGGTGGCTGCCAAGCTGGCTTCGGTGCTCAGTGCTGAAAAACTGTTGATGCTCACCAACATCCGAGGCGTGCTCGACAAACAAGGCGAGTTGTTGACCGAGCTGACACCGCGTCGCATTGACGAGTTGATTGCGGACGGCACCATCAGCGGCGGCATGATTCCAAAGATTGCAGGTGCTTTGGACGCTGCAAAGAGTGGTGTGAATGCGGTGCACATCATTGATGGCCGCGTGCCGCACGCCATGCTGCTGGAAGTTTTGACCGAGCAAGCTTTCGGTACCATGATTCGATCGCATTAACTCGGTTCAAACGTCATGTCTGACAACGCCACCGCTTTGCACGACGCCGCTGAAACACCAAAACGCCAGCGCATGAAGCCGGGCCAACGGCGCGAGCAAATTTTGCAAACGCTGGCGGGCATGCTGGAGCAGCCGGGCACCGAGCGCATCACCACGGCGCTCTTGGCGGCCAAGTTGGCGGTGAGTGAGGCGGCTTTGTACCGCCACTTCGCCAGCAAAGCGCAGATGTTTGAAGGCTTGATTGATTTCATCGAGCACAGCCTGTTTAGCCTGATCAACCAAATCGCCGAGCGCGAAGGTGACGGTGCACAAAAAGCCGCCCGCATGGTCACGGTGTTGCTGCAGTTTGGCGAGAGAAACCCAGGTATGGCCCGCGTGATGGTGGGCGACGCCTTGGTGTTTGAAAACGAGCGTTTGCACCAGCGCATGAACCAGTTGTTCGAGCGCATCGAATCAGCCTTGCGCCAAGTGCTGCGTGCCGCCGCCGGGGCCAATAAGTCGGCTACGCCCACGGCAGATGCGCAAGTGCGCGCGGCGGCTTTGGTGGCGTTTGCTTTGGGTAATTTGCAGCGCTTCACGCGCTCTGGTTTTAAGCGTTCACCGCTGGACCATCTGGATGCATCGCTTGCGTTGATGCTTTAAAGCGCCAAGCCCACCAAGGTGGCTGCATGCTTGATTTCTTGCCACGTTGCATCGTCAACAACGACACCATGTTTTGTTCGCGCTTGGCGTGCGGCACGTTCTGGCTCACCCGCTAATTGCACGCCTACGGTTCCCTCTGTGGCAGGACTTTGACGTAACCAGTTGATGAATGCCAAGGTTTCTTGCGCAAAGCTCATTTGCGTGCCCAATGCTTTGGGGTCAATGATGATGCTGAGCATGCCGTTGTAGACAGCCCGCTTGCCATCGGCCTCGCGGTGCCAAGTGCCCCCACCACTCAAGGCGCCCCCCAGAAGTTCACAGGCCACGGCTAGGCCAAAGCCTTTGTGTTCGCCAAAGGGCATGAGCGCACCGAAAGCGCCATTGCTTTGTGGAACCACCACAACCCCTGGGTCGTTGGTGGGCTTTCCGTGTTCGTCAATCAGTGTGCCATGGGGCACTTGCTTGCCTTCGTTGTGTGCCACGCGCATCTTGCCTTGTGCCACGCGACTGGTCGCAAAGTCGAGCACAAAGGGCTCTTGCGCGTTGTCACCTAAGCCAATTGGTATGCCGATGCAGCAAGGGTTGGTGCCAAAGCGCCCATCGCCGCCGTGCCAAGGGGCAACGGTGGCTCGCGCCATGACGTTCACAAAATGCAGCGAGACCCAGTCACGCGCCACCGCCATCTCTGCAAAGTGACCGATGCGCCCGAGGTGGTGCGAATTGGCGAGCGACATGATGCATGCGCCATGTTGAGCGACGCGCTCAAATGCGAGGTCCATCGCTTGCACGCCGACGATTTGGCCAAAGCCTTGTTGCCCGTCTAGCCCCAAGAGCATGCCGCTGTCCATGCGTACGGCCACATGGTTGTTGGGGATCAGATTCTTTTCAAGGATCGCATCGATGTATCGTGGTGCCATGCCCACACCATGGGAATCATGACCACTCAAATTGGCCATCACCAAATTGCTGGCGACTTGCTGCGCTTCGGCGCTGCTGCTGCCTGCGGCTATAAATAATTGGGTGATGTGGTTTTCTAGATCGGGGGCTGAGAAGGTGTGTGACATCAGGGACTTTACGGAGGGTTGTGGATCAATTGTCATACCATAATATAGAGACAATTCAACTGAAAGGCAATCCATGAAATTGGTTCGTTACGGCAATCCTGGCAAAGAGAAACCTGGTCTGATTGATGGCGATGGCAAGTTGCGCGACTTGAGCAAAGTCATCTCAGATGTGTCGCCCGACCAACTCAGTGACAAGGCCTTGGCCAAGTTGGCCAAGCTCAAAACAGACACCTTGCCCTTGGTCAAAGGAAAGCCTCGCATGGGTTGCCCTATCAGCGTGGTGGGTAAATTCATCGCGATTGGGTTGAACTACGCTGACCATGCCGCTGAGTCGGGCATGCCAATTCCCAAAGAGCCCATTGTGTTCACCAAGGCTACCAGTTGCATTCAAGGGCCCAACGATGATGTGATGTTGCCCAAAGGCTCGGTCAAAACAGACTGGGAAGTGGAGTTGGGCATTGTCATCGGGACCGAAGCGCGTTACGTGTCACAAAAGGACGCGATCAGTCACGTGGCCGGCTATTGCTTGATCAATGATGTGAGCGAGCGCGAATATCAATTAGAGCGCGGCGGCACATGGGACAAGGGCAAGGGCTGCGACACCTTCGGGCCTATTGGCCCTTGGTTGGTGACGCGCGATGAGGTGCCCAATCCACAAAAGCTGGACATGTGGCTAGACCACAATGGCGTGCGCATGCAAAACGGCAATACCAAGACCATGATTTTCGGTGTTGCCAAATTGGTGAGCTACGTGAGCCAGTTCATGACGCTGCAACCGGGCGACGTCATCACCACTGGCACTCCCCCCGGTGTGGGCATGGGCATCAAGAAAGATGGCAAGCCAGCGCCTGTGTATTTGAAGCGTGGTGACACCATGTCACTGGGTATCGAAGGCTTGGGCGAGCAACACCAAAAGGTGGTGGCTTTCAAGCTGTAAGCGCGTTGGCTATGCCACGATAATCAGCGGATGGATTTTCATAAAAACACGCTCCTTCCGCTGGTTGTCGATCTGGATGGCACGCTGATCCGCACAGACATGCTGGTGGAGAGTGCCAGCCAGTTTTTGATTCAACACCCGCTGCAGTTTTTTAAACCTTTGTTGTGGTTGATGCGTGGCAAGGCCGCGTTGAAAGCGGAGCTGGCGCAACGTGTGCAACTTGACGTGTCTGCTTTGCCCTACAACACCGATGTGCTGGATTGGCTGCGCGTAGAGAAGCAAAGTGGTCGCCGCTTGGTCTTGGCCACCGCCAGCCATCGCGCCTTGGCTGAGCAAGTGGCGCAACACCTGCACTTGTTTGACGAGGTGCTGGCGACCGAAAACGGCACCAACCTCAAATCTGACGCCAAAGCGCAAGCTTTGGTGGATCGGTTTGGCGATGGCGGCTTTGATTACGTGGGCAACGATTGGCCCGACTTGAACGTGTGGGCCCGATCGCACAAAGCACATGTGGTCGACGCATCAGCTGCCTTGCTGCAACGTGCGCAAGCGCAAGGCAATGTGGGTCAAGTGTTTGACCGCGACATGCCATCACCGTGGATGGCCATGCTCAAAGCCATGCGACTGCATCAGTGGATGAAAAACTTGTTGGTGTTTGTGCCGCTCATGGCCGCTCATCAATACGCCGATGCGCCACGCGATGTGTTAGCTGTGATGGCGTTTGTGGTTTTCAGCCTCACGGCATCCAGCGTGTATTTACTCAACGACTTGGTCGATGTGCAAGACGATCGCCACCATGCGCGCAAACGCAATCGCCCGTTTGCATCGGGTGCGCTGAGTCTCATCACCGGCTGGGTGGCTTGGCCCGTGTTGTTGCTGATCGCTGTCGCTTTGTCGGCGCTTTTCATGCCCGTGTTGTTCTCGGTCAGCCTTGGTGTTTACTTTGTGTTGACGGTGGCGTATTCGTTGCACCTCAAACAGTTGGCCGTGGTGGATGTGCTGACGTTGGCTGCGCTCTACACGATGCGCATCATTGCGGGTGCGGCGGCCATTGATGTGGCGGTGTCGTTTTGGTTGCTGTTGTTTTCGATGTTCATCTTCTTGAGCTTGGCGCTCATCAAGCGTTACAGCGAACTCAAAGTAGCGCGTGACGCGGGCAAATCCGGCGCTTTGCGTGGACGAGGCTACGAGCCTGAAGATTTAGAGTTGGTGTCGAGCCTCGGTGGAAGCTCAGGTTTCATAGCGGTGTTGGTGCTGGCTTTGTACATCCAAGACGGACAGGCTGCGCATTTGTACGCCACGCCACAGTTGATTTGGCTGGCGTGTCCGGTGATGTTGTTTTGGATTTCCCGCGCTTGGCTGATTGCCCACCGTGGTCGCATGCATGACGACCCGATCGTGTTTGCTCTCAAAGACAAAGTCAGCTGGGGTGTGGGCGCGTTCATGGTGGGCGTGCTGGCATTGGCGCGCGTGCTGTCATGAAAGCTGCTGCTCGCATCGCGGCGGTTTATGCCTTGGTGTCGGCCTTGGCTACGGTGGCCAATATCGGCACACAGGCAATGTCTATCTGGATTTATAGCGGCGCTTATGCGGTTGAGCTGTCGGTGTTCATTGGCACGGCGATGGGCTTTCCTATCAAGTACGTGCTGGAGAAGAAACACGTCTTTGATTTCAAAGCAGACAGCCTCGGACATGACACCCGCTTGTTCATCCTCTATGGCTTCATGGGGGTGTTCACCACCGCCATCTTTTGGGGTGTCGAGTTTGCATTTCAGTACATCTATGGCACAGACGCTATGCGTTACTTGGGCGGTGCAATCGGCCTGACCTTGGGCTCGTTCATCAAGTACCACCTCGACAAACGCTTTGTTTTCAAACGGGAGTTGGTATGAAGCCCGTCAGTGCTTGGGGCCGTTTGTCGAACGACTTGCACGCGGTGCAGGTGCTGACCGACCGCACAGCGGTGCCACCGGTGCTGCACGCGCACCAGCCCGGTTTGGCGTACGGCAATGGACGCAGCTACGGCGATGTCTGCCTCAACCCCAACGGCAATTTGTGGCACACCATCGGGCTCAACAAGCTCATCGCGTTTGACGACACCACGGGGCGTTTGGTGTGTGAAGCAGGCGTGTTGTTGCGCGACATTCAGCGTTTGTTTGTGCCACGCGGTTGGATGCTGCCCGTCACACCTGGGACGCAACTCATCACCGTGGGTGGCGCGATTGCCAATGACGTGCACGGCAAAAATCACCACGCTGTGGGCTCGTTTGGCGATCATGTATTGGGTCTGTCATTGGCCCGCACTACTGGCGACGTGTTGACGCTGGATTGGGCGAACACACCTGATCTGCTGAGTGCCACGGTGGGCGGTATGGGCTTGACGGGCGTGGTCGTGACCGCTGAGGTGCAATTGCGACGCGTGGGCAGCCCGTGGTTGCGCACAGAAACTTTGCCCTACCAAGGCTTGGCTGAGTTCTTTGAACTGGCCGATGCGTCTGAACACGATTGGGAACACACCGTGTCGTGGATCGATTGTTTGGCGGGCAAAACCGCGCGCGGCATCTTCATGCGTGCCAACCACTTGAGCGCGCAAGAGACAGCGAGGATGCCATCGCTGCGTGCTGCTTTAGCGGCGCAAAACCACACAACGCAAAGCAAGCCTTTGAGCATGCCGTTCGTGCCTCCCATTTCACTGGTGAATGGTTTGTCTCTCAAGCCGTTTAACGTCGCGTACTACCAACTGCAAAAACTCAAAAGCGGTTTTGATGTGGCGCATTACGAGCCCTTCTTTTATCCGTTGGACAACGTGCAGCACTGGAACCGCATGTACGGTCCACGCGGGTTTTACCAATACCAAAGCGTGGTGCCACGGGAGATGGGGCAAGACACCGTGCAAGCGATGCTCGATGCCATTGCTGAGTCGGGCGAGGGCTCTTTCTTGGCTGTGCTCAAGACTTTTGGCAACCGCGAAGCCAAAGGCATGCTCAGCTTCCCGCAGCCGGGCGTGACGCTCGCACTCGATTTTCCTAACCGAGGTGAACGCACCTTGCAGTTGTTTGAGCGCCTCGATGCCATCGTGCGTGAAGCCAAAGGGCGCTTGTACATGGCCAAAGACGCGCGCATGCCGCGTGATTTGTTTGAAGCCGGTTACCCGCGCTTGTCTGAATTTGCGGCGCACCGTGACGCGGGCATCAGCTCTGCCATGTCGCGTCGTTTGATGGAGTTTTAACTATGCAACACATCGTCATCATTGGCGCCACCTCGGCGATGGCCGAACACTGCGCACGTTTGTGGGTGCAAGCCGCCCCTGTGCATCTCACGCTCGTCGGGCGCGACGAGGCGCGCACTCAGCGTGTGGCCGACGATCTGCGTGTGCGCAGTCCGCAGTCCCACGTGCAGATGATGACAGCCGATTTTGTGCATGCGGCGGCCATTCAACAAACGGTCAATGCCATCGTCGCGCAGTCGGCGGTTGATGTGGTGTTGATTGCGCATGGCGTGTTGTCAGACCAAACGATTTGCCAAGATGATGTGTTGGCTTGTGATGCCGCGTTGCAGGTCAATGGCGTGTCGCCTGTCTTGTTTGCCGAGGCCTTTGCCCAGTCGATGGTGGCGGTCAACCATGGCACGATCGCCATCATTGGATCGGTGGCGGGTGACCGCGGACGCAAAACCAACTATGTGTACGGGGCAGCCAAGGGTTTGGTGTCGCGTTACGCGCAGGGCATGCAGCATCGCTTGGCCAACACGAATGTGAAGGTCGTCCTCATCAAACCAGGCCCGACCGATACGCCCATGACCAGCGACCTCAAAGCCAAGGGGCAAAAAATGGCATCGGTGGAGCAGGTGGCGCAAGACATCGTCAAGGGGATTACTGCTGGTAAGCCTGTGGTTTACACGCCGGGGATTTGGCAAATCATCATGCTCGTGGTGATGCACTTGCCTCGGTTTGTGTTTAACAAGCTCAACATTTAGTCGCTGCTTTTCTCTCCGGTGGGATCGCGTCGCGCATATGGGATACGGCGGCCTCCTCATGCTGGAGTACCAGAAATCGTCAGCCGCCGCACCCCATGTGCGCAACGCTTTGGGTTTTCGTTGCAACAAACGCATGCGCGAAACCAGACGAGCTCAGAAAAAACCAAGGCTTAAAGCGACACCACCTGCATCCCTGGCAGCGAAGCCATAGGAAACTCTTCATGGTCAAACGCCTTATCGCCATCGTCTGAAGCCACGCCCGTGGTCACCAAGTTCTTGAAATCAAACTTGGTGTGGTCCATCAAGTGAGAAGGCACAACGTTTTGCATCGCTGCAAACATGTTCTCGATGCGTCCCGGAAACTTCTTTTCCCACTCGCGCAGCATCTCGCCCACCACCTGACGTTGCAGACCATCTTGGCTGCCGCACAAGGTGCAAGGGATGATCGGGAACTCGCGCACTTTGGCCCAGCGCTCTAAGTCTTTCTCGGCCACATAGGCGAGGGGGCGAATCACCATGTGATCGCCGCCATCGCTCACCAGTTTGGGGGGCATGGCTTTGAGCTTGCCGCCGAAGAACATGTTCAAGAAGAAGGTTTGCAAGATGTCGTCGCGGTGGTGGCCCAGCGCGATTTTGTTACAGCCCAACTCGCCCGCCACGCGGTACAAAATTCCCCGACGCAAGCGCGAGCACAAGCTGCACATGGTCTTGCCTTCGGCAATTTTGTCTTTGACGATTGAATACGTGTCTTGCGTTTCGATGCGGAACTTCACGCCCACTTGCGCCAAGTATTTGGGCAACACGTCGGCAGGAAAGCCCGGCTGTTTTTGGTCGAGGTTGACCGCGATCAGCTCGAAGCTGATGGGGGCGCGCTTTTGCATCATGAGCAAGATGTCGAGCATGGCGTAGCTGTCTTTGCCGCCCGACATACAGACCATGATCTTGTCGCCTTCTTCGATCATGTTGTAGTCCACGATGGCTTGTCCCACTTGGCGGCACAGACGTTTTTCGAGCTTGTGGTTTTCGTGCTCGATCTTGATTTGCTTAGCGTCTTTGTTAAGGTCTTTTTCTGCGGTTGTCATAGGTGTTACCACTGTCCTGTTTCCATGCGAATGGCCACTTCGCAGTCTTCAAAAATTTCTAGTTTGGCGATTTTCACGCGCACGCCCAGCACGCCCGGCAACAGCATCAACCGGTGGGCGAGTTTGCCAATGAGAGTTTCGAGCAGGTTCACATGTTCAGCTGTGCATTCGGTGATGATGATTTGACGCACCTTGCGGTAGTCCAGCACATGGCAAATGTCGTCGTCGTGGGGCAGCAATGGCTGCGTGCCAAGGTTCAACTCAGCGTCCACTTGGATGGGTTGCGGGTCAATTTTCTCGTGCTCCAAGATGCCAAGGTTGGCATCAAAGCGCAGGCCGGTGAGGTTCAAAATTTGTGTGCCTTTGCTCGCCATGTCAGAGCACTCCGGGTTTGGCGCGGAAGGCCTCGACGCCCACGGCTTCACAGTCGGGGTACACATCGGGTTTGCGGGTGGAGACGCGGGCTGCCAATACACCAGTGTGTTCGAGCAGTGCGGTCATGATGTCGTCGCACAAAGTTTCTTGTAGGCCGATGTGGCCGCGTTCAATGCGGGCCTTCAACACGGCGCGGATGAAGTCGTAGTTCACCACCTCTTCAATGCGGTCGTCGGTGGGGTGCGTGGCTTCCAAAGAGACATACAAATCCACATCAATGATGATGCGCTGGGTGTTGACCAGCTCGAAGTCGTGAATGCCGATGCTGGCTTGCGTGGTGAAGCCGCGCAAAAACAAGCGGCGGCAGGTGAGTAAAAGTGTGTCGTTCATGATTTGAAAAGTTCCTCGACCACAAACATCACATCGCGTGCAAGTGGTACCAAATGTTGGCCGTTGTCCACGCGAACCGTGGTGCCGGTGATGCTGGCGTTGTCCGCTAAAAAGACCACGCTGGCGGCCACGTCGGCGGGGTTGATGGGTTGGCGCAGCAAGTTGGCTTGTGCGGCACGGTTGAAGTTGTCTTGGGTCTGTGGCCCGCTGGGGTACATCAGGCCCGGTGCCACCGCGTTCACACGCAAGGTGGGTGCGAGAGACTGGGCTTGCAGGCTGACCGCACGTTCTAACGCGAGCTTGGACAGCGTGTACGAAAAATAATCGGGGTTGAGGTTGAACACCTTTTGGTCCAACACATGGATGATGCTGGGCTTGGTGCGATGCGTGCTTGCCGTGGCTTCATCGGCATCGGCATGCAGCGCCGCCATCCACTTGCCAAAGCGCATAGGCGCCATGAGGTTGACCTTGATTTGCGCCAAAGCCTGGGCCTCGTCAAAGTCAGCGCCGGCGTCGGGTACAAACAACGAGGCGTTGTTCACCACGCAGTGCAGCGCTGGGCCGGTGATGGCGGTGGTGGTGTCAAAAATGCTTTGGCAGCTGACTTCGTCTTCTAGGTCGCCTTGCACGGCCAATGCATCCACACCCAAAGTGCGCAGCTCGGCGCACAAGGCGTGGGCCTCAGCTTTCGAACGGTTGAAGTGGCAAGCCACATTCCACCCCGCGCGCGCAAAGGCGAGGCCGATTTCGCGGCCTAAGCGAACGCTGCCGCCAGTGATGAGTGCCCAAGAGCGCATGGTGTGAGGTGCCTGGTGTGAGGGAGGGAAGGTGGGTCGAGTTACGATCTGCACCCAATGAATTCCCCTCAATTATCCAACGACCCGGGCCAACAGGCTTTGTCCACCCTGATTCAGCGCAGTATTGCCAATGCGGGCGGCTGGTTGGGCTTTGACCATTTCATGGCGCTGGCGCTTTACGCCCCCGGCATGGGCTACTACGCCAACAGCTTGCGCAAGTTTGGTCTGACCCCCGAGACGGGCAGCGACTTTGCAACCGCTCCCGAAATGTCCAAGCACTTTGGACGCACATTGGCCCACCAAGTGGCCGAGGCCTTGCAAGTGACGGGCACAGACGAGGTGTGGGAGTTTGGCGCAGGCTCAGGTGCGTTGGCCTTGCAGTTGCTGGACAGCTTGGGCGACAGCGTCAACCGCTACACCATCGTCGATTTATCGGGCAGTTTGCGCGTTCGCCAACAAGACACCTTGCAAGCCCATGCGCACAAAGTGCAATGGGTGGACGCGCTGCCTGAGCAACTGAGCGGCGTGGTGGTGGGCAACGAAGTGCTAGATGCCATGCCCGTGCAACTGCTGGTGCGCAAAGGCGGTGTTTGGCATGAGCGTGGGGTGGTGTGGAGCGACGGTGCTTTGCAATGGGAAGACCGCGTGACAGACTTGCGCCCTCCAGTCGACATACCCGGCGAGCACGATTACTTGACCGAAATTCATAGCCAAGCCGAAGCCTTTGTCGCCACGTTGGCCGACCGCTTCAAAGCTGGCGAGGCAGCCACTCGCAAAGGCGGTGCGGCGTTTCTCATCGATTACGGCTTTCCTGAGAGCGAATACTTTCACCCTCAGCGCAGCATGGGCACGCTGATGTGCCACCAGTTGCACAAAGCAGACGCTGACCCGCTGGTCGATGTCGGGCGCAAAGACATCACCGCGCACGTCAACTTCACCGGCGTGGCGCTGGCCGCGCAAGAGGCGGGCCTCAACGTGCTGGGTTACACATCCCAAGCGCATTTCTTGATCAACTGCGGCTTGCTGCCGCCTTTGGTGGATGCGCCCTTGGATGAAAAAAGCATGGCCCAAAAACTCATCACTGAGCACGAGATGGGCGAGTTGTTCAAAGTCGTCGCCTTGGGCACGACCGAGTGGGAGCCCATGGGCTTCGCGCAAGGGGACCGCTCTTACGCGCTTTAAGTCACCTTATGACTCGCTGGCTCATTGTTGTTTTCTTAGCGCTGTTGCTCATCAATGCCATCACGCCGTGGCTGCAAAAGCTGGGGTTTGGGCGCTTGCCCGGCGACATTCGCTTCAAGATTTTCGGGCGCGAGATTTTTATTCCACTCGCGTCGACCATCATTCTCAGCCTCGTGTGTGCTGGGATTTCTAAGGTGCTTTGAATTTCCCTTCTATGTCAAGTGCCGCAGAAATTGCGGCTGATCGTGCTGCGTCTAAGCGCGCGCCAACGGCGGGACCTTTGAGGCCCTCTTGCAAGGCTTGAGCGCTGACAACCGCACTATCTACCGACTGCGCTGCTTTTAACAACGAAGCCAATCGAGGCCCCTGCGTATAAGCCTCATCTTCTTTGCCCAAACGCCCGCGTGCATCACAGGCACACGCCTGTAGGGCGAGCAAGAACCGTTCAGGTCTGCGCAACGCATCGCAACGCACCAGCAATCGCAATACAGCCTCAGCACCAAAGCTCCCGCTTTGGTGGATATTGCCGTGCTCGCGTGCTACCAACTCGGCCAGCTCTTTGCAGTCCACCGGTACGCGCCAACGTTGGCATAGGGCGCGGGCAAGTTTTTCGCTGCGTTGCTCGTGACCGATGTGGCGGGGTAGCACGTCGGCGGGCGTGGTGCCTTTGCCGAGGTCGTGGCACAGGCAGGCAAAGCGCACTTCGAGTGTCGCGTTCATGCGGGCCGATGCGTCCAGCACCATTTCGAGGTGAATGCCGGTGTCAATCTCGGGGTGGTATTCGGCGCGTTGCGGCACGCCGTAGAGCTTGTCTACTTCGGGCAGCAAGCGTTGCAAGGCACCGCATTCGCGCAGAACTTGCAGCATGCGTGAGGGTTTAGCGCCCATCAAGCCACGTGACAACTCTTGCCACACGCGCTCGCTCACGAGGGCGTCCACTTCACCCTCGGCCACCATCTCGCGCATCAGCGTCACGGTTTCTGGTGCGACGGTGAAGTCGGGAAAGCGAGCGGCAAAGCGGGCCACGCGCAAGATCCGCACTGGGTCTTCGCGGAAGGCGTCGGTCACATGGCGCAGCACTTTGGCGGCAATGTCGCGTTCGCCGCCATAGGGGTCAGTGCGTTGGCCATGCGCATCTTGCGCGATGGCGTTGATGGTCAGGTCGCGCCGAGCGAGGTCTTGCTCTAGCGTGACGTCGGGTGCGGCGTGCACTGCAAAGCCGTGATAGCCGCGTGCGGTTTTACGCTCGGTGCGGGCCAACGCATATTCTTCGTGCGTGTCAGGGTGCAAGAACACCGGAAAGTCGCGGCCCACGGGCTGATAACCCTGCGCCACTAACGCCTCGGGCGTTCCGCCCACCACCACCCAGTCACGGTCAGACCCCGCGTGGCCCATCAGGGCATCACGGACTGCACCGCCGACCAGGTAAGTTTTCATCTTGATGCGATGAACAATCGTTTGATCGACTTGGGTTCGGCAATCCCCAAGGCATGCAAGCCCGGCAAGTGCCCGCTGGCGATGTTGTTGACCTTCATCGAGTCGAGGTTGTCACGACTCATCAGCGTGGGGCCGGGCGCAAACTCCATCAGCAGCGCTTGCAACCAGCCGATGGTGTAGGGCAAAGAGATGACGGGGCGGGGCTTGCCAACCCAACGGCCTGCGAGTTGAACCAATTCGGCCAGTGTCATCACGTCGGGGCCGCAGGCTTCAAACACGTGGTCTTCGGTGCTGGGCGTGTTGACGCAATGCACGATGGCTTGTGCCACATCGTGCACCCAGACCGGTTGAAAGCGTGTGTTCGCACCGGCGAGCGGCATGACAGGAAACACCTTTTGCAGCTTGGCAAACAGGTTGATGAACTGGTCATCTTTGCCAAAGATCACGCTGGGGCGAATGAGGGTCAAACCCAGCGGTGCTTTTTGAGCGGCTGACAGCAGCGCCAATTCGCCGCGGGCTTTGCTGCGCTGGTACATGGAGGGCCCGTGCACATCGGCGCCCAAGGCGCTGACGTGAATCAGTCGCGTCACGTTCTCAGCTTGGCAAGCCCGCGCCAAATGGGTGGGTAAGGTGACGTGCGCGTGGGTGAACTCTTCTTCCGTGCCGTGCAAGATGGCAATCAGGTTGATGACCACATCGTGGCCATGGACCAAGGCTTGCAGTTGTTTGGGGTCGTGCACATTGGCTTGCACCACTGACACGCCCGGCATCATTTGAATGTGACGCGCTGGCAATCGACGTGTGGGTACGGTGACATGGTGGTGTTGCAAGCTCAGGCGCGAGCACACATGCTGCCCCACAAAGCCGCTGCCGCCGAGGATCAGAATTTTCTTGACTGTGGTTTGTTGCATGGTTGAACTGTAGTGGGTACGCAGCGCAAAGCTGAGGGCGGGTGACTGGTTAGAATTTTTGCATGAAGACACCCTCACGCCTTGGCCTTGCATTGCTTTTCGCTGTGGCGATGTGCGATGCCGGTTGGCGCTGGCAGTCTTCCCAGGGTGCCGATGTGCCAGTCGCTGTTGTGCCAGAAGCGGTTGAAGGTCAACGCTGCACCGACTACCGTGTGGTGCGCGAGGGCCTCATTCCCATGCCCGAGGGCGTGCCGGCGGCGCATGCCAGCAGCTTGGTGGCGTTTCCTGACACGCATCCTTTGCACGCGCAAAAAGCCTTGGCCGCCTTTTGGTTTGCAGGTACGCGTGAGAGTGCGGCCGATGTGCAAATCGCCTCATCCACGTTTGACCGCGACACCCAAGCGTGGGATGCCCCGCAGTGGGTGGTGAACCGCCACACGGTGGGCAAAGACCTTGGCATTCAAATTCGCCGCATCGGCAACCCTGTGGCATGGGCAGATGCCAAAGGTCGCCTGCATTTGTTTGTGGTCGCCACGGGTTTAGGGGGGTGGGCGGCGTCGCGCGTGGTGCATTTGACGGAGCAAGCACCCATGCAATTTAAGGTGGTGCGTACGCTGCCGCTCACGGCTTTGGTGCCTGCGTTCAACACCAGCACCTTGGTGCGCACGGTGCCGCTGCCCTTGCGCGATGGCGGTGCTGTGTTGCCTTTGTATTTTGAAATCGGCATCAAGTACGGCGTGGCTGTGCGTTTAAATGCGGATGGGGAGATGCAAAGCATCACCCGCATCACGCAGCGTCGCGAGGTGTTGCAGCCCACGTTGGTGGCGCACTCGCCCACGCATTGGTCGGCTTTCATGCGTGATTACAGTCCTACCGAAATGGTGGCCCATTCTGAAACCTTGGACGCGGGCGCGCATTGGCAAGACGTAGGCAACCTCACGCTGTCTAACCCTGGAGCCTCCATTGCTGCTTTGCGTTTGTCGTCTGGTGGCTTGATGCTGGCGCACAACCCTGCTGGCCGTGGCCGTGAGGTGTTGTTGCTCAGCACTTCGGCCAACCAGCCGCTGTCGTGGACCACGCGCACCTTGATCGATGGCGTGAAAGCCGATGAATATTCGTACCCGACCTTGATCGAAGTGCCGCAGACGATGGGTGCGGCGGCATCCCCCGCGGCAATGCACAACCCGCCCGATGTCTGGCTGAGCTACACACACATGCGCAAGGCGATCGCGTTCAAACAGTTGCGTCCCAACTGTCCAGTCAGCTCCACCAGGAGCAAATCATGAGTTGGACAGAGATGACCCACGCCGTTTTGCCGCAAGCCGTGTTTTTGCCTGTGTGGGTGAAGCTCTCTTGGGCTTTGGTGATGTCCGCCGTGGTGCTGCGTTTGACGTACCGCTTCAAGCCCACCCTGTGGCCTGCCGCCGTCGTGGCCGTGGTGATGCTCTTGCCGCGTACCGATGTGTTGTCGGGCTATGTGGCGTTGGCGTTTCAAACCCCCAGCTTGGTGTTGGTGGCTTGGGCCTTGTGGTGCTGGGTTGATGTGATGCAGTTGCGTGAGCCCGTGGTTACCACCCCCACGGCTGTGGCGCTGCTGGGTGTAATGCTGGGCTGGGCTTTGGGGGTGGACACCTTGAACTACTGGCCAGTTTTCTTTCATCCGCAGCTGTATGCCCTGGGTTTTGAGTCTGTGGGCTTGTGGCTGGTGTTGGCACTCATCGCTGTCGTGCTGCTTTGGACGCAAGTGCCCAAGCGCTGGGTGTTCAGTGCCGTGGCGGTGCTGGCCGTGTATGTGCTGCTGCGTTTGCCCACGGGCAATGTGTGGGACGCGTTACTCGACCCCTTTGTGTGGCTGGCCTTGCATGTGCAGTTGTGGCGCACTTGGCGTGCGCGACGCGCTGGACAAGCGGCTTAAGGCTTCTTCACCAACAAGTATTCCCGCCAGAACAAAACGCGTTCTGGGGTTTGCAAACTTTTGAAGTTAATTTCGCCCGCAGGATGGCGGCCACGCAAGCCAATGCGTTGCGCCAAGATTTGGCAATGGGCTTGGTCGCAATCCGGTGCGGCTTCGTTCCAGAAGCGGTGCACCACCACGGCATCAAATGTCTTGAGACGTTGGGCTATGTTTGCTTCTGCATTGGGTTCATCGTCCATGTACGGTGTGATGCTGCCTATGCCCGGTATCAAAAAACGCCAACGCTCAAAGTCACCATTGAAGTTGCTAGGCGTGGCCAGCTTGGCGCCTTGCACTTGCGCCACCACTTCTGGGGCATAGGTGTTGGCAGCGGTGTGCAGCGGTGCGCTGAGCATGCCAAACCAAGCAAACAGACTGAGCACCAAACCGAACAACCAAATCCAGCTGGCTTGCAAGGTCTGTGTGCCAGCGCGCGAGAACAGCGTGCCAAACAAACGCAGCAAGGCCAGCACCTGCAAAGCCAAAATCAGCAACAGACCGAGGCGACCCCAAAGGGGGTAGAGGTCAATGCGCCAACCGGCCCACAAGAACAAGCCCAAGAAGCCCAAGCCTAAAAAGCTGAACACGGTTCCCAAACCCATCGCCGTGCGCTGCGCCCATAGCGGCAGGCGCCAAAGCCAGATGGCGCACAAAACGCTCATCACCGGCATGAGGGGAATCAGGTAACGCGCCGAACGTTGGCTGGGCACCATGAAGAAGACGCTCAGTAACAACACATAAATCCACAGAACGGCCTGTGGTTGCACCACGCCGCGCAGACGTGCGCGCCAAGCAGGGCGCATTTGGCACAAACCCCAAATCGCAACGCCAAAGATGAGGGGACCGAGCAAGGCGCCGTTTTGCAACAAGCCCAAGGCCTGCCCCCAAATGCTAAAGCCGCCCACAAACGCGGTGTGCCAATAACTCGGGCCACCCGCGCTGACCTTGCCCCAGTTTTCGCCCACCACAAACTCACGCCAAACGCCCATGGGATCGGGGTCGACCACAAACCAAAGCGCGAACACGCCCAGTGCGAAGGCGGTGCTCAACGCCACACGCGCAAACCATGTGCGCCAAGCGCTGTGGTTGAGCCAGCACAGGCTGATGAACAGCGTGGCGGCCAAAGGTGCTATCAGCACAAACGATTTGTACAACGCCACCATGCCCCAGCTGATGCCGGCCACCACAAACAAACGGTGGGTTGGTTTGAAGGTGTCACCTTGCAAGCCTTGGCTGCGCGCGCGCAACACTTGGCACAGCAACCACCAAAAAGGTAGGTTCATCCAGAAGGTTTCAATCGCGCTGGTCAGGTAGGGACGGCCATAGCGGTAGGTGCTGAAGCAGCCCAAGAAAATCAAACCGGCGATGAGTCCCAGCGTGTTGGCATTGAGCACTTTGGGAAAAGGTGTGGGCTCAGGCTTGTGGCGCAACCAATCTGTCGCCAAGGCGCGAGCGGCCCACACCACCAACGCCGTATTCGCCAAGGTGTAGAACAAGCTGGGAACGCGCAGCCACAACAGCTTCCACTCAAGGCCCAGCCACGGCACGACCATCGCTTGCCAAAACAGCAGCGGAGGCTTGGTGTTGCGCATGTGGTCGAGGTCAGAGGCGAGTGGCAGCCACGCGCCTGTGGTTTTCGCTTGCAGCCACGTCTTGAACGCGATATGGCTGTATACCAGCTCGTCGCCATTGCGCGGAATGTTTTCGCCGCCTAAGTCAAACATATAAACCAACACGGCCAGCAGCAACAAACCCAAACTGATGCTTTGGTAGCGCTGTGTGCGCTCGTCGTCCGACACCTCGCGCGGGTTGCCTTTGAAGGTCCACCAGTCGTTGGCAAAGTAGTTGATGACACTCGCCACCACAATGGCCAGCACGTTACCCAGCAAGTAGTGCACATGCTGGGCGAGCCACAGCGTCGAGATGTATTGCACGCTGGTTCCCAGCCACGAAGCCAAACCGTAGCGCACAAACTGTGTGGCGATGCCGCCATGAAACTCGGCATGGCGGTCACGCCACGTCCAGAGGCGGTTCCACACAAAGTTGTTGACCGTCGCCAGCAAAATGGCAATGGCCAACGAGGCGTATAAGCGCTGTTCGCTGGATGCGATGGAGGCCAATAAAAATTCTTGGCACGCATACAACACGGCCAAGTTCACCACGGTGCCGCTAGCGCCTACCAAGCCAAACTTGATATAGCGCCAACGCGTCAACAGCGCTTGGACGAAGAACTGGCTGCGATGAGGCGATGTGGGTGTGGTCATTCAAATCAACTGCAATTTGTGCAGCACCAGTTTTTCAACTTCACCCACGGTGATGACTTTGAGGCATTGGTTGTCACCATCGCAAAAGCTGTCGCGGTGGTTGTAGGCGGTCAGGCAAGGTGAACAAGCCATGCCCGATTCAAGCACCGTGGCACGTTCGCTGATGGGGCCATACAAGCGGCCTGTTTCGGGGCCGAAGAAGGCAATCACGTCAATCGGGGTGAGGCTGGCGAAGTGGCCAGGACCGCCATCGTTGGTCACCAGCAACTCAGCGTTGTGAAAGAGCATGAGCAGCTCGCGAAGATTGCGCGTGTAGCCGGTCAGGCCAATGCACAGCGGGTTGTTCACCGCGTGCAGCACACGCTGGGCTTGGGGTGTGTCTTCGGGCAGGCCGATCACGCCCACGGCACAGCCGTTGGCGATCAAAGTTTTGGCCAATGCGATGTAGCTGTCTTCGGGCCATGCGCGAATGGGCAATGCGCCGCCGCTCACATACAGCAGCACGCGTTTGGGGTTGCCCATGAAGCTGGCAAAGTCAGCGCGCAAACGGTCTTGGAAAGTTTGCAACTCCGTTGCGTCCACTGGCAATTGCGGCAGGCTACGCTGGATGGCTGGCAGCAAAAAGCGGGTGAGTGGGCGGTGCGTGGTGTCGTTCAACTGCGCTGATGTCCATGCGAGTGCGTCTTCCATCACTTTGGCCAAGCCGACAAATTGCAGGCTGATGTGTTGGTAAGTGTTGTAAGGCACAGGCGCGTTGATGAAGCTGCCGCGGTACAAACCTTCTTGTGTGTGTGAGGTAAAGCCCACGCGCACACGGGCACCGCAGGCGTAGCTCAACAAGGCGCTGATGCGCGAGAACAGTTCGCAGTCGATCACGCCGTCCAGCTGCAACGCGCGCAAATGGCGCGTGGTGTGCCACAGGTCGTGCAGCAGCGAGCCCAGCGATGCGTCGTCTAGCGAATGCAAATTGGCTTCTGGCACAAAACCCAGCAAGCGCATCACGCCTTGGTTTTTCTTGAGTTGCAACACATGCAGGTCGGCGCCTGGGTGCTTGGCTTTGAGTGTGTCAAACATGGCTTTGGCCAAGACGACGGAGCCCATCTCGGACAACAGAATCACCAAAATGCGTGGCTTGGCATTGCGGTGTTGGTGCCCAGTGGGTGCCAACAAAGCCAAGAGCTTGGACCAAGCTGAAAGTAGGGCGCACAACGCTTGGCCTACCCAGCGATCGATTGCACGTTGTGTCGATATTTTCATAGTGTTGAAATTATCCCATCCCCCTTGAGCGCGACTTTCAATGCGTTTGATCGGCCTGATAATTCGATTCATGAACCAACTCGACGCTCTCAAACAATTCACCACCGTTGTGGCCGACACCGGCGACTTCAAGCAACTCGCTCAGTTCCAGCCGCAAGACGCCACCACCAACCCATCGCTGATTTTGAAAGCGGTGCAAAAGCCCGAATACCTGCCCCTGCTCAAAGACACCGTGGCCGCGCATGGCAGCGAGGCGATGGACGTACAAATTGACCGATTGTTGGTGCGCTTTGGGTGCGAGATTTTGGCCACCATTCCCGGTCGCGTGTCCACCGAAGTGGATGCCCGTTTGAGCTTTGACAGAGCCGCGACTTTGGCCCGTGCCAAACGCATCATGGCTTTGTATGAAGCACAGGGCGTGACGCGCGAACGTGTGCTCATCAAAATTGCTTCCACATGGGAAGGCATCCAAGCTGCGGCAGAACTAGAGCGCGAAGGCATTCGCACCAATTTGACCTTGCTGTTCTCCTTTGCCCAAGCGGTGGCGTGTGGCGACGCCAAGGTGCAACTCATCTCACCCTTCGTGGGCCGCATTTACGACTGGTACAAAAAGTCGGCAGCTAGCGCGTGGATAGAAGCTGACAACGCCAATGCCAACGACCCCGGGGTGAAGTCTGTCCGTGCGATTTATAACCACTACAAACGCCACGGCATCCAGACCGAGGTGATGGGGGCGAGCTTTAGAAACGTGGGCCAAATCACCGCCTTGGCGGGTTGCGATTTGCTGACCATAGCGCCTGAGTTGCTGGCGCAGTTGGGTGCATCGAACGAGCCGTTGGCACAAGCTTTGAGCGCGTCGGCGGCGATGCAGTTGGACTTGCCAGAGGTGCATCACACCGAGGCTTCGTTCCGTTACGCGATGAATGAAGATGCGATGGCGACGGAGAAGTTGGCCGAGGGCATTCGTGCGTTCTGTGTGGATGCCATCAAGTTAGAGGCCTTGATGCACGTCTGATCCTGCCGTCGGCAGGACTGCTCAAATGCCTGTTAAGCCATCTTTGAGCAGCATGCAGCGTTTGGTATTCGTGCACCGCCACGTTGCGAAAACCGACCATGCGTTTCATGAATCCAGCTAGCCTGATCGAGGTAAATCTTTTCATTCAATTCCCCCGCCAATTCAAACAGCAAAACGGGGTCTGCATAACCTTCTACCAAAACTGCCAAATCAAGGGCACTCTCCGTATTTGCGTACGGCCCTGCATCCTTGATGCGGCTGCTAAAAGCATAGGCCGCCATCAACGTGGCTAGGCGTTGTTGCAGAAGCGAAAGAATAGGCGTGGTGTCCATGCCGCTATTGTTTGCAATTGACCAAAGAAAAAGCCCCACGATTGCTCGTGAGGCTTCTGTGTTTGGCAAGAGCACCGAAGTGCTCAGGCAAAGCAGCGAGGCAATTACATGC
>CANCCJ010000001.1 GCA_947374535.1 Comamonadaceae bacterium | reverse complement strand
TGAAAAAGCTGGTGGCTTATTCATCGGTTGCTCACATGGGCTTTGTGAGCTTGGGCTTCTTCATCTTTAACGACATTGGTGTCTCTGGTGCCTTGGTACAGATGATTGCGCACGGTTTCGTGTCTGCTGCCATGTTCTTGTCCATCGGTGTGTTGTATGACCGCATGCACTCACGCGAAATCGCCAGCTACGGCGGTGTGGTCAACACCATGCCCAAGTTCGCAGCGTTTGCCTTGTTGTTTGCCATGGCTAACTGCGGTTTGCCAGGTACAGCCGGTTTCGTGGGCGAGTGGATGGTCATCTTGGGTGCCATCAAATACAACTTCTGGATTGGCTTTGCCGCTGCTTCCGCCTTGATCTTCGGCGCCGCTTACACCTTGTGGATGGTCAAGCGCGTGTACCTCGGCCCCGTGGCCAATGACCACGTCAAAGAATTGACTGACATCAACAGCCGTGAGTTCTTCATGATGGCCTTGCTGGGCGTTGCCGTGTTGGTCATGGGCGTGTACCCCAAGCCATTCACCGATGTGATGGATGTGTCCGTGGCTGAACTGCTCAAGCACGTGGCCTTGTCCAAGTTGCCCCAATAAAGAGGGATTGACCCAATGATTGAAAAATTCAACATAGCAGCGCTTTACCCTGAGCTGCTGTTGCTCGTGATGACCATTGTGATTGCGATGGTCGACTTATTCGTGAAATCGCCTCGTCGCACGGTGACCTATGTGTTGTCATTGCTGACGATGGGCGTTGTGGCTGTCCTGCAAGCGCACGATGCCAGCAGTGGTGCCACGGTGTATAGCTTTGGCAACATGGTGGTTTCTGACCCCATGGGCAATTGGCTGAAATGCTTCTCCACGCTGGCTGTGTTCGTGACCTTGGTCTATGGTCGTCCTTACGCTGCTGACCGCGACATGCTCAAGCATGGCGGTGAGTTGTTCACTTTGGGTCTGTTTGCCTTGCTGGGCATGTACGTCATGATCTCTGGCAACAACTTCCTTGTCCTGTATCTCGGTGTGGAATTGTTGGCTTTGTCTAGTTACGCTTTGGTGGCTTTGCGCCGCGACAACGCAACGGCGACTGAAGCTGCCATGAAGTACTTCGTGCTTGGCGCTTTGGGTAGTGGCTTCTTGCTCTACGGCATGTCGATGCTCTACGGCGCGACTGGCTCGCTCGACATCAGCACCGTGTTCAAAGCAGTGGCGACTGGCCAAATCAATCACAAAGTCTTGGTCTTGGGCCTGGTGTTTGTAGTCTGTGGTTTGGGCTTCAAGTTTGGTGTGGTGCCTTTCCACATGTGGGTGCCTGACGTGTACCAAGGTGCACCGACAGTTGTGACTCTCATGATCGGTGGCGCGCACAAATTGGCAGCGTTCGCGATGACCATGCGTTTGTTGGTCGAAGGTCTGATGCCCTTGGCCATCGACTGGCAGCAGATGCTGATGGTCTTGTCTGTCGCTTCTTTGCTAATCGGTAACTTGGCCGGTATTGCGCAAACCAACATGAAGCGTATGGTTGCCTTCTCTACGATTTCCCAAATGGGTTTTGTGTTGATTGGTCTGTACTCCGGTGTGGCCAACGGCAACACCGCTGCTGCTGCCAATGCTTACAGCTCAGCCATGTTCTATGTGATCACGTATGTGCTGACGACGTTGGCAGTGTTCGGCATCATCATGTTGCTGGCACGTGAAGGGTTCGAGAGCGAAGAAATCGCTGACTTTGCTGGCCTGAACCAACGCAGCCCCTTGTACGCAGGCGTGATGGCCTTGTGCATGTTCTCGTTGGCTGGTGTGCCACCTATGGTTGGCTTCGCTGGTAAGTTGTCTGTGTTGCAAGCCTTGGTGGCTTCTGATCAGCCAGGCGCTATCGCATTGGCTACTTATGCTGTGATGATGTCTTTGCTCGCTGCGTTCTACTACCTGCGCGTGGTCAAGGTTATGTACTTTGACTCACCACTGACTGCAAGCACCGTGTCTGCAGGCAAAGATGTGCGCGTGGTGTTGCTGATCAACAGCGGCTTGTTGCTCGTCTTGGGCTTGTTGCCTGGCGGTTTGATGACTTTGTGCGCGCGCGCCATCGTCACCACTTTGGGTACCTAAGCACTGGCCACTCCAATTAAGCCAGCCTTCGTGCTGGCTTTTTTCATGATGAATAGCCCATACAAAACCATGCCTTCTTTACCGGATGACAACCACTTGGTCGAACACAAAGTTGACCATGTGGAGTTGTTCAAAGGCCACTTTCTGCACGCCTTTCGCGATACCGTGCGCTTGCCAAGTGGCGATCACGCGACGCGCGAATTTGTGATTCATCCCGGTGCGGTGATGATCATTGCCTTACGCGACGATGGCCGCTTGGTGATGGAACGCCAATACCGCTACCCCGTGCAACAAGTGATGATTGAGTTTCCAGCAGGCAAGCTCGACCTCGGGGAAGATCGCTTGGTCTGCGCCCAACGGGAGTTGCTAGAGGAAACAGGCTATCGCGCCTCAGAGTGGGCGCATGCGGGGGTGCTGCATCCCGTCATCAGTTATTCCACCGAGTTCATTGACATTTGGTTTGCGCGTGGTTTGACGCAAGGCGAGCGCCACCTAGATGAAGGCGAGTTCTTGGACGTGTTTGACGCGAGCGTGGATGAGCTCTTGGCTTGGTCACGCGATGGCCAACTGACCGACGCCAAGACCTTGACGGGCTTGCTCTGGCTGCAAAACCATCTCAGTGGTGCGTGGCCCTTGGAATGGCAACGCCTGTGAAAGTGTTAGACCTCCAATGCGGGCAACACCATGTGTTCGAAGGCTGGTTTGGCTCGGAAGATGATTTCCAAAGTCAACTCGCACGTGGCATGGTGACGTGTCCCCTGTGTGGTGACGCCTCCGTCACGAAGATGCTCAGCGCACCACGCTTGAACTTGCGTGCTGCACAAACACCAGCACCCGCGTCAGCCGACACATCCACCTCCACCCCCACATTACCCAGCCTACAAGAAGTTGCTAATTTAGAGCCTGCTCAGTTGCAGGCGGCCTTGCTCAAAATGGTGCGCCATGTGGTGGCGCACACGGAAAACGTGGGCAATAGCTTCCCCGAAGAGGCCCGCAAGATGCACTACGGCGAAGCTGCGCATCGCAACATTCGCGGACACGCCACACCAGAAGAAACCGAAGCGCTGATCGACGAGGGCATAGCCGTCATGCCTTTGCCACTGCCAGACGTGCTCAAAGAGCCTTTGCAGTAAAACGCTCAACCGCAGCCAGCGTTTGAGCCAGAGCATCTGGTGCATCGCACGCGATGACGATGCGTTCATCCATACCACGCAACCAAGTGAGTTGACGTTTGGCCAATTGCCGTGTTGCCGCCACTCCGAGCTCATGCAACTGCGGCAAGATGCGCTGGGGGTCTGCACCGATCGCCTCAGCGCGGTCTAACAACTCCCACGCTTGGCGATAGCCCACGCAGCGCATGCTGGGCAGGTCGATGTGTAAATCTCCGCGTGCTCGTAAGGCCTGCACTTCAGCCAAGAAACCACCCGCCAGCATGATGTCAAAGCGCTGCGCAATGCGCGCATGCAACCACGCACGGTTGATAGGCTCTAGCGAGAGCAAGGGCATGGCCAAGTGAGGCTGCGCTGCGCGCGTGGCGCTGGCTTGCTCGAACCATTGCGACAAAGCCTTGCCGCTCACGCGCCACACTTCGAGTGCGCGTGAAATGCGCTGTGCATCGTTCGGCGCGAGGCGAGCCGCAGTGATGGCATCGACCTTCGCCAACTCGGCGTGCATCGCGGGCCAGCCCAAGGCGAGGGCGTGCTGCTCTATCTCAGCTCGAAGTTCGGGTTGTGCGGCGGGTAAGTCGTCGATGCCGTCGCGCAAAGCTTTGAGGTACAGCATGGTGCCGCCCACCAGCAAAGGCAGCTTGCCGCGTGTGCGAATGTCTGCCATCAAGCTGGTGGCATCACGTGCAAATTCAGCGGCGCTGTAGGCGTGCAGGGGGTCGCGAATGTCAATCAGGTGGTGCGGCACTTGAGCCAACTCTTCGGCACTGGGTTTGGCTGTGCCAATGTCCATGCTGCGATACACCAAGGCCGAATCAATGCTGATGATTTCAACCGGCCATCGCTGTGCAAGGGCCAAAGCTGCAGCTGTTTTGCCGCTGGCAGTTGGTCCCACCAAGGCGATGGCATCGACCGTCCATCCTTGCGCAAAATTAGACACGCGGACCTCCACGGCGCAGCACCAGCAGCCAAGCGGAGAGTGCGGTGGCCATAGACCAAAACGCAATGCTTTGCGCCATGGGCATGGCCGAGCCATCATTGGCTGCGCCTAGCCACAAGCCGGTGATGAAAGCAGCCACCATCATCAAGAAGCCACCCAAGGCCGAGGCTGCCCCTGCCGCTTTGGGAAAGGGGCCAACGGCACCGCTTTGGCCGCAGGGCTGATGAATCCCATGCGCCAAGATGAACAAATAAAACGGTCCCATCAAACTCAGCACACTTTGCAGGCCCAGCCATGTGTTGAGGGCCATGATGCAACCTCCGATCAAACTGAAGGCACCGCCAATCGCGACCGTGTGTGTCACGCCAAAGCGAGCCAGCAAACGTCGGCACAGCACGGTGCCTAGCAAATAGGTGAATGCCATCGAGAACAGCAGCAAACCATATTGCCAACGTGCCAAACCCAGTAAGCCAATGAACACAAAAGAGGACGAAGCCAAGAAGGTGAACAGTCCACCGTACGAGCCAATCGACACGCATGAAAAAGCCACAAAAGTGGGGTGACGCACGATGTGCCACCAGGTTTGAGCCAGTACCTTGATATGCAGCGCATGTGGGTTTTTGCGGTGAACGGTCTCTTTGAACTTCCAAGCCACCAGGCTCAGCGCGATGGCACCAAAGCCCATCACCAAGCCCAGCGCGGCATGCCAGCTCCACACATCAGTCAGCAAGCCGCCCAAAGGCGCGCTGGCACAAGCCAAGAAGCCCAAGCCTGTCAGCGCTTTAGACATCACGCCAGCGCCCGTTTCAGGGGTGTACAGGTCTCGCACGATGGCGCGTGCACACATCACCACCGCGCCCATGGCCGCGCCTTGCAGGGCACGCCACACAATCAGCTCGTGCATGCTGCTGGCCATCACGCAGCCCATTCCTGCGAGTGTGAAAGTGCCCAGACCCCACAACAAAATAGGGCGGCGACCAAAGCGGTCAGACAGCGGACCCCACACCAGTTGCGACGTGCCAAAGGCCAGCAGCAAAGCACTGAGTGTGAGCTGAACTTGTGAGAGTCCTGCGCCAAACTCTGCCTTGATGGCGGGCAGGGCTGGTAAGTACAAATCGGTGGCTACGGGTTGAATGCCCAGCAGCATCGACAGCAGCACGATGATGAGTGTGCTGGACATCAGCGACCGCGCAAAAACAGCGCGTCGAGTTCACGCATCGTCAGTTGCCGCCATGTGGGGCGGCCGTGGTTGCATTGGTCAGAACGTTCGGTCACTTCCATCTGGCGCAGCAGGCCATTCATCTCATCGATCGTGAGTTTGCGGTTGGCTCGCACCGCGCCATGACAGGCCATGGTGGCCAACAGTTCGTTGCGTGCGCGTTGCACCACGGTGCTGGCATCATGTTGGCTCAATTCGGCCAACACGCTACGAGCTAACGCCACAGCGTCGCCTTGTGCCAAAGAACTAGGCACAGCACGCACCGCCAAGGTTTTGCTTGAGAGGGTGGAAATTTCCAAGCCCAGCTCTTGCAGGGCTTCGGCACAAGCTTCGGCGGTAGCTACTTCTTGCGCACTGGCAGGGAAGGTGGCGGGAATCAACAGTGGCTGGCTACTGATGTGTTGTGCATCGATTTGTGTTTTGAGCTGCTCGTACACGATGCGTTCGTGTGCTGCATGCATATCGACTAGCACCAAGCCTTGGGCGTTCTCGGCCAAGATGTACACGCCTTGCAGCTGGGCCAAGGCTTTGCCGAGAGGCCAAGTTTCTGGGGCTGCACTGAATGCACTGGGTGCAAAGTTGTATGCGCTCTGTTCTTGTGCGGGCAAGCCGGTACGTGGCGTTGGTTGCCACAAAGCCCCCATATCTGACACACGCGTACCCGCCAAGGGCATGGCCGCTTGCTGCCAGTTGGCGTTGGGCCAACTTGGGGGAGACGAAGGTGCGCCGAAAGTAGCTGCCGCAGCAGACAACCCAGCTGGGCCCGATGTGTCTGAAGTCCCCGCCGTACCCGCCATCGGCAGCTCGTGGTTTTGCAAGGCATTGGCCATCAGCATATTGGCGCGTGGCACAGCCAAGGCGTTTTCTACCGCATGGCGCACCGCTTGGTGCACCTCGCGGCCGTCGCGGAAACGCACTTCAATCTTGGTGGGGTGTACGTTGACGTCCACACGCGTGGGGTCAATTTCTACATACAGCGCGTACACAGGTTGGCGGTGCCCGTGCAACACGTCTTCGTAGGCGCTGCGGGCGGCGTGGGTCACCACTTTGTCGCGCACATAACGGCCATTCACATAGGAGAACTGGTGGTCGGCGCGGGCGCGTGCAGCGTCTGGAATGCCTGCACGCCCCACCACAGTGACGTTGCCGGATTGGTAGCGCACGGCCACAGAGTTTTCTAAAAAGTCATCGCCCAGAACATCGGCCAAGCGACGGTCCAGGGCCTGCTGGTGTTGCGCGTTGAGGTCTTCGCCCGAGGCCGCATCGATGGTTTGCGCGCGCCATTGTTCTACCAGCTTGCCTTCATGCCAAATGGCAAAGCCCACTTCCGGGCGTGTCAGGGCATGTCGGCGCACGGCTTCCACGCAATGGGCCAGCTCGGTGTTGTCTGTTTTTAAAAACTTACGGCGGGCGGGCGTGCTGTAAAAGAGCTCTTTCACTTCCACCGTGGTGCCTTGGGCGCGGGCGGCAGGTTGCAGCTCGCCGCTGCGGCCATCGAGCAACATCGCGTTGTCTTGTGCTGCGGTACGTGACAGTACTGAGAGTTCTGACACCGATTGAATCGCAGCCAAGGCCTCACCCCGAAAACCCATGGTGCCCACGGATTCAAGTTCGGTCAGGCTGATGATCTTGCTGGTGGCATGGCGCTTCAAGGCGACTGGCAATTCAGCGGCGGGAATGCCCACGCCGTTGTCTTCCACACTGATGAGGCGTACGCCACCCGCGAGCAATCGCAGCGTAATTTGCGTGGCACCCGCATCAAGCGCGTTGTCCACCAGTTCTCGCACCACCGAGGCGGGGCGTTCCACCACTTCGCCTGCGGCGATTTGGCTGATGAGTTCATCGGGGAGTTCGCGGATGGCGCGTGGGGGTTGGGTAGCTGGGTGCACGGGCTCATTTTAGAGGCAGGGATAATGCAGCCTATGGAACTTATTACCTTCTTGATCGACTTCATCCTGCACATCGACCGCTATTTGGAAACCTTTGTGCAAGCCAATGGCATATGGGTCTATGCCTTGCTGTTTCTCATCATCTTTGTGGAGACCGGTTTGGTGGTCATGCCTTTCCTGCCCGGCGACTCGCTGTTATTTGTGGTGGGCGCCATGTGTGGCGTGGGCTTGATGGACTATGGACTGTCACTGGCCTTGTTGTTCTGTGCAGCGGTGGCGGGGAACCAAACCAATTACACGATGGGTCGCTTCTTTGGTCCCAAGGTGTTTGCGTGGGAAGACTCTAAGTTGTTCAACCGCCGCGCTTTTGAACAGGCACATGCGTTTTACGAGCGCTATGGCGGCGTGACCTTGGTGGCCGCACGCTTCATGCCGTTCGTGCGCACGTTTGCGCCCTTTGTGGCGGGCGTGGCGCAGATGACGCGCCGCAAGTTCACCTTCTTTGACATCACCGGTGGCGCCTTGTGGGTGGGCGGCATCGTGACGGCGGGCTACTTCTTTGGCAACATGCCTTGGGTGAAGTCAAACCTTGAAAAAATCATTTGGGCTTTGATCTTGGTGCCCAGCGCGTTGGCGGCCTATGGCTCGTGGAAAGCTTCGCGCGCGCCGCAAGTCAGCGCGGATTAAAAACGCTTTAGAAGCCCCGTTAAAAACCACGTTCCGCGCGGCGCATGTCGCGCAGCATGAACAAATACAAGCTCTCCACCTTGTCGCGTGCCCAAGGTGTTTTGCGCAAAAATTTCAAGCTAGAGCCCACGCTCGGATCGTGCGTGAAGCAACGAATGTTGATGCGCTCGCCCAACCCCTCCCAGCCGTAATAGTCGGCCAACTCCGTGACAATTTTCTCCAGCGTCATGCCGTGCAAGGGGTTTTTGGGTTGTTCGGTTGCGTCTGTCATGGGGGCTCAGGTGTTGCGTGTGCGCGCCAGTGGTGGGTTGCGTGAGAAGTAGCGCTCGATGCTTTTCATCAGTGCGTTGGCGAGTTCGTTTTGGTAGGTGTCGCTGACCAAGCGGGCTTCTTCGTCGGGGTTGCTGATGAAGGCGGTTTCCACCAACACGCTGGGGATATCAGGCGCTTTGAGCACAGCAAAGCCGGCTTGCTCGACATGCGGTTTGTGCAGTTTGCCGATGCGGCGAATTTGCCCCAGCATTTCGACGCCAATTTTTAAGCTGTCGTTGATTTGCGCGGTGGTGCTCATGTCCAGCAAGGCGCGTTGCACGGCGGCGTCTTGGGTTTTGATGTTCAAACCACCCACCAAGTCAGCGCGGTTTTCTTGTTTGGCCATCCAACGCGCTTGTGCGCTCGATGCCGCACCTTGGCTGAGCGCAAACACGCTGGCCCCGCGTGCATCGGGCGTGAGGAAGGCGTCGGCGTGGATGCTGACAAACAAATCGGCTTGTACGCGGCGGGCTTTTTCAACGCGTTGGTTGAGCGGAACAAAGAAGTCGGCATCGCGCGTGAGGTAAGCCCGCATAGGCAGTGGACCGTGCTTGGTTTTGATGACGGCGCTGTTGATGCGCTCGCGCATGCGACGGGCGATTTGCAGCACCACGTCTTTTTCTTTGGTGCCGCGCGGACCAATGGCGCCTGGGTCTTCACCGCCGTGGCCCGGGTCGAGGGCCACGATGATGTAGCGCTCGCCGTCTTGCGGTTCTTGTGCCACCGAGGCTGCGGTGGTGATGGGGGCCGAGGCCGCAGACGCGGCAGGTGTGGGTAACTCGGGTTTGCGGTTTTGGTTGGCCAGTAAATCACCCACGGGGTCGGTATGTGTCCCGAGCTTGGTGTTGGGTGGCGGTGCTGGCGTGGCCGTCATTGAGGGTGAGTTGGCAAACGCATTGCCGCCGTTGAGTTTGTCAACGATCAAGGCTTCCAGTGGATCGGCCACTTCAGAAGGGTAGAGGTCGAGCACCAAGCGGTGCTGGTAGTGTGTATTGCCTGTTTTGACAGGCTGCAGGTTGAACACTTGTGGCTTGACCATCCGACGCAAGTCCAGCACCAAACGCACCGTGTTGGCGTTGTATTGGCCCACACGTACACCTGTGATGTAGGGGTCGTCCGAGCGCACTTTGCCCACGAGTTCTTTGAGGGCGGGGTTGAGTTCGATGCCTTCAATGTCCACGGCCAAACGTGGTGGGTTGGCGACGAAGATGGGCACGGTTTTGAGGGCTGTGTCGCTCTCAATCGTCACGCGTGTGTAAGCAGCGGCAGGCCACACGCGCACAGCCACGATGCTGGCGCCCCAAGCAATGTCGGCGCTGCCCAGTAGCAAGGCGAGTGAGCCGCCTTGCAGCAGGCTGCGGCGATTGATCCCGTGATGGCCCTGATTGCCGTTTGGCTGCGTCATGCCAGCAACTCCCGTCCGCGCAGGGTGAGGGCGGTTGCTTGCACTTGGCGTTGCTCGTTTTCGTCCACTTGGATGTTGAGCTCGAGGTCAGGTGTGGGCATCACGCCGGCGGCGTTTTGCGGCCACTCACACAGCTTCAAACCGGGGCTGGCGAAGATGTCGCGAAAGCCAGCGTCTTCCCACTCGCGTGGGTCGCTGAAGCGGTAAAAGTCAAAGTGCCACACCTCGCCAACCGCCACCGTGTAGGGTTCGACCACGGCATAGGTCGGGCTTTTGATGCGGCCCTCGACGCCTAAGGCACGCAGCAGGTGGCGCACAAAGGTGGTTTTGCCCGCACCCAAATCGCCGTGCAAGGCGATGCAAGCATTCAAGTTGGCGCGTGTCAATGCAGCGGCCAGCTGCGTGGCAAACGCGGCGGTGGCGGCTTCATCGGGCCAAACAAGAGTTTTTACAATGGGCAAATTATTCAAAGGTGTCCGTTGTCTATCGATTACCAATTGTTGCTCACGCAAATTCAGGCTTTAGGGCAATCACTGGGATTTTCTCAAATTGCGGTGGCCCCTTTGGATTTGTCTTCGGCCGAGCCGCATTTGCAACATTGGCTGGCTCAAAACTTCCACGGCAGCATGGACTATATGGCCCGCCACGGTATGAAGCGTGCGCGTCCCGCCGAGCTGGTGCCAGGCACCCTGAGTGTGCTGACCGCCCGCATGAACTATCTGCCGCGCGACACTGCTGAGGGCTGGCAAGACCTTGAGTGGCAACGTTTGCGCAACCCGAGCGAGGCTGTGGTGTCGGTCTACGCCCGAGGGCGCGATTACCACAAAGTGTTGCGCCATCGGCTCGATACGCTGGCTCAGCGAATCGACGCCTTGTTGGCCGACACTTTGAAGCCCAATGGCCTTGAATACCGCGCCTTCACCGATTCGGCCCCTGTGCTGGAGGCCGAGCTGGCCACCCGTAGCGGCCAAGGCTGGCGCGGCAAGCACAGCTTGGTGCTCAACCGCGAAGCGGGCTCGATGTTTTTCTTGGGCGAAATTTTTCTGAATGTGGCCTTGCCCGCTTCCGAGCCCACCAGCGCGCATTGCGGCCAATGCACGGCTTGCATCGATGTGTGCCCCACGCAGGCGATTCTTCAGCCGGGTTTGGTGGATGCGCGCCGCTGCATTTCGTATTTGACGATTGAACACGAGGGCGCGATTGATGTGACGCTGCGCCCTTTGATGGGCAACCACATTTACGGCTGCGACGACTGCCAGTTGATTTGCCCTTGGAACAAGTTTGCGCAAACCTCCACCTTGCCCGACTTCGATGTGCGCGCAGGCTTGGTGGGGCAAGACATGGCCCGTTTGTTGATGTGGACCGAAGCAGAGTTTTTGCGCTACACCGAGGGCAGCCCCATTCGTCGCATCGGCCATGTGCGCTGGTTGCGTAATTTGGCGGTGGCGGGCGGCAACGCGCTGCGGCATGCAGACAATGCAGCTTTGCGTCAAGCGCTGCAAGCGCATCTCACGCACGCCAGCGAGGTGGTGCGTGAGCATGTGCAGTGGGCGCTGGCGCAGCATCCTGTTTAACGTCACAGTTGGTTTCGTACCAGCGATGGGCAATGGCATGAGGAGCATGGGAGCGCACAACATGCGGATGCCAAGTCTCAAGAGGTCGAAGATGTGGTGGCGCGTGAAATCCAAGACAAGCGCTCGTTGCCCTAGATACAGCGTCTAGTCAAACCCATCCCTGCCGCCAAACGCTGTCGTCTTGCAAATCGCGCCACGGAATGATCTGCGTGGCTTTTGAAAATACGGCTTCGATTTCCACCAATTCAATCGGGTCGGTGGGTAACGCAGGTTGAATCACCCGGCTGACCAAAAAATGCTTTTGTTTCGCCACGGGTGTGACCGCCGTCCATTTGGTTAGGTGAAGTTTTTTGGGGTTCAACGGGTTCATGGTGGCAGCCTTATCGCAAAGCGTTTGATCAACAGCGTCTTAGCGTGCGTTAGATTGCATGGCAGTCAAAGCCCGATTTGCTTTGACGGCTTGCCCCAACTCAATCACCGCCAGCGCGTAGTAGCTACTCCAGTTGTAGCGGGTGACCACATAAAAGTTCTCCGTGCCTGCCACGTAGCTGGGCGGTTCGTCGCCATTGAACAGTTCAACCAATGCCAAGGGGCCGTTGTGTTTTTGCGCTTGCTCGTCCAGTACCGCGCCTTTGGCGATGAAGTTGCTCACACTGAAAGACGGCAAGATGTCCGGGGCCAGCAGAGTGGGCTTGTCTAAACGCGCTTCATCAAAACTCACGGGGTAGTGCGTGGGCATGCCAGTTTGCCAGCCAAAGGCCTTGAAGTAATTGGCCACTGAGCCAATCGCGTCCACGGGGCTGTTGCGCAGATCGATTCGGCCATCGCCATCAAAGTCCACCGCAAACTTCGCCACGCTGGATGGCATGAATTGCGGCCAGCCCATGGCGCCTGCGAAGCTGCCGGTGAGAGTGGCATTGGCTTGTTGGTGTGCCTGAACCAAGAAGTAGCCCAACTCTGATTTGAAAAACGCTTGGCGCTCGGCTGCGCGTGGGTGAGAAGGCGGAAAGTTCAGCGTGAGCGTGGTCAACACATCCATCACACGGTAGTTGCCCATGTGTTGGCCGTAGAAGGTTTCTACGCCGATGATGCCCACAATCATTTCGGCGGGTACACCATAGGTTTGCTCGGCGCGGGCGAGGTCGCCTGAGTAGGTTTGCCAAAACCGCATGCCAGCCTCAATGCGGCGCGGCTCAATGAAGCGCTCGCGGTAGGCGCGCCAATTTTTAGGCACGCTCACGGGCGGCGGCATCACGAGTTTGGGGACGTCTTTCAAATAATGCGCATTGCTGAGCTGCTTGCGCACCCACGTTTGCGGCAGCCCATGTTGCTTTGCCAACTCATCGGCGAGGGCCAGTATTTCGGGTGTTTTGCCGAAGGCGGGGCCTTGGGTTTGCTCTTTGTGGACGGTGTTTTTGTGCGCTTTGGGGTGTGGCTTGGCTTGCGCCGCGGAGGCGAATACCGCGACCAGCCACAACGCCATAGCGATTTGACGCAGAACAAGAGCTGGCTGAAAAGCCATATAAAACGGGGGCTTATGTGTGTTCACGCAGAGTTTGCAAGGGGAAAAGCAAGGTCGACATGGTAAGCTGACTTAGAAGAATTCAGAGACAAACGTTGGCCACGTACCTAGATAAAACAATGCGTAAAACTGGTTACTACACACACCCCATGTGTTCGAAGCATGAAATGGGGGCAGGGCATCCTGAATGTCCAGAACGACTCAGTGCCATCCAAGACCGCCTACTCATCAGTGGCGTTGATTTGGGACTCACGGCCATGGAGGCGCCCGAGGCGCCGTTGGCCGATATTGAGTTGGCGCATGACCGCATGTACATCGCGTCGTTGCGTGGCTTGTCCGATCAGTTGGTCGAAGACTTAGAGGCAGGCGGTCCCGCCTACGCGCACATGGACGCCGACACGGCCATCAACGCCTACACGTGGAAAGCCGCCTTGTGCTCAGCCGGTGCGGCAATTGCCGCCACTGATGCGGTGATCGCCGGTGAGTTGGAGAATGCGTTTTGCGCCATTCGCCCACCTGGCCACCATGCGTCGCGCAACAAAGCGGGTGGCTTTTGCTTTTTCAACAACGTTGCCATCGCGGCCAAGTACGCCCTAGAGCGCCATGGCATCAAACGTGTGGCGGTGGTTGACTTTGATGTGCACCACGGCAACGGCACCGAGGACATCTTGAGCGGCGACGACCGCGTGTTGATGGTCAGCTTCTTTCAGCATCCGTTTTACCCCTACAAGGGCGTGGACAACCCGGCAGCGAACATGGTGAACATTCCTGTGCCGGCCTACACCAAAGGCATGGAAGTGCGTGAGTTGATTGAGACCCACTGGGTGCCACGCTTGGAAGCGTTCAAGCCCGAGCTGATTTTCATCAGTGCAGGTTTTGATGCGCACCGTGAAGACGACATGGGCCAGTTGGGTCTGACCGAGCAAGATTACAGCTGGATCACCTACCGCATCCGTGAGATTGCGGGGCGCCATGCCAAGGGTCGCATCGTGTCTTGCTTGGAAGGTGGCTACGACTTGAGTGCATTGAGCCGCAGTGTGGAAGCGCATTTGCGCGTGTTGGCGGATATTTAAAAAATGAACGACTTACAAGAATTACTGCTGGACTTACAAAGTCCAGCGATTGCTTTGGAATTGGCCGGATTGGCCGTGTGTCTGGCCTTGGCTTGGGGTGTGAGCTGGGCCTTGGGTCGTGGCACCACAGCGCAGGGCTCGATTTTGTTTGGTCGACGTTTGATCGATGGGGCGCTGTTCCCGGCCTTGGCATTGGTGTTCACCTATGGCTTGAAGCTGGTGTTGACGAAAGTCCAGCATGTGCCCGTGCTCAAAGTAGCGCTGCCCGTGTTGGTGTCTTTGGTGCTCATTCGCTTGATTGCGCGGGTATTGGCGGCGGCTTTCCCTCACTCTCGCGGGGCGCGCATCTTGGAGCAAGTGGTGTCATGGCTGGCTTGGGGTTTGGCCGTGTTGTGGGTCACGGGCCTGTGGGGGCCCTTGATGGACGAGCTGGATAGCTTGCAGTTTGTGCTGGGCAAGACGCGCGTCAGTGTGTCGCATGTCTTGGACGTGATCCTCACCTCTGGTTTTGTGTTGGTGCTAGCGCTTTGGTTGTCTGCCACGCTAGAGCAACGGGTTTTGAACCGCGCGTTTGACGATTTGTCGATGCGCAAAGTCGCTGCCAACGCCATGCGTGTGCTGCTGTTGGTGATCGGTACTTTGTTTGCCCTGTCTTCTCTGGGCTTTGACTTGACGGCGTTGTCGGTCTTGGGTGGCGCATTGGGCGTCGGTATTGGTTTTGGCTTGCAGAAATTGGCGGCCAACTATGTCAGCGGTTTCGTGATCTTGTTAGAGCGTTCGCTGCGTATTGGCGACTTTGTGCGTGTGGATGGCTTTGAAGGCCGTGTGACCGATATCAAAACCCGCTACACCTTGGTGCGGGCCAGCAATGGCAGCGAATCGGTGGTGCCTAACGAACTGTTGCTCACCCAGCGCGTGGAGAACTTGTCACTAGAAAGTCGCCACTTGTTGCAAACCTGTTCCTACTGGGTTTCACTGGAAAGCGATGTGGCACGTGTGCAAGACTTGCTGGTGCAAGCTGCGCTCAGCGCCGAGTGGGTGTTGCCCACGCCGCTGCCTCAAGCCTTGTTGGGCGAGGTGGCGCCACAAGGTTTGCGTTTTAATTTGAACTTCTGGATGGAAGACCCCGTCAATGGCCAGTCCTTGACGCGCTCGCGTGTCAACATTGCGGCGCTGAGCGCTTTGCGCGCAGCCGGTGTGATGTTGGTGCATTCGCCTCAAGAGGTCGTTCTTCGCCATTGAACCCGCGTTTTTATAGGGACTTCCCTAAAAAAGCACGGTCGTGCTTAGAAAAGCATGCTTTGAACTCTACAATGTGACGTTTACGTAAACGTCAATCTGTTTAATCTAAAAATTGGAGCTTTTGCCATGAAAGTTTTGGTCGCTGTCAAACGCGTGGTGGACTACAACGTCAAAGTCCGCGTGAAGTCGGACAACTCGGGCGTTGACATTGCGAACGTCAAGATGAGCATGAACCCGTTTGATGAGATCGCGGTAGAAGAAGCTGTGCGTCTCAAAGAAAAAGGCGTGGTCACTGAAGTGATCGCCGTGTCTTGCGGCGTGACCCAATGCCAAGAAACCTTGCGTACCGCGATGGCCATCGGTGCAGACCGCGGCATCTTGGTCGAGACCACCGAAGAGTTGCAACCCTTGGCCGTGGCCAAATTACTCAAAGCCTTGATCGACAAAGAGCAGCCAGGTCTTGTGATTTTGGGCAAACAAGCGATTGACGACGATTGCAACCAAACCGGCCAAATGTTGGCTGCCTTGGCGGACATGCCGCAAGCGACTTTCGCCTCTAAAGTGGAAGTGGCCGACGGCAAAGCCAGCGTGACCCGCGAAGTCGATGGAGGCTTAGAGACGCTCTCAGTGACCTTGCCCGCAGTCATCACCACCGACTTGCGTTTGAACGAGCCCCGCTATGTGACCTTGCCCAACATCATGAAGGCCAAGAAAAAGCAGCTCGATGTGTTCAAACCTGAAGACCTTGGTGTGGACGTGACCCCTCGTATCAAGACCTTGAAAGTGACCGAGCCAGCCAAGCGCAGCGCCGGTATCAAAGTGCCCGATGTGGCGACTTTGGTGGACAAGCTCAAAAACGTGGCCAAGGTAATTTAAGGAAATACGAACATGACATCCCTCGTAATCGCAGAACACGACAACGCCTCCATCAAGCCCGCCACGCTCAACACAGTGACCGCCGCCGCCGCTATTGGCGTTGACGTTCATGTGCTGGTGGCTGGCCACAATGCTGGTGCCGCCGCCGCCGCCGCGGCCCAAATCGCAGGCGTGAGCAAAGTCATTCACGCTGACGGTGCAACGCTCGAAGCCGGTTTGGCCGAGAACGTGGCAGCCCAAGTCTTGGCCATCGCCCAAAACTACAGTCACATCTTGTTCCCCGCAACAGCCAACGGCAAAAACGTGGCCCCTCGCGTGGCAGCCAAGCTGGATGTGGGTCAAATCAGCGACATCACCAAGGTGGACAGCCCAGACACGTTTGAGCGCCCCATCTACGCAGGCAACGCCATTGCCATCGTGCAATCGAGCGATGCGGTCAAAGTCATCACGGTTCGCACCACAGGCTTTGATGCTGCGGCTGCTACCGGTGGTTCCGCTGCCGTGGAAACTGTGGCTGCTGCAACCGACTCAGGCAAGAGCAGCTTCGTGGGCCGTGAAGTCACCAAGAATGACCGCCCTGAGTTGACCGCCGCCAAGATCATCGTCTCGGGTGGACGTGCCTTGGGCAGTTCCGAGAAGTTTGACGAAGTCATGATCCCGTTGGCCGACAAGCTGGGTGCCGCCATCGGTGCCAGCCGCGCCGCCGTGGATGCAGGCTACGCCGCCAACGACTTGCAAGTGGGCCAGACCGGCAAGATTGTGGCGCCTCAGCTGTATGTGGCGTGCGGCATCAGCGGTGCCATCCAACATTTGGCGGGCATGAAAGACAGCAAGGTCATCGTGGCCATCAACAAAGACCCAGAGGCGCCCATCTTCTCGGTGGCCGACTACGGCTTGGAGGCTGACCTGTTTGTGGCCATTCCTGAGCTGGTTGCAGCCCTTTAAGTCTGTATTAAAAAAAGCACTCTTCGGGGTGCTTTTTCTTGGCATTTGATTTTGGAGACATCGACATGAGTTACATCGCCCCCATCAAAGATATGGTGTTCAACATGGAACATTTGGCTGGCCTCGAACAAGTGGCCCAAATTCCAGCTTTCGAAGACATGGGCGTTGAAACCGCTCAAGCCGTGCTCGAAGAGTGCGCCAAGTTGAACGAGTCTGTGCTCGTGCCTTTGAACTGGGAAGGCGACAAGAACCCCTCGTTCTTCAAAGACGGCCAAGTCACCACCACGCCCGGCTTCAAAGAAGCCTACCAACAGTATTGCGAAGGCGGCTGGCAAAGTCTGCAACACCCTGCAGACTTTGGCGGCCAAGGTTTGCCAAAGACCATTGGCGCGGCGTGTGGCGAAATGCTCAACTCCGCCAACATGAGTTTTGCCTTGTGTCCCATGTTGACCGATGGTGCGATTGAAGCGTTGCTGACGGCTGGCTCTGACGACTTGAAAGCCACTTACCTTGAAAAACTCATCTCGGGTGAGTGGACCGGCACCATGAACTTGACAGAGCCACAAGCCGGCTCTGATTTGGCTGCGGTGCGTACACGTGCCGAGCCTCTGCCAGACGGCACCTACAAGGTGTTTGGCACCAAGATTTACATCACCTACGGTGAACACGACATGGCCGAGAACATCATTCACTTGGTGTTGGCCCGTGTGCAAGGTGCGCCGGAAGGCGTGAAGGGCATCAGCTTGTTTGTGGTGCCCAAATTCATGGTTAAAAAAGACGGCTCACTGGGCGCACGCAACGATGTGCACTGCGTGAGCATTGAACACAAGATGGGCATCAAAGCCAGCCCCACCGCCGTGTTGCAGTATGGCGACCACGGCGGTGCGATTGGTTTCCTTGTGGGCGAAGAAAATCGTGGGCTTGAATACATGTTCATCATGATGAACGCCGCACGTTACGCCGTGGGTGTGCAGGGCATTTCGATTGCTGAGCGCGCCTACCAAAAGGCCGTGCAGTTTTCGCGTGATCGGGTGCAAAGCCGCCCTGTGGACGGCAGCATGAAAACCAGCGCCCCCATCATTCACCACCCCGACGTGCGCCGCATGTTGATGACCATGCGCGCTTACACAGAAGGCTGCCGCGCCATGGCTACGGTGGCAGCTGCTGCGTATGACGCCTCGCACCATCACCCAGACGCTGAGACACGCAAAGAAAACTTGGCTTTCTATGAATTTCTGGTTCCGCTGGTCAAAGGCTTTAGCACCGAGATGAGCTTGGACGTCACCAGCCTTGGCGTGCAAGTGCATGGGGGCATGGGATTCATCGAAGAAACAGGCGCGGCGCAGTACATGCGCGATGCCAAGATTTTGACGATTTACGAAGGCACGACCGCCATTCAAGCCAATGACTTGATCGGCCGTAAAACAGGCCGTGACGGCGGGCAGACTGCCAAAGGCATTGCTGCACAAATTGCCCACACCGAAGCTGATTTACTCAAAAGCGGTAGCGCCAATGCCAAGGCCGTGGCCGCACGCTTGAAGGCCGCACGCGAAGCCTTCCTCGACGTGGTTGACTTCGTGGTGGCCGGTGCCAAAGCCAGCCCCAATGCTGTCTTTGCAGGCAGCGTGCCCTACTTGATGCTCACGGGTAACTTGGTGGCGGGTTGGCAAATGGCGCGTGCGTTGTTGGTGGCCGAAAAGCAGCTGGACAAAGGCGAAGACGTGGTGTTCATGCAATCCAAAATCACAACTGCGCGTTTCTATGCCGACCACATCTTGACCAAAGTGCCAGGCCTGCGTGACAGCATCGTGGAAGGCGCGGGCAGCGTGACGGAGCTGGCGTTGGATGCCTTCTAAGCGATAACGTCAGAAAAAATTCACCGATTCATCATCAGGGCACTTTGAGGTGCCCTGAACTTTCTGAAGGGTTTGATATGTCACGTTTGCCAGAAGTTTTTCAGTCGCTCAAGTTCCCCGTCATTGCTTCGCCCTTGTTCATCATCAGCAATCCGAAGCTGGTGATCGCACAGTGCAAGGCCGGTGTGGTGGGTTCTATGCCAGCGCTCAATGCACGTCCTGCGGAACAGTTGGAGGCGTGGTTGATTGAAATCACCGAGGCGTTGGCAACGTACAACCGAGACCACCCCGACCAACCGGCAGCACCGTTTGCCATCAATCAAATCGTGCACAAAAGCAATGACCGCTTAGAGCACGACATGGCGCTGTGTGTGAAGTACAAAGTGCCAATCATCATCACCTCGCTGGGTGCGCGAGAAGACGTTAACGCAGCGGCGCATAGCTACGGCGGCATCGTGATGCACGATGTGATCAACAACAAGTTCGCCAAGAAAGCAATTGAAAAGGGCGCGGATGGTTTGATCGCTGTGGCTGCAGGCGCGGGTGGTCACGCAGGCGTGAAGAGCCCGTTTGCGTTGGTGCAAGAAATACGCGAATGGTTTGATGGCCCCGTCGCCTTGAGCGGTTCGATAGCCACGGGTGGTGCAGTGTTAGCCGCTCAAGCCATGGGGGCAGACTTTGCCTACATTGGCTCGGCCTTCATCGCGACCGAAGAGGCGCGCGCGGCTGACGACTACAAGCAAGCCGTGGTAGATGGTACGTCTGATGACATCGTGTTGAGCAATCTGTTCACCGGCGTGCACGGCAACTACTTGGCGCCTTCCATTCGAAAAGCTGGTTTAGACCCCGAACACTTGCCCGAGAGCGACCCCAGCCACATGAACTTCGGCGGCGGTGCGCAAAAGGCGTGGAAAGACATTTGGGGTTGTGGTCAAGGTATTGCTGCAGTCAAGGCTGTGGTGCCTGCGGCTGAGTTGGTGGCGCGTTTGAAGCGTGAGTACCAAGAGGCCAAACTGCGTTTGACTGCCTAAGCCCCAAGCGAAGATCCCAAGAAAAAGCCGCTCAACAGAGCGGCTTTTCATCGTGCAGCTCAAGCGCGATCAGCGCAATACCAACACCGGCACGCTTGCGTGCGTCAGCACTTGCTGTGTTTCGCTACCTAGCAACAAGCGCTTGATGCCACGGCGGCCGTGTGAGGCCATCACGATCAAGTCGGCCTTGTGCTTTTTGGCGGCGGCAAGTACAGCGTCAGACACGATGTCTGATTTGACGACTACGGCTTTGACAGTGACGCCTTTCGCTTTGGCCGATTTGGCCACGGCATCCACCACTTTTTGTGCGGTGTCTGTCCATTGTTTTTCAATCTTGGAAACCTCGGTCACGCTCAAAGGCAATGAGCCTTCGAAGTAACTTTGTGGGTAACGCGGTGTCACTTTGACAGCAACCAGTTCTGCGCCTGTAACCGCAGCCAATTCAATGGCGCTGGCCACAGCTTTTTTTGACAAAGTAGAACCGTCGGTGGCTACCAAAATTCGTTTGTACATAAACTGCTCCTTTTTGTTGATTTCAGTCGCAGCTTACCGCATGTCGCGTTGTGCATGTTGACCTGCGTCAAACTGGGATAAGACGAAGCCGTTAGGCTACACCCCTTATGCATTCTGATACTTCAATGGCGGCGCTGCTCGATGACCGCCAAGAGTGGTTGCGCTTTAGCCAGCCACATCAACCCACCAGCACCCAAGGCCTTGACGACTGTTGGGATTCGCATGTGGTGATTCAAGGCATGCATTGCGCGGCCTGCGCTTTCACAGTGGAAGAGGCCCTCATGTCGGTGCCCGGCGTGCAATCGGCCGAGGTGAATGCGACGACGCACCGTGCCAAAGTGGTGTGGTCCGCCGCGCGCGTGAAGCCGTCTGATTGGATGGCCGCCATTGCCAAGTCCGGCTACGGTGTTTTGCCAGCGGCTGACAGCAGCCTTCGTCAAGCGCGCCACGAAGAAGGCCGACGCGCCTTGTGGCGTTGGCTCGTGGCGGGCTTTTGCATGATGCAGGTCATGATGTATGCCTATCCGGCGTATGTGGCGCACGAAGGCGACATCACCCCAGATATGGTGTTTTTGTTGCGCTGGGCATCTTGGGTGCTGACATTGCCAGTCGTGTTTTTCTCATGTGGGCCGTTCTTTGGTAACGCCTTGCGCGACATCCGTGCGCGTCGCGTGAGCATGGATTTGCCGGTGGCCTTGGGGATGGTTATTACCTTCTTGCTCAGCTCGGCAGCCACGTTTGAGCCCAATGGTCTGTTTGGCGGCGAGGTGTATTACGACTCGCTCACCATGTTTGTTTTCTTTTTGCTTACTGGAAGGTGGTTGGAATTGCGTGTGCGTGATCGCACAGCGGGGGCGCTGGAGGCGTTGATGAACCGTTTACCGGATAGCGTGGAACGTCAATTGCCCAATGGCGAGTTTGAACGCGTAGCGGTGCGCCGCGTGTTGGTGGGCGATGTGATTCGCGTGTTGCCCTCCGAGAGCTTTCCCGCCGATGGCGTGATATTGCAAGGCCAGACCTTGTCTGACGAGGCCTTGCTCACAGGCGAGTCGCGCCCGCAAGCCCGTGGTGTGGGCGACTCGGTGGTGGCTGGTAGTTACAACCTCAGTGGCATTGTGACGGTACGGGTGGTGCAGGTGGGTGAGGGCACACAGTTCTCGCAAATTGTGTCTTTGATGGAAAACGCCTCGCTGCAAAAACCTCGCTTGGCGCAACTGGCAGACCGCATTGCCAAACCATTCTTAATCGGCGTCTTGCTGCTAGCCGCTTTGTCAGCGGTGTGGTGGTGGCCGAGCAGTCCCAGCCATGCCTTGATGGTGGCTGTGGCTGTGCTGGTGGTGACCTGCCCATGCGCCTTGTCGCTCGCTACGCCTGCGGCCATGTTGGCGGCAGCCGGTAATTTGGCGCGTCATGGGGTGTTGGTGCGCAATCTGCAAGCCTTAGAGTCCCTTGCTGAAATTGATACGCTCATTTTTGACAAGACTGGCACGCTGACTCAAGACGGTCAGCGCGTCACACAGATCCTGACGGGCGAGGGCATCACGCCCCAATACGCGCTGGGTTTGGCTGCTGCGCTGGCCAAACATTCGCTCCACCCTTTGTCTCGCGCATTGGTGCAGGCACATAACGCTGTCGCAAGTGCCCCCGCACCAGACGTGCAAGATGTCAACGAAATGATTGGTCAAGGGCTAGAGGGGCATCTGAACGGGTTGGTTCGCTTGGGTTCTGCTGCGTTTTGTGCGCCAAAAACCAAGGGAATACCCGATAAAGCCAGTGTTTGCCAAGTACACTTATGCAGTGAAAACGAGTGGCTAGCAAGCTGGCAACTGTCTGAAGACGTCCGTGCTGATGCAGTGCAAACGGTGCAAGCCCTGAAAGACTTGAACGTGGATGTGTGGTTGCTCTCTGGCGACCGGCCTGAGTCGGCGCAACAAGTGGCGCAGCAGGTGGGCATCAAGCAAGCGTTTGGCGCGTGTACGCCGCAAGACAAGCTCTCTCGCATGCAAACCGCGCAGTCGCAAGGCGCACGCGTGGCGATGGTGGGGGATGGACTGAATGACGGCCCCGTCCTCGCTGGTGCGCATGTGTCGATGGCGTTTGGTAATGCCGTGCCCTTGGCGCAGTCCAAATCGGACTTGGTGTTGATGGGCGGCAGTTTGTTGGTGGTGGCGCAAAGCGTCAAGTTGGCGCGGCATACCCTGCGGGTGGTCAAACAAAACTTGGTGTGGGCTGCGGCTTACAACGCAGTTTGCGTGCCTTTGGCTGTGGTGGGTTGGTTACCCGCTTGGTTGGCGGGTTTGGGAATGGCGTTGAGCTCGTTGTGGGTTGTATTGAACTCTTTACGGCTCACCAAAGGATTTTGATGGATATCTTGTATTTATTGATTCCGCTGTCAGTGCTCTTGGTGCTTTGTATTTTGGGTGGCCTCTGGTGGGCCATTGACAAGGGGCAATTTGACAGCGTGGAGCAAGAAGGCGAGCGTATTCTTCGCGACGATTGATTTGAATCAATATCCCGTTGGCGGGAGTTGACGATACTGGTTTGTTAATGAAAGGTGACCGATGAACTCATCAGAGCAAGCCGTCTACAGCGACACCGTTGTACGGCAGTTTTCCATCATGGCGGTGGTTTGGGGCGTGGTTGGCATGTTGGTGGGCGTGATCATCGCCTCTCAATTGGCTTGGCCCGAATTGAACTTTGGCATCCCTTGGTTGACCTACGGCCGTTTGCGTCCGTTGCACACCAATGCCGTGATTTTTGCGTTTGGCGGTTGTGCTTTGTTCGCGACTAGTTACTACGTGGTTCAGCGTACCTGCCACACGGCCTTGTTCATGCCTAAATTGGCTGCTTTCACCTTTTGGGGTTGGCAATTGGTCATCTTGGCGGCAGCGGTCAGCTTGCCCTTGGGTTTCACCCAAGGTAAGGAATACGCTGAACTCGAATGGCCCATCGACATCTTGATCGCTGTGGTGTGGGTTTCCTACGCTGTGGTGTTCTTTGGCACGGTGGGTATTCGTAAGGTCAAGCACATTTATGTGGCCAACTGGTTCTACGGTGCGTTCATCATTGCGGTGGCCTTGTTGCACATCGTCAACAGCGCTGCGATTCCTGCGGGCATGATGAAGTCTTACTCTGCTTACGCTGGCGCGCAAGACGCGATGGTCCAGTGGTGGTACGGCCACAATGCCGTGGGCTTCTTTTTGACGGCTGGTTTCTTGGGCATGATGTACTACTTCATTCCTAAGCAAGCTGGTCGCCCTGTGTACTCGTATCGCTTGTCGATCGTTCACTTCTGGGCTTTGATCTTCACTTACATGTGGGCGGGTCCTCACCACCTGCACTACACCGCTTTGCCTGACTGGACACAATCCGTCGGTATGGTGTTCTCGCTCATCTTGTTGGCACCTAGCTGGGGCGGCATGATCAACGGCATCATGACTTTGTCTGGCGCTTGGCACAAACTGCGTGACGACCCTATCTTGCGTTTCTTGATCGTGTCTTTGTCGTTCTACGGCATGTCCACTTTCGAAGGCCCCATGATGGCGATCAAAACTGTGAACGCCTTGAGCCACTACACAGACTGGACTGTCGGCCACGTGCACTCAGGTGCTTTAGGTTGGGTGGGCTTGGTGTCCATGGGTTCTATCTACTATTTGATTCCTAAGTTGTTCGGCCGCAAGGAAATGTTCAGCGTCAAAGCCATCGAAGTTCACTTCTGGTTGGCCACCATCGGCATCGTGTTGTACATCGCTGCGATGTGGATTGCCGGTGTGATGCAAGGTCTGATGTGGCGCGCCATCAATGCGGACGGCACATTGACCTACACCTTTGTTGAAGGCGTCAAAGCCACTTATCCGTTCTACGTGATTCGTGTGGGCGGTGGCCTGTTGTACCTGAGCGGCATGGTCATCATGTTGTGGAACGTGGTCAAGACGGCCACCATTGGCAATACCGTGACCGTGGCCATTCCAGCACCTGCACACGCCTGAGGAGAAATAAATGTCTGATAACACTTCCAAAGGCTTCTCTCACGAACGCGTGGAGACCAGTAACTTTTTGATGATCGTGTTGATCTTGATCGTTGTCGCCTTCGGCGGCTTGGTTGAGATCGTGCCTTTGTTCTTCCAAAAGTCCACCACTGAACCTGTCACAGGCGTCAAGCCTTTGACCGCTTTGCAGTTGGCAGGCCGTGATGTCTATGTGCGTGAAGGTTGTTACAACTGTCACTCACAAATGATCCGTCCTTTCCGTGCCGAAACATTGCGATACGGCCACTACTCGGTGGCAGGTGAGTCAGTCTATGACCACCCCTTCCAATGGGGTAGCAAGCGCACCGGTCCAGACTTGGCTCGCGTGGGCGGTAAGTACAGCGACGAATGGCATCGTATTCACTTGAATAACCCACGCGATTTGGTGCCTGAGTCCAACATGCCCGAGTACCCATGGTTGGCCAAAAATTTGGTCGATGCCGCAGCGATGCCTGCACACATGAAGGCATTGCGCACAGTGGGCGTGCCTTATACGGATGAAGAAATTGCAAAAGCAGAAGAAGACGTCACGGGTAAAACTGAGATCGAAGCTGTGGTTGCTTTCCTCCAATCACTGGGCCTCGCGCTCAAATAAAGGAGAGACCCATGGATGTCACTGATCTGCGTATTGCGACCACGTTGCTTTCGTTTGCCGTGTTCGTTGGCATCATGGTGTGGGCTTTTTCCGGACGTAACAAAGAAGATTTTGAGGCAGCATCGAAGCTGCCCCTCGATCAAGACTAAGGCCTAAAGGCCTTTGTAAAGGAATCGAATCATGAGTGATTTCACAAGTAATTTTTGGTCCATCTTCGTGGCGGGCATTGCTATTTTTGGTGTCGTGTATTGCGCATTTTTGTTGTGGTTCTCGGCCCAAGTTAAGGTGGCCGCGCACGACACAGACGATGGCACGACCGGCCACGTATGGGACGGTGACCTGCGTGAAATGAACAATCCCCTGCCACGTTGGTGGTTGTGGTTGTTCATCATCACCATGGTGTTTGCTGTTGTGTATGGCGTTGCCTACCCAGGTTTGGGCAGCTACGCCGGCAAGTTGGGTTGGACTTCTAAAGGTCAATACGAAGCTGAGGTGGCCAAGGCCAACCAAGACTTGGAGCCTTTGTACGCTGCCTTCAGCGCACAAACACCTGAGCAACTCTCACAAGACCCCAAAGCCATGGCGGTGGGCGAGCGTTTGTTCATGAACAACTGCGCCCAGTGCCACGGCTATGACGCACGCGGCTCAAAAGGTTTTCCTAATTTGACCGATGGCGATTGGTTGCACGGCGGTACGCCTGACAAGATCAAAGAGACCATCACCAAAGGTCGCATCGGTCAAATGCCTCCAATGGCTGCCGCAGTGGGTACACCGGATGACATTCGTAACTTGTCTCACTATGTGTTGAGTTTGTCTGGTAGCCCACACGACTCCGTGCGTGCTGCTTTGGGCAAGTCCAAGTTCGGTGTCTGCGCTGCATGTCACGGTCCTGATGGTAAAGGTATTCAAGCCATCGGCTCTGCCAACCTGACCGACAAGATTTGGTTGCACGGCTGGGGCGAAGAAGCCATCACGGCCATGATCAACAACGGTAAAATCAACCAAATGCCTGCACAAGAGGGCCGTTTGACTGAATCACAAATTCACGTGTTGACTGCTTACGTGTGGGGCTTCTCAAATAAACCTGCTGCAACGAAGTAAAACACTTTGAATTCTGCTGACGACTCTAGGCAGCGCAAGACCATCCCCATCGTTCCAGAGCCTTCGGGCTCTGCAGACGAGGCGATGGTTTCGCTTTATGCCGCATCGAAAAAAATATACCCTCGCTCTGTCGAGGGAGTGTTTGCTTATTGGCGCTGGATTTTTGTTGTCCTGACGCAATTGGTGTTTTACGGCTTGCCTTGGTTTGAGTGGGGCACGCGTCAATCGGTGTTGTTTGATTTAGCGACGCGCCGTTTCTATATTTTTGGTTTGGTCTTGTATCCGCAAGACTTCATCTATCTCACCGGTTTGCTGGTGATCTCCGCTTTAGCGCTGTTTTTGTTCACTGCGGTGGCTGGGCGTTTGTGGTGTGGCTATGCGTGTCCGCAAACGGTCTACAGCGAAATTTTCTTGTGGATTGAGCGCAAGGTAGAAGGTGACCGCTCAGCCCGCATGCGGTTGGATGACGGCGACTTCTCGTTAGAGAAGTTGGTGAAGAAATGGTACAAGCATCTCATCTGGATCTTCTTTTCGATCTGGACGGGCTTTACCTTTGTGGGGTACTTCACACCCATCCGCGAATTGGCGATGGAGTTCTTTCTGACGCAAATGAGTTCGTGGGAACTTTTCTGGGTGTTCTTCTACGCTTTTGCCACCTATGGCAACGCAGGCTTCATGCGCGAGCAGGTGTGTAAATACATGTGCCCGTACGCGCGCTTTCAAAGCGCCATGTTTGACAACGACACCCTCATCGTCACCTACGACACCGAGCGCGGTGAACCGCGTGGCCCACGTTCTAAGAAGTCGGAAGTCGGCGGTATGAATTTGGGTGCCTGCGTGGACTGCACCTTGTGCGTGCAAGTCTGTCCGACGGGCATTGACATTCGTGATGGCTTGCAATACGAGTGCATTGGGTGTGGCGCTTGTGCTGATGTGTGCGATACCGTGATGGACAAGATGGGCTATGCCCGTGGCCTGGTGCGCTACTCCACACAAAACGCGATGGATAACAAATGGACGCCGCAACAAATGTGGCAGCGCCTGAAGCGCCCGCGTATTCAGATTTACACCATGATTTTGGTGGCAGTGACCGTTGGCCTCTTGGTCTCAATCAGTCTGCGTACGCCCTTCAGGGTGGATGTGGTGCGTGACCGTTCGACCTTGTCGCGCATTACCGAATACGGCACCTTGGAAAACGTCTACCGCCTGCAAATCATGAATGCTGCAGAGACGGTGCAAAGCTTCCATTTGTCGGTCAAGGGATTGCCTGGTTTGAAAATCACCACGGATACCGATGTGATGGTGGACCCTGCACAAGCCCGCTGGGTGGTGCTGCGTGCAGACATTCCTTATGGCTCAGTCGAAGGCGGCTCGCACAAAATCATGTTTGAAATTCAGGCCACGGGCACCGATGAGTTTGTGGTCGAAAAATCTGTGTTCATCGTTCCTCGGTAAATGACAATGAAACAAAACACACTTGATACCAAGCCTTGGTGGCAATACGGCCACGTTTGGCTCATCATTGCGGGTCCTGCTGCAGTTGTCGTGGCTGGCTTCATCACCTTGGCAATTGCAATTCGCATTCCTGACCCTGTGGTGGCAGAGGACTACTACCGCCGTGGTTTAGACATCAACAAGACTTTGGCTGCTGAGCGCAACATGCAACTCGCACCCGCCATGGAAACACGTAACCATGTGGTCACGCCAAAGCGTGAGGCCCCCAAACAAGAGACCCCCGCGCAAACCCCATAACTTTTGCGAGACATTCGGACCTAAACTGAATTCAATTCTTTTTAAGGAGAGTTGAAATGTTGGCTCAAAGAATGATGTGGATTGCATGGCCCGCCTTTTTGGTGGCGGGCGTTTTGGAAGTGCTGGTATTCGCTTTTGTGGACCCGCAAGACATGCAATGGCTGGGTCAGCCCATTGAGCTATCGCGACAAGGCGTCTACACCTTGTCGTTTTTTGCTTTCTGGGTTATCACGGCTGGGTCTAGCGCGTTGACCACCTTGCTGTCTATCTCACCGTTTGAGATGAACCGTTGCCCCTTAGTGCCGACTGAGCGCCCCGATGGCTGCCCTAAACAAGAGGTGTGTTGCGAGGCTGTCTCAGCTTAACAAGGCTGGCAGGTCTGAGCGTTCACGATGAGCTTGAGCTCATCAGGGTTCAAAATGCGCACGTGACGCTGTTTCACGTCAATGATGCCGTCTTCGGCAAACTTCGAAAAAGTACGGCTGACGGTTTCAAGCTTGAGACCTAAGAAGCTGCCAATCTCCTCGCGCGTCATGCGCAGAATCACTTCAGTTTGAGACAGGCCTCTGGCGTGTAGACGCTGGAATAAGTTCAGTAAAAACGCCGCCAACCGCACTTCGGCGCGCATGCTGCCCAGCAGCAACATCACACCGTTTTCTCGCACGATTTCGCGGCTCATGATTTTGTGCACATGGCGTTGCAGCGATGTGATTTCGCGCGACAACGCTTCGATTCGGTCAAACGGCATCACGCACACTTCTGCGTTTTCTAGGGCAATGGCATCGCAGGTGTGGCGGTCGCTGACGATGCCATCAAGGCCAATGATCTCACCGGCCATCTGAAAACCCGTCACTTGGTCACGCCCATCTTCAGTGGAAATTCGTGTTTTGAAGAAGCCCGTGCGAATCGCGAACAGCGCATTGAACCGATCGCCGTTTCTGAAAAGGCTTTCACCGCGAGCTACTTTGCGGCGTGTGGCCACCACTTCGTCGACACGCGTCATCTCGTTATCGCTCAAGCCTAAAGGCATGCACAGTTCGCGCAAATTGCAGTTGGAGCAGGCGACTTTGATACTGGTTGAGTCCATGAATGCAGACAGTCTTATGTTGATGCAGGTCAAGCTCTAGGTGAACTTGTCGGCCTATTATGGATCTCAAATTTAGATGTGAACTTATGCATTCTCTTGTCCTCAACCCAGACCTGCTGCGTCGCTATGACGTCGCGGGCCCGCGATATACCTCGTACCCTACGGCAGACCGCTTTGTGGAGGCCTTTGGCGAGGACGACTATGTGCGCGCGCTAGAGCAGCGCCGTGAGGGATTAGGCGCCAAGGCCTACGCCTTGTCTTTGTATGTGCACATCCCGTTTTGTGAATCGCTGTGCTATTACTGCGCCTGCAACAAGATCATCACCAAGCACCATGAACGTGGCGCTGAGTATTTGCGGTACTTAGAGCGTGAAGTAGATTTAAATCTGGTGCACTTGGGTCAAGGCCAAGCGGTGTCGCAGCTTCACTTGGGTGGTGGCAGCCCCACATTTTTGAGTGACGCCGAGTTGGCTCAGTTGATGACCATGCTGCGCCGCAATTTTCACTTTGTGCCTGGTGGCGAATACTCCGTCGAAATTGACCCACGCACCGTCAACCGCGAGCGCTTGGTCGCTTTGGTCTCACATGGCTTTAACCGCCTGAGTTTTGGCGTGCAAGACTTCGAGCCCAGTGTGCAAAAAGCCGTGCACCGCATTCAGCCCGCTGAGCAGGTGTTTGACTTGGTGGCCGCGTCACGCGAGCTAGGCTTTGAATCGATCAACGTCGATTTGATTTATGGCTTGCCCATGCAAACACCAGAGACGTTTGAACGCACGCTAGATCAAGTGGTGAAGCTGCGCCCCGACCGTATCGCCTTGTACGCCTATGCGCATTTGCCTGAGCGCTTCAAACCGCAGCGTCGCATTCACACACAAGACTTGCCACCTGCGGCCTCTAAGCTGGTCATGCTTTCTAGCGCCATGCGCGTGTTGATGGCCGCTGGCTATGTGTACGTCGGCATGGACCACTTTGCGCTGCCCACCGATGCACTGGCCGTGGCCAAGCGTCAAGGCCGCTTGCATCGTAACTTTCAGGGTTACAGCACCCAACCCGATTGCGATCTGATTGCTTTGGGCGTGTCGTCGATTGGCCGCGTGGGTCCCACTTTCAGCCAAAACGTGAAAACCTTGAACGAGTACTACGACTTGCTTAACCAAGGCCGTCTGCCGGTGGTGCGCGGTATGGCCTTGACGCGGGATGACTTGGTGCGCCGCACCGTCATCATGGCGTTGATGTGCCAGGGCAGTGTGTTGTTTGAGTCGGTAGAGTTGTCGCACTTGATTGACTTCAAGCAGTACTTCGCTCCTGAGCTGGGGGCATTGGCTGCAATGCAAGAGCAAGGCTTGTTACTCGTCGATGAGACTGGCATTCATGTGACCGAGTTGGGCTGGTTCTTTGTGCGTGGCGTGGCCATGATCTTTGACAAATACCTCCAAGCCGACAAGAACCGCGCAAGGTTCTCTAGAATCATCTGATGAACACAACTTTGGCCCTCACCGCACTCCTCATGGGATTAGCGGGCGGGCCGCACTGTTTGGCCATGTGCGGGGCCGCTTGCGCCGGTATTGGGCGAGCCGCACAAAAACAAACAGGCGGGCAGGGCACCTCGGCCATGCTCTTATTTCAATTGGGCCGCATCATGGGTTACAGCGCCTTGGGTGCGCTGGCCGCTACCACCATGCAAGGCGTGGGCTGGCTCAGCACGCAGTCAGCCGCGTTTAGGCCCTTGTGGACGTTGCTTCACATCTTGGCTTTCATGATCGGTGTGTTGTTGCTTTGGCGCGGGGAGCAACCTATTTGGCTCGAAGGCTTTGGTCGCAGCATTTGGCGTCGCGTGCAGGCTTTAACGGCACACCTCAAGCTGCGCCATGGTGGCGCCGTGTTGCTGGGCATCTTGTGGGCCTTGATGCCTTGCGGTTTGCTATACGGCGCGCTTTTAGTGGCTGCACTTAGCAACAGCCCGCTTGAAGGTGCGGGCGTGATGGCGCTGTTTGCACTGGGCAGTGCAATGGTGCTGACGATTGGCCCTTGGGTTTGGTTGCGCCTTCGCGGCGTGCCGGTCGTAGATGGTCGCAGTGGCGCATGGGGTGTGCGCTTGGCTGGGGCTGCACTGGCCGCTAGCTCGGGCTGGGCCTTGTGGATGGGCCTGGTCGAATACCAAGCACCGTGGTGCTTGGTGCCGCAATAAATTAGCCCGTGATGCCTTTGTAAAACATATAGGCAGCCAACACATACAGCACGCTGGCAAACACACGTTTGAGTTTCTTCACTGGCAGCATGTGCGCAGCTTTAGCGCCTAGGGGTGCGGTGAACACGCTGCATGCCGCAATCACCACCAAAGCGGGTAGCCAGATGAAACCAAATGCATCGTCAGGCAAACCTTGCACTGACATACCGCTGATGATGTAGCCCACCACATTGGCCACCGCAATGGGAAAGCCCAACGCTGCGCTGGTCGCCACCGCGTTGTGAATGGCCACATTGCACCATGTCATGAACGGCACGCTGATGAAGCCTCCACCCGCACCCACCAAGCCGGAGATAAAACCAATCACACCACCCGCACCCATGAGGCCAGCGGTAGCAGGCACTTGGCGCGTCGGGGCTGGCTTTTTGTCCAAGAACATCTGCGTGGCTGAGAAGCCCACAAACAAACCAAAAAAGATGGCCAAGTAAGAGCCTTTGAGCAAGGCGAACACGCCCAAACTACCGATCATGCTGCCTAGCACAATGCCAGGGGCCAAACCTTTGACCAATTCCCAACGCACCATGCCACGCTTGTGGTGCGCACGCACGCTGGAGATGGAGGTGAAGATGATGGTGGCCATCGACGTGGCGATCGCCATCTTGACGGCAAGACTGGCGTCCACACCTCGTTGTGACAGCATGAAGGTGATGAACGGCACCATGACCATGCCGCCCCCAATACCCAGCAGGCCCGCCAAAAAACCCGTGCAAATACCAAGCACGGCGAGTTGAAGAATCAGTTGGGGTTGGAGGTCCATGGGAGGGCAGGCCTTGAAAAAGTAGAAGGTGTCTGCAAGGCTCCCTAGGACCGTCATCCTGAACCGGGGGTTCAGGTGGGCGAGGTCAGTTTGACGTTGGGTTCATCTGACGCGAGACGCTCACGCTCATCAAACGATGTTCCAAGCCCTGGCTCAATGAGCATTGGTTCAAGGAAATATAAAGCCCTAAGGACTTGCAGACACCTCGATTGTAGAGGGCGTCAGATCAGCTGGTTGTCGCGTGCGAGCACTGCATCCATGCGCTGTAGCAAGTTGTGCAGATCGGTGCTGGGGATGCCGCTGTCTGAGCCTGTCGTCGTGCTGGCGATAGAGGCGGGGCGATCGGTCAGGTCGAACGCCAAATTGAGTGCAGCCAACACCGCGATTCGGTCGCGCGCTTTGATCTTGCCCGCATCGCGAATTTTGCACATGGCTTGGTCGACCTTGCCAACCGCTTCGCTCAAGCGCGTCTCGCCGCCTTCGGGACAACCCAACACATAGCCTTGGCCCATGATTTGAACTTCGATTTGTTTCACGCGTTGTCCTTTGCCTTGGCGTCCGTGCCTTGGGGTAGGCGATCAATCAATGCATCTATGCGGTGGCGCGCTGCGCCCAAACGCGACTTCAGCAAGTCGCGCTCGTGTGTCAGCTCTTGCACTTGGCTGGCGAGTAAAGCGTTGGTGCGCTGCAGTTCTTCGTGGCGCAGCAGCAAATGCTCCACGCGTTGTGTGATTTGATCAATCAGGGGTGTTTGTGACATGGCCCCTGCATTTTAAGGTGGCTGAAAGGTTAATTGTTAAAATTGCCAATGTTGGTGCTCGCGGTGTGGTTCACATGCCGCAGTTCAACGGGAAGCAGGAAGGTCGCGTCGCTCGCTCGACAACACCCAACCTGCGCTGCCCCCGCAACGGTCAAGCGGACGAGCCCTTTGGCTCCGCTTCTGTCACACAAGCCACTGAGCGCCTTGAACAAGCGCTTGGGAAGGCGACAGAGGTAGTCTCCGCCAGCCCGGATACCGGCCAACAAGGTGGCGGTGCGTCCAAAAACGCGCTGCTAAATCGCTCAAGCACTGTCGGGGAAGGCGGTGAGAGCACACAAAGTTGGTTTTAAATCATGAAGAAATCTATTCGTCTCCGTGCGCGTGCGTTTGCGCCTGCGCTTTCTATTTTGTCTTTGGCTCTTTCTGCTAGCGTTCAGGCGCAAGTTGAAGAAATTAATCCCGTGGTTATTTCTGCGACACGCATGCCTCAAGATCCGCGTCTGTTGCCACAAGGAGTCCAAATCATTACGGCAAAAGAAATCCAGGAATCTGGTTCAGCAACCGCTAACGAGGCTATTCGATGGATTGGTGGTGTACCTGGGCGCATTGATGCTGCTGGCGGCCGAGATCAAACCTTGGATCTTCGAGGCTTTGGTGCGGCGGCATCAAGCAATGTGGTGATTCTGGTTGATGGTGTTCGACAGAATGAAGGGGATTCAAGCGGTGGCGGTTTGTCTTGGATTCCCGTGGATAGTATTGAGCGAATTGAAATTGTTCGAGGCAGTGGTTCGGTACTTTATGGCGAAGGTGCAACAGGCGGAGTTATCAATGTCATCACTTCGAAAGGGGCTGATGAGCCTGGCGGGGTTGTTTCTTTTGGGGCGGGTAATTTGGGTACAACTGACGCTCGTGCAACTTTAAGAGCGGGTCATGGCGCAATGCGCTATCAGCTTTCCGCCAATACGTTTGACACGGATAACCACCGTAACAACTTTGGTAACAGAGAACGCAATCTTGTAGGACGCGCAACGTGGAGCGAAGGTCAATCATTGTTGACTATGCAACTTGCGAATCAGACAACAGTTGGCGGTTTACCAGGTGGCTTGACCGTCAGTGACTTCAATCAGAATCCAACAAAAACATACAAGCCCAATGACAACGGAAAAACTGAATCGAATAGTCTTTTGTTAAGTGCAGAAGCACCGATAGGAGATTGGAAAGTAGCGGCCGATTTCAATCGCAAATTGTTGCAAGTCGAGTCAAATTTTTACGTAGACGATTATTTTTCAAAAAATCAAACGGTTTTCAATCGAATGGGTGTTCGTGGATGGAGCGAGTTTTATGCCAATGATTTAAAGCACCGTGTTCTATTAGGTTTAGACAGAGAGCAATGGAACCAAAGCCAAGGCTCTAACTTTGGTAATGCTTCAATTGATCAAAAGTCGGATGCCGCCTACACGCGTTATGAAGTGACAAGCAACTCCTTGGGGGCTCAAGCATTTGTTGGTGCTCGTCGAACACTTTCTGAAAGACAGGCCTTTGGCGATCTTTCGGGAAAGCTTGAAATTAACAATACCAGTTGGGAGACTGGGGCAGCATTCAAAACATCAGAAAAGGCAGAAGTATTTGGCCGATTGGGCACTAGCTTTCGATTGGCCAATGCAGATGAATTCACGTGTTCAACCTTCTTTGGTTGCCCACCAAATACTGTGAATTTGTTGAAGCCTCAAACGTCTCGTGATACAGAGACAGGATATCGAAGTAAAGAGGCCTGGGGGCGTTGGTCAGCCCGCTTGTATCAACATGATTTGATTAATGAAATTGGGTTGTCAGCTGATAACTTTTCAAATATCAATTACGACCCCACCCGACGTAAAGGCATTGAGCTAGACATGAATGCGAAGATCAATGCAGGTTGGGAGACAGGTCTTCAATATGCCAATCGCAGAGCTACCTTTAGAGAGGGAGCCTTTGCTGGTAACCAGGTCCCAATGGTTCCGCAGCAAACTATGACGGCCCGATCGATTCATAAGTTGTCCTCAACGCAAACATTGATGGCTGCTGTTCAATTGGTGTCGACGCAGCGTGTGACAGGTGATTTTGATAATACTTGCTCAGACAAAATTCCAAGTTACGGATTGTTCAATATGCGTTATAGCCAACAAATTGACTCTTGGACTTTATCTGCCGGCATCAATAACTTGTTTGATAGAAGTTATTACAACTTGAGAACTCGATGCAATCCAACGTTGAAATCAGTCTATCCAGAAGCGGGTAGAACGTTCATGCTTACCGTTCAAAATCGTTTTTGATGAACTACTCTCCCCACCGCATCATCTGCCTCACCGAGGAAACCACAGAGTGGCTGTACATGCTGGGGGAAGAGGCGCGCATTGTGGGTATCTCGGGTTACACCGTGCGCCCGCGTCGTGCGCGTGAGGAGAAGCCCAAAGTCAGCGCGTTCTTGAGCGCCAAGATTGACAAGATCTTGGCGCTCAAGCCCGATTGCGTGTTTGGCTTTTCTGATTTGCAGGCAGACATTGCGGACTTGCTCATCCGTGCGGGTGTGCAGGTGACGGTGTTTAACCAACGCAGCGTGGATGAGATTTTTTCCATGCTCTACCAAGTCGCGGCGATGGTTGGCCAAGCCGAGCAGGGCTTGCAGCGTTTGCAGCACATGCGTGCGCAGTTGGACGACATCCAAAAATCTGCGGCGACCTTGAAACGTCGCCCCAAGATTTATTTTGAAGAGTGGGATGAGCCCCACATCAGCGGTATTCGTTGGGTGTCCGAACTGATCAGCATTGCCGGTGGTGACGATTGTTTCCCCGAGTTGGCGCAAATGCCAATGGGCAAAGACCGCATCATTGCGAGCAGCCAAACCATCATTGACCGTGCGCCCGACATCATCATTGGGTCGTGGTGCGGTAAAAAATTCAGAGCCGAAAACGTGGCTGCACGAGAAGGCTGGCAAGACGTGCCGGCCGTGCGCCACCAACAGCTGTTTGAAATCAAATCAGCCGATATCTTGCAGCCAGGCCCTGCGGCGTTGACCGACGGCGTGGCGCAGTTGCACCAGATCGTGAAGCAGTGGGAGGCCACTTATGCTTAAGCGTTTGGCAACCCTTCGCATGACCGCGTTGTGGATGTTGTGGCTCATCACCAGCGCCACGCAAGCCGTGGTGTTGCGCGACGACCGAAACACCGACGTGACAATCACCAAACCGCCGCAGCGCATCGTCAGTCTCTTGCCGTCACTCACCGAAACGGTGTGCGCCTTGGGGCAGTGCCAAAAGTTGGTGGGCGTAGACCGTTACTCCAACTGGCCCGACAGCATCAACACGCTACCGCGCATGGGCGGCGGGATCGATCCGAACATTGAGAGCGTGGTGGCGTTGAAGCCCGATTTGGTGTTGATGGCCACATCGGCGCGTGGTGCAGAGCGCTTCCAAGCCTTGGGCCTCACGGTGCTCGCGCTGGAGCCACGCTCACACGCCGATGTGCAGCGCGTCATGCGTATCGTGGCGCAGGCCTTAGATGTGCCCGTGCAAGAGAGCGAGCGTGTGTGGCGCCACATCGATGCGGCGGTGAATGCCGCTGCGCAATCAATTCCTGCCAAAGCCAAAGGCCAGCGCGTGTATTTCGAAGTCAGCCGTGCGCCGTATGGCGCGAGCGAGTCGTCATTCATTGGCGAGACATTGCAGCGCTTGGGTGCGCGCAACATCTTGCCAGCCTCGCTGGGGCCCTTCCCCAAAATCAACCCCGAGTTTGTGGTGCGTGCGCAGCCCGACCTCATCATGGTGGGCGACAGCAACTATGCCGACATGGCCACACGGCCTGGCTGGCAAACCATGCAGGCCATGCGTGCACAGCGTGTGTGCACGTTCAAGCCCGCCGAGTCCGATGTGTTGGTGCGCGCAGGCCCGCGCATGGCCGAGGCGGCTCGTTTGATGGCCAAGTGTTTGGTTGACAAGGCTGAGGGGCGCAAAACAGAAGCTTCCGATAAAACGAAAGACCAGCCATGACACATCGTGCGCAACCTTGGTCTGCATTGGTCATTGCTTTGAGTTTGCTGGTGTTGTGTTTGATGGGCATTGCCACGGGCAGTGCCGTGGGCAGCACAGGATTCGAGAGTTGGTTGCATGCATGGCACGACGAGGTGGCTTGGCAAATCGTGTGGGACATCCGTTTGCCGCGAAGCGTGGGTGCTTGCGCGGCGGGTGCTTTGCTAGGCCTGGCTGGGGCCTTGGCGCAAGGCTTGTTTCGAAACCCCTTGGCTGATCCTTATTTGTTGGGCAGCGCATCGGGCGCGTCGTTGGGGGTTGCAGTGGCTTTGGCTTTGTTTGGTGGCAACCCGTTTGCGACCGAATTTTTGGTGCGTTTGGGTTTGACGGGCGCGGCCTTTGTGGGCGCGGTGTTGGCAGTCTTGCTGACGCTGGTATTGGCGCGCGGCGTGCAACACACTTTGCGTTTGTTGTTGGCCGGTGTGATCGTGGGCGTGGTGTTCGGTGCCATGGCGTCTCTCATCACCCTCATGCGTCCCGATGTTCTGCAGGGCATGCAAGGTTTTTTGTTGGGTTCCACCAGCTTCATCGGCTGGAACGCTTGCGTGTTGATGCTGGGCGTGTTGCTGTTGTCCATGCTGCTTGCTTTCGCGTTGAGTCGCGTGCTTGATGCATTGACTTTGGGTGAATCCACCGCCTTGAGTTTGGGCTTGCCACTCGCGCCGGTGCGTGTGGCCCTCGTGTGCGTGTTGGCCTTGGCCACGGGCACAGCGGTGGCGCAAACAGGGTTGGTGGCTTTCGTCGGTTTGGCGGCGCCGCATTTGGTGCGATCGTTGGTGAAGACCAAGCACAACTGGATGGTGGTGCTCTCCGCGCTGATGGGCGGCGTGCTGTTGTTGGCCGCTGACTTGCTGGCCCGCACGCTGCTGTCGCCGCAAGAGCTGCCAGTGGGTGTGCTGACCGCGGTGTTGGGCGGCGGCTATTTGCTGTGGCTGATGTACCGCAGCCAAACCATGAGGGGCACGCGGTGAACGCCCCGTTGATGGCTTTGCGTACGCAGAATGTGCATGTGTCTCTGGCTGGGCAAGAGGTCCTGCATGGCATTGATGTGTCGTTCGCTGCAGGCCGATGGACCAGCATCGTGGGCCCCAATGGTGCAGGTAAATCTACCTTGCTCAAAGCCTTGGCGGGTTTGTTGCCCGTGCATGGCCGTATCTTTTTGTTTGATCAAGCACTGATGGCCATGGACCGCAAGCTGCGCGCACAGCAGCTGTCGTGGTTGGGCCAAAACGAATTGGCCTCTGACGATTTGCAAGTGTGGGACGTGGTCATGTTAGGCCGTATGCCACATCAAGAATGGTTGGCTGCGCCCAGTGCCCATGACAGGGCGGTGGTCGAAACTGCTTTGCATGCCACGCAGGCGTGGGATTGGCGAGCGCGTGCGTTAGGTCAACTGTCGGGCGGCGAGCGTCAGCGTGTGCTGCTGGCGCGTGCCATGGCCGTGCAAGCGCAAGTGATGTTGATGGATGAACCTTTGGCCAACCTCGACCCACCACACCAAGTGGATTGGCTAGAGCAAGTACGTTGCCTCACCGCACAACACACCACCGTCATCAGCGTGTTGCACGAGGTGGGAATGGCGTTGCATGCAGACGACATGGTGGTCATGCAAGCCGGGCGCATCGCGCACCAAGGCGCGTGCGCTGATGCCGCCACGCACCGCGCGGTAGAAGCCGTCTTTGACAGCCGCATTGCCATTCACGCGCTGGATGGCCAGTGGGTGGCAGTGCCCAAGCTCTAAGCGGACGCAATGCGATGAACATCGAACAGCCGCCCGTTAACTACGCGCGTGTCACGCAGCAGGCTGACCGACGAGGTCTTGTCATCGTCAACACGGGCGATGGAAAAGGCAAAAGTACAGCCGCATTTGGCTTGGCCTTACGTGCCCACGGACGTGGTAAAGCGGTGAAGATTTACCAGTTCATGAAAGTGCCCAGCGCCCGCTTTGGCGAACACCGCGTGTTCGAACAACTGGGCATTCCAGTCGAGGGCCTAGGCGACGGCTTTAGCTGGAAAAGCAAAGACCTAGAACACTCTGCACAGCTCGCGCGAGACGGCTGGCAAAAAGCCAAGACGGAGATTTTGAGCGGCGAGTTTTTCTTGGTGGTGTTGGACGAAATCACCTACCCACTGATTTACGGTTGGTTGCCTTTGGACGACGTGTTGGCCACCTTGCGTGCGCGGCCCAAACACGCGCATGTGTGTTTGACAGGTCGGCGTTGCCCGCCCGAGCTGATTGAGCTGGCGGACACGGTGACCGAGATGACGAAAATCAAACACGCCTTCAATGCAGGCATTCCCGCGCAACGCGGCATCGAAGATTAAATTGAAGACCAAAAGGATTTCGCCATGACGGCCAAGTGTGTGATGGTGTTGGGCACCTCCAGCGGCGCGGGTAAAAGCTGGCTGACTACCGCGTTGTGCCGCTGGTATGCGCGCCAAGGTCTCAAAGTTGCGCCGTTCAAAGCGCAGAACATGAGCAACAACGCCCGCGTGGTGGCCTCGCACAACGGGCTAGGCGAGGTGGGCTCGGCCCAATATTTTCAAGCGCTAGCGGCTAAAGCCGAGCCCGATGTGCGCATGAACCCGCTGCTGCTCAAACCCGAGGCCGACACACACAGCCAAGTGGTGCTGCTAGGCGAAGTCAACATTGAACTTACCAACACACCGTGGCGAGGTCGCAGTGAAAAAGTGTGGCCGCAAATCGCCGCCTCGCTAGACGCTTTGCGCGCTGAAAATGACGTGGTGGTGATCGAGGGCGCGGGCTCGCCCGCCGAGATCAACCTCATGGCCAGCGACATCGTTAACTTGCGTGTGGCGCGTCATGGCGATGCGCGTTGCTTGCTGGTGACCGACATCGACAAAGGCGGTGCGTTCGCTCACCTCTATGGCACTTGGGCTTTGCTACCGCCCGAGGACCAAGCGCGCATCAGCGGCTTTGTGCTCAATAAATTCCGAGGGGATGCATCGCTGCTTGCACCTGCGCCCGAGATGCTGCAAGAACTCACAGGCGTGCCGACGGTTGCCGTGCTACCCATGTGGTGGCAACACGGTTTACCCGAAGAAGACGGTGTGTTCGATGACCGCAGCCGCGCCACAGGCCTTGTGAACAAGACGGTCGCCGTCATCGCTTACCCACGCATCAGCAACCTCGACGAATTTCAACCGTTGAAGAACGTCCCCGGTGTACGCTTGCTGTGGGCGCGCAGCCCTGCAGATTTAGCGGGTTTGCAGGCAAATGATTGGGTCATCTTGCCCGGCTCCAAACACACCAGCAGCGATCTGGCTTGGCTGCGCGCACAGGGCCTAGATGCGGCGATCGCCAAACACGCAGGGCAGGGTGGTGCCGTGTTGGGTATTTGCGGTGGCTTGCAAATGTTGGGTGAGGCTTTGATTGACACCCACGGCATTGATGGCAACGCCGCAGGCTTGGGGCTGCTACCGGTGGTCACGCAATTCGCCGCTGATAAAACCGTGCTGCGCACATCAGCGAAGTTTGGTGCGCTGCGGGGTGCGTGGGCTGCGTTGTCGGGCGTGCAAGCCCACGGCTACGAAATTCACCACGGCCAAACGCAGGCGCATGCAGCCATGGCCGCAGCGGGTCAAGTGGCGCATGAGGTGATGCCCGGCCTTGCGTGGCAAAACGACGCAGGCAATGTGATGGGCTCGTACCTGCACGGTTTGTTTGAAGAGCCCGCTGTGCTTCAAGCCTTGTTCGGCGCACAAACGCCGACGTTAGAAACGGTGTTTGAAGGCTTGGCCGATTACCTAGACCAGCACATGAGCGCCGATGTCTTGCGTAGCCTCATTGTCTAAGTCTGTTAGTGCTTGAGCGTCTTCGGCTTGAAGTCGCAGTACGCCGACACAGCACATTGCCAGCACAGCGGCTTGCGCGCCTGGCACACATAGCGCCCGTGCAAGATAAGCCAATGGTGCGCGTCCACGAGGTAGGCAGGCGGGATGCGTTTCATCAATTGCATCTCCACCGCCAGCGGTGTTTTACCTGGGGCCAAGCCCGTGCGGTTGCTCACGCGAAAGATATGCGTGTCCACCGCCATCGTTGGCTCGCCAAAAGCCACGTTCAACACCACGTTGGCTGTTTTGCGGCCTACGCCCGGTAGGGCTTCCAATGCCTCGCGCGTGCGCGGGACCACGCTGTGGTGTTGCTCCACCAAGATGCGGCAGGTTTGCATCAAGTGCTTGGCTTTGCTGTGGAACAAGCCAATCGTCTTGATGTGGTGCTCAAGGCCATTGAGGCCCAAATCCAAAATTTGTTGCGGTGTGTTGGCCACGGGGAACAACTGACGCGTGGCTTTGTTCACACCCACATCGGTGGCTTGTGCGCTCAACAGCACAGCGGTGAGCAACTCAAACACGCTGGTATATTCCAACTCGGTATTGGGCTGCGGATTGGCTGCTTTCAGCGTCGCAAAAAAAGGCTCAATGTGCTGTGTTTTCATCCGACCATTATTCCCCACCATGCCTTCATCTATGCAGTTTGCCGACCGCCTCAATAATGTTGAAACCTCCGCCATTCGTGAACTGTTCAAACTACTAGGCAAGCCCGGCATCATCAGCTTTGCAGGTGGCTTTCCCGACAGCGCGATGTTTGATGTGGAAGGCATTCGCGAAGCCAGCAACCGCGCCCTGACCGAAGAGCCAGGCGCTGCCTTGCAATACGGCGCGACCGAGGGCTACAACCCGCTGCGCGAACAACTCGCCGCCTTCATGGCGAGTAAGGGCGTGAAGGGCTTGGATGCCAACGGCCTCATCGTCACCACCGGCAGCCAACAGGCGCTGGACCTGATTGCCAAAACCTTGCTCAACCCAAATGATGTGGCCTTGGTCGAAGGCCCCACGTTCTTGGCCACCATTCAGTGCTTCCGTTTGTACGGCCCGCAGGTGGTGGGCGTGCCGATTGACGCGCACGGCGTGCAAGTGGACAAGCTCGAAGAAATGATGGTGCAACACAAGCCAAAGCTGGTGTACCTCATCCCCACCTTTGGCAACCCGAGTGGTGCGACATTGAGCTTAGAGCGCCGTTTGCGCGTGCTCGAACTCGCCGTTAAATACAAAACCGTGGTGGTGGAAGACGACCCTTATGGCGACCTGTACTTTGGCGAAGCGCCGCCACCTTCCTTGCTCGCTCTGAGCGACCAAGTGCCGGGTAGCCGTGAGTGGTTGATTCACTGTGGCTCACTCAGCAAAGTGTTGTCGCCCGGCTTGCGCGTGGGCTGGATGATTGCCCCGCCCGAGCTGTTGGCCCGCGCCACCATGTGCAAACAGTTCAGCGACGCACACACCTCCACCTTCGCGCAAGCCACCGCTGCGCATTACCTCAAAGCCGGCCGCATGCCTGCCACCTTGGCGCATGTGCGCAGCGTCTACGCTGAACGCGCCCAAGCCATGGGCGACGCCCTCAAGCGCGAGCTGGGCGATGCCTTGACGTTCACCCAACCGCAAGGCGGTTTGTTCTTCTGGGCCAACCTCACCGGCGCAGGCGGCAAACTGAAAGATGGTGCAGAGCTGGCCAAACGCGCCATTGAAAAAGGCGTGGCCTTTGTGCCGGGCGCACCGTTCTTTGCGAGCAACCCAGACACCACCGCGATTCGTTTGAGCTTTGCGACCGCCGATGTGGAGAAGATCAAAGAGGGGATTGCGCGCTTGGGGCAGGCGCTTTAAAAAACGACCCGCAAGAAACTGCTTGGGGTAGGCAGCGCCGACCGACGCAATCGTGACGAAGTCTCTGAGGAGGGCGGCGCTGCCTGCCACAAGCAGCGCCTCGTCAACGAAAGAAAGTTAGCCCGTGATGCCCTGATAAGCCGCTGCATCCATTAGCCCAGCTAGCTCGGCAGGGTTGCTGAGCTTGACCTTGTAAAACCAGCCTGCACCCTCGGGGTCGCTGTTGGCCAGTGACGGGTCTGCGCGCAAGGCTTCGTTTTGTTCGAGGATTTCCACACTCGCTGGCATGTGCACGTCGGCGGCGGCTTTGACCGACTCGACCACACCGGCCACGGTGCCTTGTGCAAAGGTTTTTCCCGGTTCTGCGAAGTCAACAAACACGATGTCGCCCAGTGTGTCTTGTGCGTGTTGGGTGATGCCCACCAAAGCGGTGTCGCCTTCGATGCGCACCCAGGTGTGTTCTGCGTGATATTTGTTCATAGTGTTTACATGCCGCTGTAGTTGGGGCCGCCACCGCCTTCAGGCGTGACCCAGACGATGTTTTGTGTGGGGTCTTTGATGTCGCAGGTTTTGCAATGCACGCAGTTTTGCGCGTTGATTTGCAAGCGGTCAGTGTTGTCTTCGTTCTTCACGTACTCGTACACACCGGCGGGGCAATAGCGGCACTCGGGGCCTGCGTAGGTGGCGAGGTTGATGTTGACAGGCACCGACGCGTCTTTGAGCGTCAAGTGCGCGGGTTGGTTTTCTTCGTGGTTGGTGTTGCTGATGAACACGCTGCTCAAGCGGTCAAACGTGAGTTTGCCGTCGGGCTTGGGGTAGTTGATTTGGGCGTGCTGTGCTGCAGGCTCTAAGCTCACATGGTCGGGCTTGTTGCCATGCAAGGTCCACGGTGGTGTGTCGATGCCGAGCTTGGGCAACAGCCACTGCTCGATGCCGGTCATCACGGTGCCGACCAACATGCCTTTTTTGAACCACAGTTTGAAGTTGCGGTACTGGTTGAGTTCTTGGCTCAGCCAGCTCTTGTCAAACGCGGCGGGGTAGGCGCTCAGCTCATCGTTGGCGCGGCCAGCAGACACGGCTTTGTATGCAGCGTCAGCGGCCAACATGCCGCTCTTGATAGCAGCGTGGCTGCCTTTGATGCGGGCGGCGTTGAGGTAGCCTGCGTCGCAACCAATCAATGCGCCGCCGGGGAACACAGTTTTGGGCAAGGCTTGTGGCGTGCCATTGTTGATGGCGCGTGCGCCGTAGCCAATGCGTTTGGCGCCTTCGAGGTGGGCGGCAATGGCTGGGTGAGTTTTCCAGCGTTGCATTTCTTCAAAGGGGCTGAGCCAAGGGTTTTTGTAGTCGAGGCCGAGCACAAAGCCGAGGGTGACTTTGTTGTCTTCGAGGTGGTACAAAAAGCCACCACCAAACGCATCGTCTTGCATGGGCCAGCCGGAGGTGTGCACCACCAAACCGGGTTTGGCTTTGGATGGGTCGACTTCCCACAACTCTTTCACGCCGATGGCGTAGGTCTGAGGGTCACGACCTTCAGCCAAGTTGTATTTGGCAATGACTTGTTTGCCCAAGTGGCCGCGTGCGCCTTCGGCGAAGATGGTGTACTTAGCGTGCAGCTCCATGCCGAGTTGGAAGTGGTCGGTGGGTTCGCCGTCTTTGCCAATGCCGAGGTTGCCCGTGGCCACGCCTTTGACACTGCCATCGTCGTTGTAAAGCACTTCAGCCGCCGTGAAGCCAGGGAAGATTTCCACGCCGATGGATTCAGCGTATGCGGCCATCCACTTCACCACGTTGCCGAGCGCCACCACATAGCAGCCGTCGTTGTGGAAGTTGCGGGGCAGCAGCCAATCGGGTGTGCGCTTTGAACCTGTTTCGCTGAGAAACAACATGTCGTCGCCCGTGACCTCTTGGTTCAGCGGGCAGCCGAGTTCTTTCCAGTTGGGGATGAGCTCGTTCATCGCCTTGGGGTCCATCACCGCGCCAGACAAGATGTGCGCGCCAGGCTCTGAGCCTTTTTCCAGCACGACGACAGAAACATCATGGCCCTTTTCAGAGGCGAGTTGCTTGATGCGGATGGCTGTAGCCAAACCACCGGGTCCACCGCCGATGACGACCACGTCGTATTCCATAGCTTCGCGTGGGCCAAACTGGGCGAGGATCTCTTCTGGTGTCATGTGTCTTGTCTCAAGTCTGTTGTCAGAGGTGAGACAGATTTTAGGGCCTGTCATAGACGCACTTGTCATAATGAAATAACTCAACAAGTAGGGGGCCTGAATGGCGTACAGCATGGATTTATCGGGCCGTGTGGCTTTGGTCACAGGCGCATCGAGCGGCTTGGGCGCTCAGTTTGCGCGTACCTTGTCACGGGCCGGTGCGGTGGTGATCTTGGCCAGTCGGCGTGTCGACAAGCTCCAAGCATTGCAAGCAGAGTTACAGGCCCAAGGCGGCCAAGCCCATGTGGTGGGCTTGGATGTCACGAGCTTGGCGAGCATTCAGTCGGCTGTCGAGCAGGCCGAGGCCGAGGTGGGCGGCATTGACATCTTGGTGAACAACTCAGGCGTTAGCACCACGCAGCGTGTGCAAGACGTGACCGAGCAAGACTTTGATTTCACCTTCAACACCAATGTGAAGGGCGCGTTCTTTGTGGCGCAAGAGGTGGGCAAGCGCATGCTGGCTCGCGCAAAGGGCGCAGCGCTCGGCTCCCAGGTGGGTGGACGCATCATCAACATCGCCTCCGTGGCGGGTTTGCGCGTGTTGCCGCAGATTGGCCCATATTGCATGAGCAAAGCAGCGGTCATTCAAATGACCAAGGTCTTGGCGCTGGAGTGGGGCCGCTTTGGCATCAATGTGAACGCCATTTGCCCTGGCTACATCGACACCGAAATCAACCACCACCACTGGCAAACCGAGCAGGGGCAAAAGCTGGTGAACATGCTGCCGCGCAAACGCGTGGGGCAAGCACAAGACTTGGATGGTTTGTTGGTGTTGCTGGCCAGCGCGGAAAGCGCTTTCATCAACGGCGCCATCATTTCGGCGGACGACGGGTTTGCGCTATGAGATACGACATTCCAGATCACAAGAAACTCGTTTTTGAGACCGTCGTGCCCATCCGCTGGGGCGACATGGACGCGATGGGCCATGTCAACAACACCACGTATTTTCGTTACTTAGAAATTGCCCGCGTCGATTGGCTACGCCAATTCAATGCCGAGCCTAAGCCCGACGGACATGGCCCCGTGATCGTGAATGCATTTTGCAATTTCTACAAACAGCTGGAATACCCCAACGATGTGTTGATGAAGATGTACACCAGCGACCCCGGACGCACCACGTTTGAAACCTGGGCCACGATGGAGCAGGCCTCGAACCCCGGGGTGATTTACGCTGCTGGCGGCGCCACCACCATTTGGGTGGATTTCCCTCAGCAAAAAGCCATTGACCTGCCCGATTGGGTGCGCGAGATGGTCACGCCCTAAGAACTTCGGGCGATGTGGCGGCGTCGAGTTGTGTGAGCCACAGCAATGCGGCTTCGCGGTTGGTGCCGCACATCTCTGCGGCAGGTTGTAAACCACCGCAAAACGTCGGCCGCTCAGGTTTGCCAAACACGGCGCAGCGCATATCTGGCAGCAGTTGCACACACGGCACACCCGCCGGTTTGCCATGTGGCATACCGGGCAGGGCGCTGGTGATAGAGGGCGCGATGCAACACGCGCCGCAAGCGCTGCGGCACTCCATTTACTTTTGTTTGGGCAGGCGGCCCATCCCATAAAACTCGGGGTTGGGCATCATGGCGCTGAAGCTGGCCATGCGGTTGCTCAAGCCAAAAAAGGCGGTGATGGCGGCGATATCCCAAATGTCTTCGTCGTTGAGCCCGTGCGCGTGCAAAGGGGCGAAGTCGGCGTCGTCTATCAAGTCGCTGTGGGTGCACACCTTCATGGCGAAGTCGAGCATGGCGCGTTGGCGTGGCGTGATGTCGGCTTTGCGGTAGTTGACGGCGACTTGGTCGGCGACCAAAGGTTTCTTTTCGTAGATGCGCAAAATCGCGCCGTGCGCCACCACGCAATACAAGCAGTTGTTGGCCGCGCTGGTGGTGGTGACGATCATCTCGCGGTCACCCTTGGTCAGGTTGCTGTCGCGGCCCACCGACTCGGGCACCATCAAGGCATCGTGGTAGGCAAAGAACGCACGCCATTCGGCAGGGCGGCGGGCGAGCGCCAAAAATACATTGGGCACAAAGCCTGCCTTTTCTTGCACCTCCAAAATCTTGACGCGAATGTCATCGGGCAAATCTTTCAACTCGGGGTGGGGGTATCGGCTCATGTGTTTGTCTCCAAGGGCTTTGTTCGTTTGGGCGATTATCCTTGGCGTTGATTTGAATCCAAGGAACTCCCATGACAGACAAACACCCACACCCCACTGACAGCGCTTTTGAACACGGCTTGGCCACACGCACCCAAGTGATGGGCCCGTCTTTTGTAGACAAGGCCTTTGCCGGCGCGACCGATTTCACCTTGCCCATGCAGCACCACATCACCCGCGCAGCGTGGGGCGACACCTGGCAACGCGATGGCTTGGATTTGAAAACCCGTAGCCTCATCACCGTGGCCATGCTCACGGCGCTGGGCAAGTCGCACGAGCTGAAAGGCCATGTGCGTGGAGCGCTCAACAACGGCGCGACCCAAGAGGAGATTCAAGAGGTGTTGTTGCACGCCGCTATTTACTGTGGTGTGCCTGCGGCGGTGGAGGGCTTTAGAGCCGCAGCTGAAGTGGTCGACGCGCCTAAAGATCAACGACCTTCTTAGGCTGCAAGCCAATCACCCGTTAACCCACCACCAATTTATGAACCAAATCTGCCGTGGTGGATGCCTTGTATTTGCGCATCAGCTTGGCGCGGTAAATCTCTACCGTACGGTGGCTGATGCCCAGCACTTTGCCAATTTCTTTGGAGGTCATGCCCTCCATCAAAAAAGCGGCCACTTCGCGTTCGCGGGCGGTTAGTTCGGTGCGAACGGCGCGTGTGGCGCTGAGGTCTTCAAAACTCCAAATGCCAGCCTCGTGTGGTGCCGCACGGTTCAGGGCTCTGCCTGTGACGTGGCACCAAAACGGCTCACCCTTGAGACGGCCATCGATGCGCTTCATCACGCGGTCGTCCGCGTAGAGGCCTTTGGCGTTCAGACTCAGTTCAATGCGTGCACCCGTGCGTTCGTACTCGTCGGCGCTGGGGTAAAGCACTTGAAACGATTGGCCAATCAATTGCTCGCGTGTGGCGCCAAACATGTCGCACACGTGTTGGTTGCAATCCACCATGGAGCGGTTGCGTGACAGCACGAGGCCGACGGGGGCGAGGTCAAAGGCTTGGCGGTAATCAATCATGTCGGGGGTCTGTGCTTACGGAAAACTACGTAGTTTGTTACGTAGTATCGTAACCAAACACTGTTGCACTTTTTGGAGCATCCCTTGAATAAAGTTTTTCCTTCTGCTGCTGAAGCACTCAAAGACATCGTGGCCGATGGCCAGTTGATGGCGGTGGGTGGTTTTGGCCTGTGTGGTATTCCTGAAGCCCTGATTGACGCCTTGCGTGACAGCGGTGTAAAGGACTTGACCGTCATTGCCAACAACGCGGGCGTAGACGGTTTTGGTTTGGGCAAATTGCTCGATACCCGTCAAATCAAAAAAATGATTTCCAGCTATGTGGGTGAGAACAAAGAGTTCGAGCGCCAATACCTGTGTGGCGAGTTGGAGTTGGAGTTCACACCGCAAGGCACATTGGCTGAAAAGCTGCGCGCTGGCGGTGCGGGCATCCCCGCCTTCTTCACTAAAACCGGTGTGGGCACCTTGGTTGCGGAAGGCAAAGAACTGCGCGAATTCGACGGCGAAACCTATGTGATGGAGCGCTCGCTTGTGCCAGAAATCTCGCTTATCAAAGCTGATGTGGCCGACCGCTCAGGCAACCTGCGCTTCAACATGACCGCACGCAATTTCAACCCCGCTGCGGCCACCGCTGGCAAGATTTGTGTGGTCGAGGTCGAGCGCATTGTGGCCACGGGCGAATTGGCCCCAGATGACATTCACTTGCCAGGCATTTATGTGCACCGCATCGTGCTCAATGCCACGCCCGAGAAGCGCATCGAAAAGCGCACCACCCGCGACCGCAAAATCTAAAGGACAAAACATCATGGCTTGGACTCAAGACGAAATGGCCGCTCGCGCGGCAAGCGAACTGCAAGACGGTTTTTATGTGAACCTCGGCATTGGCATCCCCACGCTGGTGGCTAACCACGTGCCTGACCACGTGGAAGTGTGGCTGCAAAGCGAAAACGGCATGCTCGGCATTGGCCCGTTCCCCTATGAAGATGAAGTCGATGCTGACCTCATCAACGCAGGCAAGCAAACCGTGACCACCATCAAAGGCTCCGCGATTTTTGGCAGCGATCAATCGTTCGCCATGATCCGCGGCGGCAAGATCAACCTCTCCATCCTCGGCGCGATGCAAGTGAGCGAGAAGGGCGATCTGGCCAACTGGATGATTCCAGGCAAGATGATCAAAGGCATGGGCGGCGCGATGGATTTGGTCGCGGGCGTCAAGCGCGTGATCATTTTGATGGAGCACGTCGCCAAGAAAAAAGACGGCTCAGAAGACTTGAAAATCTTGCCGAACTGCACCTTGCCCCTGACCGGCGTGGGCGTGGTGGACCGCATCATCACTGACTTGGCTGTGATGGATGTGGTGCCTGAAGGCCTTAAATTGGTTGAGCTGGCCCCAGGCGTGACCCGCGAATTCTTGCAAAGCAAGACAGGCGTGGCGCTGATCTAAACCCTTCAAGCGCCAAATAGCTTGTTGGCTGTTTCGGCGATGAGTTTGCCTTGATGACGAGCCCCCTCTAGGTCAATGGCCGAAGGGGCTCGTTGTCCTTGGCCACCCGCGATGGTGGTGGCGCCGTAAGGGCTGCCGCCCACGATTTCATCCAGCGTCATCTGACCTTGGTGGCTATAGGGCAGACCCACGATCACCATGCCGAAGTGCATCAGGTTGGTGATGATCGAAAAAAGGGTTACCTCTTGACCACCATGCTGTGTGGCGGAGGACGTAAATGCGCCACCCACTTTGCCGTGAAGCGCGCCTTTCATCCAGAGCCCGCCCGCTTGGTCCAAGAAGCTGGCCATTTGAGCGGGCATTCGACCGAAACGCGTAGGTGCACCCACGATGATGGCATCGTAGCCTTCGAGCTCTGCAATGGTGGCGATGGGGGCCGACTGGTCAACTTTGAAATGCCCTGATTTCGCGATCTCTTGCGGCACAGTTTCTGGGACGCGTTTCACATCGACCCTAGCGCCAGTTGATCTCGCGCCCTCTGCTGCGGCTTGCGCCATGCTCTCAATGTGACCGTAGGTTGAGTAGTACAAGACAAGAACTTTGGACATGAAAAACTCCTTTGAGTGCTGCGCCTGTTCAATCGCCGGCAACTTCGCGAATTCAATCATTCATAGAAGCTCCTTGTACGCTTAATCCTGGATTCAAGCCATGACAAAAAACAAAAAACCCGTTGCTTCTGTTGGAGCAACGGGTTTTCGTTTTGGAGCGTGTGATGGGGAGTGCCGGTCATCAAAGCGATCATTAATTGACAGAATCAGTTCGTTTACATACTTGTAATACCAACATGAATGAGAACATAAAAATCATCCCACCTAGGAAATTCCCAGTCATTTGCGAAATGAATCTGGGAAATAAATCTGATTCCGTAACGAGGTTTTCCGAATACAAAAAATAATAATAGAAAAATGCTTGTGAAAAAGTAGCCAATAAATCAATGAAAGGTAATTGAGTAATTTTTAAATATGATAAATTTTCAGATATTTTAAAAACTTTAAAAGCAAAAAAAATACTAAAAAATACAGGTAAAGTATGAATTAACGCCAAAGTGAAGTAAAAGACTTCAGACTGATTTGTAAATACATCGGGACCTACCACCAACCAAGACCCGATGATGATGCCAATCGCTCCCCACACACGACCCACAAGACATGCAAGTAATCTAACGCCAGCTGGTAAAAAAATTATGGAGTTTGTTTTAATTGCATTTGCCAATCCAAATTCTTTGGATACAAAATAAGTTAGCACATAAAAAAAGAAAAAAAACGAAATAATCGCTAACTTGTTTTTGACAAACTCAAACGATCTTTCTACATCTTGCATAAAACGCTCACCCTTTTTGCGAACTTTGCTTCAGAACTGATCCTAGTTTTGTAAAGTAATCGTGGCTTTTTGCGGTTGGCGTTAGATACTTGGTTCTTCTGTTCTTGCCGTCAAACTCAAATGACAAATACCCGGCTTCAAGTAAATCAATCAATTTTTTGTGAATGGTGGCGGGTGATGCAACTTGTGTCAAGCTCATCGCTTGAGTTACGGTGATTCGTTTTCCGGAATCATTTCTCATCTCGCAAATTTCAAGCAACTTTAAAGCAGTTAGGTCCAAGTCTTTTGGCTCAACCCTCAACATATTTTTTAAGTTCAAGAACCTGATGAATGCGTCTTTCATTGGTGCTCCAGGTAGGTGGTACTGATTATTATTTTGAATTGAGATTCAACAGTGAGCTATTAATTTATCCACTCAGTTCAAATTTTAAAAACCACAAAATACATTTGCAGATCTTACGGGTGTTGCCTTAGTGAATTCTACTAATTAATATTTTGCATAAATAAATACTAATTTTTAACCTATAAATAGTTATTAATAAAACATTTGATAAAACAAAAAAACTTGTTGTTAAGAATGCTCCGGTTACGACACTAAAGAACATGAAAGGTAAAATTTTTGAATAATTTAAAAGAAATTTCAATGTGTCACTGTTTGTATTTAAGGTAACTTCTTCTGCGAAAGAACTTGAAAAGTTAATCCATTTATGTTCATTTAAGAATACGAAAACTTCTAGTAAATTCAATAGTGCGCTTAAGAATACACCATTAATTATAAATATTACCAATACTAATTTTGAAAGGGTAATTACGCGTTTACAACTGATCTTATAAGATCTATATAATTTTTGCCGTGTATTTTTAATTTCTGCTTTCATAGTTCCCAGGAGATTCGAACAAGCGCGAGAAGATATTTAATTAGATAAATAATGTCATTTATTGTTTGGAAATAAATTCTAAATATTTAGTATGATTTTTGCGAAATTTGATCTAAGAATGCTGCAAACAGCCAATGCATTACAAGCTGTTTCAACATTACGCTCTAGCTCTACGGCGAACATTCCACTCTTGGAGTCAAGATGAATGAGTAGCTCATGCTTTAGCCTTTTGGTCTGTAGAACGACACGAATTTTTGGAATGTAGTTCTCTGTGAAGATTTCATAAAGCATCTTCGCTGCTTCTGTATGCATGAGATGCTCAATGTTAGATGCGAGATGAGGCAAGAACTCATCTAGCAACTGAATTGTTTGTTCTCTGCGTTCGTCTGTATCTATGAGATCGAGTGCAATGCTTCTCAGCAACACGGCTTTGTTTTGTGAATTTGAATCCATACTCGGATTCTAAGTAATATAAAATAATTAAAATTATCTATTTAAATGACAACCGATGGTATTTGGTAATGATGATGCGCTGTTGCAGCAGAGGTGTATCGCACTCAAATCACATGGTGATTCAGTGAAATAGACCAGATAGATTCTGTGATCTTGCGGGTGATCAACTGATAATTTAGATTATGTTAAAAGTTTTAATTTGCAGACGTCGAGGTTTTTTAGTGCTGGGAATTCAATCAAATTTATTGCTGTTACATGACTTGATCGCAACGGGGCTGTTTTTTTGGTGTGGGGAGGTCTTGAAAAATATGATTTCAAGGCTGGGTGTTAGGTTGATGGGCTGGCGCATCACTTTGATGCATCGCCATATTTTCAACCTCCACACCAATCGCGAATTAGCAGAGAAAGAATTTTGGAGCGGGTGATGGGAATCGAACCCACGTTATTTGCTTGGGAAGCAAAAGTCCTACCATTGAACGACACCCGCAGTGGTGACGTGTGATTGTAGCGATGCGTCATCTAAACTCTGCCACTTAATCATTGCAATAGAAAGCGTAAGTATGAAAAAGATAAGCAAAATTTCTATTTGCTTGGCAGTGTTATTTCCACTGCTGGTGTGTGCGCAAAGCTGCGATGACATCAAGGACAAAGACAAAGCCAGCTATTGCCGAGCAACGACGAACAACGACAAGTCGCAATGCCAAAAGATTGGCAGCAGCGATTTGCTTAATTTGTGTATGGGCAAAGTCGAAAACGACATCAAGTACTGCCGCCGTATCAGCACCGACAAAATCAAGAAAAGGTGTGAGAACAGCATTCGTTGAGAATGCAAAACAGCATCCGCTAGGGATGCTGTTGTGGGGGGAGCGTGGGCGAGAGTTTAGGCTTGCGCAAGCGCTTGCTGCATGACTTGGCCGACTTGGCCAAAGTAATCTTGCGCAGCCTGTGTAGGCACCAAGTATTTGGTGCGGCGGTTTTTGCCTTCAAACACCGTGTCAATCATGCCGAGTTCACGCAGCTGGTCGAGCTTGCGATGAATGGTAGCTGGGGAGGCGATGGTTTCTAAAGCCATGGCATCGGTGACAGTGAGTGGCTTTTCTTGGGCGTGACGCACAGCGATCACTTCGAGAAGTTTCTTGGCATCCAAATCCATGGCAGGTGCGTGTTCTTCACCATCCAATGCGTGGATAAGGTTAAGAAAACGCAGATAGATTTGTTTTGAGTCCATGATACATATGCCTTTGGTTACATAACTTGTGGGCATATTGTATACAGCGATTTTGTTGAAAACCTCGTAGAACCACGTATTTCCGCGGGTTTGAGATTAATTCAATATGTCTCCCAAGCATAGGTATTTCATCTCCAAGTACTCGTCCATGCCGTGGCTAGAGCCTTCGCGGCCCAAGCCCGATTGCTTCACGCCACCAAACGGCACATGCTCGGTGGCGATGATGCCCACGTTGATGCCTACCATGCCATATTCCAGTGCTTCACTCACGCGGTAGATGCGCCCAATGTCACGGCTGTAGAAGTAACTGGCCAATCCAAACTCGGTGTTGTTGGCCGCGTCAATCGCTTCTTGGTCTTTGTGGAAACGGAACACGGGAGCGAAGGGGCCAAAGGTTTCTTCTCGGGCGCACAGCATGTCGGCGCGGGCGTCTGCGATCACGGTGGGTTCAAAGAATTGGCCGTTTAATTTGTGACCGCCCGTGATCAATTTGCCGCCTTTGGCCAAGGCGTCTTTCACGTGACGTTCGACTTTTTCAACGGCGGCATCTTCAATCAATGGGCCTTGCACCACGCCGTCTTCAAAGCCATTGCCCACTTTGAGCGATTTGACTTTGGCAGCGAACTTTTGTACGAATTCGTCATACACCGCGTCTTGCACGTAGATGCGGTTGGCGCAGACACAGGTTTGGCCCGCGTTGCGGTATTTGCTGGCCATCGCACCTTCTACGGCGCTGTCAATGTCGGCGTCGTCAAACACGATGAAGGGTGCGTTGCCGCCCAACTCTAAGGCCAGCTTTTTGATACTGGGCGCAGACTGCGCCATCAAGATGCGGCCCACTTCGGTGGAGCCAGTAAAGCTGATGTGGCGCACGATGTCGCTGCTGCAAAACACTTTGCCAATGGCAATGCTGTTGTCGCTGTCGGCGCTGAGAATGTTCAACACACCAGCGGGAATGCCTGCGCGAATGGCCAGTTCTGCCGCCGCCAAAGCGGTGAGCGGCGTTAATTCAGCGGGTTTGATCACGACAGGGCAGCCAGCCGCTAGTGCCGGCGCGACTTTGCGAGTGATCATGGCCAACGGAAAGTTCCAAGGCGTGATGGCGGCGCACACGCCGATGGGTTGCTTCAAAACCATCAAGCGACGGTTGTTGTCGAACTGGGGCAGCGTTTCGCCGTTGACGCGCTTGGCTTCTTCGGCAAACCACTCGACAAAACTCGCGCCATAGGCCACTTCGCCTTTGGCTTCCGCAAAGGGTTTGCCCTGTTCGGCGGTCATGATGCGGCCTAGGTCTTCTTGGTTGGCCATGAGCAGGTCGAACCACTTTCGCAGGATGATGCTGCGCTCTTTACCTGTTTTGCTGCGCCACGCAGGCCAAGCCGCGTTGGCTGCGTCGATGGCGGCTTGCGCGTCCATAGGTCCGAGATTGGCCACATCCGCTAACTTTTGGCCAGTAGCAGGGTCATGCACATCAAAGCGGCTGACGCCTTTGACCCAATGGCCGTTGATCAAGGCATCGGTTTTAAACAGGCTGGGGTCGTTGAGCAAAGAAAGGGGCGCATGCATAGTGGGTCTCCAAATTCAATCAACCAAGCATACCGCTGGCTCAGCGCCCGCGATGACTCTGGGGTGACACTGAAACTTATAATTCAAGGATGACTAAACCCCAATTCACCGTCGCCGACATTCGCAAAACATTCTTGGACTTCTTTGAGTCCAAAGGTCACACCGTGGTGGCCTCTAGCCCATTGGTGCCGGGCAACGACCCCACTTTGATGTTCACCAACTCAGGCATGGTCCAGTTCAAAGACGTGTTTTTGGGTGCAGACAAGCGCTCCTATGTGCGTGCCGCCTCGGTGCAGGCCTGTTTGCGTGCCGGTGGCAAACACAACGACTTGGAAAACGTGGGCTACACCGCCCGCCACCACACTTTCTTCGAAATGCTGGGCAACTGGTCTTTCGGTGACTACTTCAAGCGTGAATCACTCAAGTGGGCGTGGGAGTTGTTGACCGAGGTCTACAAGCTGCCAGCCGATCGCCTGCTAGCCACGGTCTACCAAGAAGACGACGAGGCCTACGACATTTGGACGAAAGAAATTGGCCTGCCATCCGAGCGCGTGATTCGCATCGGCGACAACAAAGGTGGCCGCTACAAAAGCGACAACTTCTGGATGATGGCCGACACCGGCCCCTGCGGGCCATGTTCTGAAATCTTCTACGACCACGGTGACCACATCCCCGGCGGCCCACCCGGCAGCCCCGACGAAGACGGCGACCGTTTCATCGAAATTTGGAACAACGTGTTCATGCAATTCAATATGGACGAAACAGGTGCTGTCACTCGTTTGCCAGCGCCTTGCGTGGACACCGGCATGGGCCTCGAACGCTTGGCCGCGATCTTGCAACACGTGCACAGCAACTACGAAATTGACATTTTTGACGCACTCATCAAAGCCGCGTCACGCGAGACTGGTTGCCAAGACTTGGGCCACAAGAGCCTGCGCGTGATTGCCGACCACATCCGCGCCACCTCGTTCTTGGTGAGCGACGGCGTGGTGCCTAGTAACGAAGGCCGTGGCTATGTGCAACGCCGCATCATCCGTCGCGCCATTCGCCACGGGTATTTGTTAGGCCAGAAAAAACCGTTCTTCCACAAACTTGTGCCCGACTTGGTCAAGCTCATGGGCGATGCGTACCCCAACATGGCTAGCCAAGCCGAGCGCATTACGTCCGTGTTGAAAGCGGAAGAAGAGCGATTTTTTGAAACCCTCGAAGTGGGCATGCAAATTTTGGATGCCGCTTTGGAGGGGGGCGTCAAAGTGTTGCCTGGCGTTGTGGCTTTCAAGCTGCATGACACGTATGGATTCCCACTCGACTTGTCCGCCGACGTTTGCCGCGAGCGGGGCCTAAGCGTGGACGAAGCAGGCTTTGCTGCTGCGATGGAAAAACAAAAGAGCCAAGCCCGCGCCGCAGGCAAGTTCAAGATGGACAAGGCCTTGGACTACACCGGCGCTGGCAACACGTTTGTGGGTTACGAGGACCTCCAGACACAAGCCAAAGTGGTGGCGGTGTACTTGGATGGCAACTCAGTAGCCGAACTCAAACACGGCCAAACCGGCGTGGTGGTGTTGGACGCCACCCCCTTCTACGCCGAGAGCGGCGGCCAAGTGGGCGACTCTGGTGTGCTGGTCAGCGGTTCCGCGCAGTTTTCGGTGGAAGACACCCTCAAAATCAAAGCCGACGTATTCGGCCACCACGGCACTTTGACCCAAGGCACGTTGGCCGTGGGCGACCATGTGGATGCGCAAGTCAACACGCAAGTGCGCGCGGCCACGGTTCGCAACCACTCGGCCACCCATTTGATGCACAAAGCCTTGCGCGAAGTGTTGGGCGATCATGTGCAACAAAAGGGCAGCTTGGTGAACGCCGAGCGCACGCGCTTCGACTTTGCGCACAACGCCCCCGTGACTGACGCACAAATTCGTGAGATCGAAGCCAAGGTCAACGCGGAAATTTTGGCCAACGCCGCAGCTCAAGCGCGTGTGATGGACATCGAGTCCGCACAAAAAACGGGCGCCATGATGTTGTTCGGCGAGAAGTACGGTGAGACCGTGCGCGTGCTTGACATTGGCTCTAGCCGCGAGTTGTGCGGTGGCACCCACGTCAAGGCGACAGGCGACATCGGTTTGTTCAAAGTGGTCGGCGAAAGCGGCGTGGCCGCTGGCGTGCGTCGTATCGAAGCCGTCACGGGTGCCAATGCTTTGGCTTATTTGCAATCACTGGAAGACACCGTGTCGCAAGCGGCAGGTGCTCTCAAGGCGCCAACCACCGAGCTCAATGCGCGTTTGGCCCAGGTGTTGGACCAAGTCAAAGCCCTTGAAAAAGAAGTGTCGGCCCTCAAAGGCAAAGTGGCTTCTGCTCAAAGCGACGAGTTGTTGACGCAAGCTGTAGACATCAAAGGCACCAAGCTCTTGGTTGCCAAGCTTGAAGGTGCGGACGCCAAAACTTTGCGCGACACCATGGACAAGCTCAAAGACAAGATGAAGTCAGCCGTGATCGTGCTGGCGGCTGTGGACGGCGAGAAAGTGAACATCGCCGCAGGCGTGACGGCTGACAACGTGGGCAAGGTCAAAGCTGGCGAGTTGGCCAACTTTGTGGCTCAGCAAGTGGGTGGCAAAGGCGGTGGCAAGCCCGACATGGCGATGGCCGGTGGCACCGATGCCGCAGCCTTGCCCAAGGCTTTGGCCAGCGTGCAAGCTTGGATGGCTGAGCGCGTTTGATGCGCTTGTTCGCATGTATCTACGCCAGCGAAGGCGTCGTGCAGACCAAGGCCCAACAGGTGTTGGGCCTTTTTGTTGGGCTGGTATTTGGCTTGGCAGCGTCAAACTTTGTGGCCAACAGCGCGTGGGCACAATTCGACAAAACTGCATGGCCAGTCAGCACTGTGACGCCAAAAATTGAAGCGTTTGATTTGCAAGGCAAAACTTGGAACGCATCCGAGCTGGCAGGCAAAGTGGTGGTACTGAACTTTTGGGCCACATGGTGTGCGCCTTGCAAAGACGAGCTGCCCACGCTGCAAACCTTGTATGACATCAGCGACAGCCAAACCGTGGTGCTCACCATCAATGTGCGCGAGCCTGCTGCACGCGCTGCACGTTACATGCAAAACACGGGCATGACCTTTCCGGTGGTTTCCGATGCCAAAGGTGAGTTGGCCAAACGCTGGGGTGTGACGGTGTATCCCACCACCATTCTCATAGCGCCCAACGGCCAAGCACGCTGGCGCATCATGGGCGATGTGGATTGGAGTGGACCGCAAGCCAATGCGTGGTTGGCTGATGTACGTCGAAATGTTTCACCGTCAGACGCAGCAGCCAAGCCCGCAGCCCTCAAGCGATAATGTGTGCGCCTCGCGCACTTTGCGCGCGGTGACCTGCCTTCGGGGCATGGGTGCTGCGAGATGTTTCATCTCAGCCAAACACCTTGTATGTGCCGACAGGTCTCCTCACCTATTCGGAGCTCTCTTTCATGACTCTCGTGCGTCGTTCTCTTCTCAAGGGGGCCGCAGCTGCGTGCGCCCTCACTGGTGTGCCTGGCTTTGCTCTGGCCCAAACATCTGCCCTCGCTTCTAACGCTGCGCGTCGATTCGAACCCGAAGCTGGCCAATGGCGTACGTTTGAAGTCACGACCCGTGTCGACTTGACTGATGCCACAGGTGCTCCGCGTGTGTGGTTGCCCGTGCCCAGCATCAACTCGGATTGGCAACGCTCCCTCGAGAGCAGTTTCAGCAGCAACGGCACCTCACGCATGGTGAGTGACGGCACCGAAGGTGTGCACATGCTCTATACCGAGTTCGCCGAAGGCGTGACACCATTTGTCGAAGTCACGAGTCGCGTGCAAACCCAAAACCGCTTCGTGGACATTGCCAAGCCCAACGCGCACGCGTTCACCCGCGAAGACGCTGGCACCTTGCGCTACTACACCCGCGCCACCCACTTGTTGCCCACCGACGGCATCGTGCGCACCACGGCTCTCAAAGTCACGCAAGGCGCAAAAACCGATGACCAAAAAGCACGCGCCATTTACGACTGGGTGGTGGCCAACGCTTGGCGCGAACCCAAGACCCGCGGCTGCGGCGAGGGCGATATTAAAACCATGTTGGAGACGGGCAACCTAGGCGGCAAGTGTGCAGATATCAACGCATTGTTTGTGGGCCTGTGTCGCTCAGTCGGCGTGCCTGCACGTGATGTGTATGGCATTCGTTTGGTGCCTTCGGCCTTTGGTTACAAAGAGTTGTCGGGCAACTCCGCCAGCTTGAAAGGCGCGCAGCACTGCCGTGCCGAGGTGTATTTGCAAGCCCACGGTTGGGTGGCGATGGACCCCGCCGACGTGGCCAAAGTGATGCGCTTAGAAACGCCTGAGTGGATCAAACGCACCGACAACGCCGTGGTGCAACCCGTGTACAACCGCTTGTTCGGCGGCTGGGAAGGCAACTGGTTGGGCTGGAACACCGCCCATGATGTGGCCTTGCCGGGCAGCAAAGAAGACCGCTTGGGCTTCTTGATGTACCCAGTGGCTGAAACAGCAGAGGGACGCGCAGACTCTTATGCGCCCGACACGTTCAAGTACCAAATCACAGCGCGCGAAATCAAGGTCTGAGTCTTTGCAGCGTTGGGCGAGCCTGACGCTTCTGGGCTTGTCGTCTTATGTCGTGATGCTCAACCGCAAGGCGCTGTGAAACTCACGCGCCTCTCCTGTGACGGGGTCGGTGAAGGCCACGCCTTTGGCCAGCAACTGCAGCGGGTTGCTGAAGTCTTCTTCCGCATCTGGCCCGCGCAACACCGTGGGGTAAAACTGATCGCCCTCTAGCGGCAAACCCAACGCCATCATGTGCACGCGCAGTTGGTGGCGCTTGCCGCTGACGGGCTCTAATCTGTAAAGCGCCCGCGTACCTTCTGTTTTCAGCAGCGCGATGCGCGTCTCGCTGTTGGGTTCGCCCGCTACTTCTTGAGTTCTAAAAAAAAGTTCGTCCGGTTGCAGCCGGCTGGTGTGTACACACGGCAATTCAAGCAAAGGGTTGTACGCCGCCACCGCTTCGTACACCTTGTGCATGGCCTTGTCGCGAAACAGCGCGTGATAGGCATCGCGGTCTTGCAACCGTTTGCCAAACATCACCAAGCCAGCGGTTTCGCGGTCGATGCGGTGCAGGGGCACGAGGTCGATATTGCCCGTGAGGTGCTTGAGTTGCACCAACAAACTTTGCTGCACATAGCGACCCGCAGGGGTGACGGGCATGAAGTGCGGTTTGTCGGCCACGATCAAATGCGCGTCTTCAAACACGATGCTGGCCTTCTCGGGCAACACGGGCTCGTTGGCGATGTGGCGGTAGTAATAGAGCTTGGTGTGTGGCGTGTAGGCCTGTGTGGCTGCCACGGGCTGAGCGGCTTCGTTGAGCACCAACTCATGCGCAAAGCGATGCAACCACTCTTCGCGGGAGATGTCGGGCATGCGCGCCACTAAAAAATCAAGCACTGTGGGCCAAGGCCCCGGGGGAAGCGTGACGCGACTCGGGCCTACGCCGTTGCGCGTGGGAATCCGCATCTGCATTGAATGCTGACGCGTCAGACCTTGATGAACACCAAATCCCACACACCATGGCCGAGCTTCAAGCCACGGTTTTCAAACTTGGTGAGCGGGCGGTAGGCGGGCTTTTCGGCAAAGCCACTGGGGTCTTTTGCGGTGTTTTTCAGCCAGGGCTCGGCAGACACCACGTGCATCATTTGTTCCGCATACGGTTCCCAGTCGGTGGCCAAGTGCAGGTAGCCGCCTGGTTTGATATGTCTCGCCAAACGGTTCACAAACGGGCTTTGAATCAAGCGGCGCTTGTGGTGACGGCTCTTGTGCCATGGGTCGGGGAAGAAGATGTGGACGCCGTCTAGGCTGTTTTCACCCAGCATGTGGTCCATCACCTCGACGGCGTCGTGCTGCACGATGCGGATGTTGCCAATGTTCTCTTCGCCGCAGCGCTTGAGCAGCGCGCCCACGCCGGGGGCGTGCACCTCGCAACACAAAAAGTTGTCATCAGGACGCGTGTGCGCAATCTTGGCTGTGGCGTCGCCCATGCCAAAGCCAATTTCCAAAATCAGAGGCGCGGCGCGGCCAAAAGTGGCGGCAGCATCCAAACGCTCGGGTTGGTAAGGCACCAAATATTGCGCCCCAAACTGGTCGAACGCACGCGTTTGACCAGGGCCCATGCGCCCAGCGCGCAAGACGTAGGTTTTGATGACGCGCATGAAAGGGGCGTCGGTCTTTGTGGTGTCTGGGGTGGTGGGCGTGTCAGCGGTCATGGCGGGAAATTCTCTGAATAGACCGTGATTATCGCGGGACTGAACGAGCGGCAGCGGGCCATGCTTGTGTCCACGTTTGCAGGGCTTGGCCTATGTCTTCTTTGCCCGTGAGCTTTGGCAAGCCTAAAGACTGCGCCGCCCGGTTTAACGCTTGTAATGGGGCACTCAAGTCCAAAGCCTCAGCTCCGTTTTGTTTACTCAGCTTTTCCCCGTTTTCGCCCAGCACCAGCGGTGTGTGCATGTAGCTGGGCGTGGGCAAGTCCAACGCGTGCTGCAGCACGATTTGCCGTGCGGTGTTGTCGGTCAGGTCGGCCCCGCGCACGATGTGGCTGATGCTTTGCGCGGCATCGTCCACCACCACGGCGAGTTGGTAGGCCCATAGGCCGTCGGCGCGGCACAGCACAAAGTCGCCCACTTCTTGGGCCACGTCTTGTTGTTGTGGCCCGAGCAAACGGTCATGCCATGTCAGAGGCGTGGCCAGTTTTAAGTCGTCGATCACGCGTTGTACGTTCAGGCGCCAAGCGCGTGCGGGTTTGCCATTCAGGCCGTTGCGGCACGTGCCTGGGTAGACCGCTGCGCTGTGGCGCTCACGCGTGTGACCCAACATGGCTTGCGTGTCTTCAATCGCTTTGCGTGAGCAGCCGCAGGGATAGGCCCAGCCTTTAGCGACCAAGGCATCCAGCGCACCTTGGTAAAAAGCGCCGCGCTGCGATTGCCACATCACAGGGGCGTCTGGCACAAGGCCGCAGGTGGCAAGCTGTTGGAGGATGAGTTGGTCTGCACCTGGTATGCAGCGTGGCGTGTCCACGTCTTCGATGCGCACCAGCCAATGGCCGCCGTGGGCGCGTGCGTCTAGCCAGCTGGCAAGGGCAGCAACGAGCGAGCCCGCATGCAGCGGGCCCGTGGGGGAGGGAGCGAATCGACCGATGTAGCGCACGAAAGCTTCACGCACGTCGCCCGTGCGTGAACCGTTTAGAAACGTTTGGCGGATTGGCAAACACTCAAGGCGAGTTCAAGGCCAGACACAAACGCGTCTTCCACGCGGTGGCCCAAGTGCCAGTCGCCGCAGGTACCCAAGCCGCTGGCTGGGTTGTATTGGTGCGACACGCCCAGTGGCTTCATGGTTTTGGCATAAAGCCAGCGGTGCACTTCGGCGTGGGCGGGTTCGGCACGGATGCCGGTGAGTTCGGCGAAGGCGCGCAAGAGTTTGGCTTTCACACGCGCTTCGGTGTCAGTGATGTGCTCGGTCGACCAAGCGGCGCTGGCTTGCACGGTCCATCGTTCCACTTTGCCACGGCCGGGCTTGGACGATTCGCGTGCCAACCATGCAATGCGGTGGTGAATGCTTCGTGCCGCATTCCATTGAGGGCCGATGTGCAAGTTGGGTTGGGTGGCGTTGGGGAAGGCGAGCATCAAAGTCCAGCTCGGCGCTACATCGACCGCGTCCATGGCTTTGAACCACTGGGTGTTGGCGGCTTCTTTGCCAGAGGCTTTCAGCAAGTTCTCGGCTTGCACGGAGGGAATCGCAAGCAACACATGGTCAAAGCCAGCATGCTTTTGCGCCGCTTCTTTGCCCGAGGTGCTGTTGACGGCATGCACCGTCCACAAGCCTTTGGCGCCGCGTTCCAAGCGGTTGACTTGGGTGTTGTAGGTCACGGCGTCGCCCAATGGCTGAGCCCAGTGGCGCACCAAGGCGTTCATACCCGGCTTGGCCACGAAGTGTGCGTCTTTGGTCGCGCGGGCGGCTTCAAACACATGGCCGAGTGGGTCAAGCACACGCACAGCATTGGCGCTCCAAGGGCGGCAAATGTCGCTGGTGCCGGGCACGGTTTGGATGGCCAGCGAAAAGCGCGGATCACGTACGGTGAAGTATTGGGTGCCGTGGTCAAAGGTGCCGAAGTTGCTCTCGCGGGTGGACATGCGCCCACCTGCGCCTCGGCTCTTTTCAAACACATGCACATGGTGGCCAGCGTTGGCCAAAGTGCGGGCTGCTGTGATGCCAGCGATGCCGGCTCCGATGATGGCGATGTTTAAGGTCATGGCTGCACTCTACACCTTCCGTGGGGTTGCTGAACGTACTTGATTCTGTCGCGGGTTCACCAATAACGCTGATCGCGTGGCGGTACTTTTGAGTTGTTTGAGCCACCACTGCAAAGCGCGACCACCGCGCTCGCCCTCGCTGCCATCGGGGATGCGCCAAGCGTAACTAAGCTGCGCCACGCGCTGGGGTCGATCTACCTCGCGCACTACCAACACGCCTTGGTCAACCAGGGGCTGCGCCATCAGCTCGGGGACAAAGCCCACGCCGAGGCCGCGCACTTGAGCCTCAAGTTTGCTGTGCATGTTGGACACGGTGAACACATCTTGGCCGGGCAGCAAACCAATGGTCATGCCGGTGCCGCGTTGCACTGAGTCGGCCACGGCCACTGCGCGGTGTTGGCCAATGCGAGCGTCAGTCAAAGGCTGCGGCGCTTGGGCCAGCGGGTGGTGCGGCGCCATGGCAAACACAAAGCGCATGGGGCCAAGCGTATGGCTGTGAATGCCTGAAGCGTTGCCGCTGTCGTTTAGCGTGCCCGCGATACCCAACGCCAAATCGGCTTGGCCGCTTGTCAACGCTGCCAATGTGCCGGTGAGTGTTTCGTCACGCAGTTTGAGGCGGGTGGGCGCGTTCAAAGCCATGAAGGCTTCGCACAGCTCCATCACCGTGGTGCGGTCGATGATGCCGTCCACCGCGATGGTGAACTGGCTTTCCCAGCCTGTGGCTACGCGCTTCACGCGGTTGGCAATGGCATCCATGTCGGCCAGTAGGCGTTCGCCTTCGCGCAGCAGTTCGTGGCCTGCGGCGGTGAGCTTGGCTTGGCGCGAGCTGCGGTCAAACAGCAACACATCGAGCGCATCTTCAATCTGACGCACGCGGTAGGTCAGGGCGCTGGGGACCAGCCCCAAGGCGCGCGCCGCTGCCGCAAAGCTGCCGGCTTTTTCAATCGCGTGCAGCATAGACAGCGAATCGGGGGTGAGTACGTCGCGAGGAGAAGTCATGCAAAAGGCTTTGATCGTTCAAATAATTTGAATGATGCCATCAAATGCCATGCATGGCAAAAGCATGTTGGGGGCCTAAAGTTCAGGTCAAGGAGAAAACGCCATGTTGACCATTCGCAAATCACAAGATCGAGGCTATGCCGATCACGGCTGGCTCAAGTCGTTTCACAGCTTTTCATTTGCCAATTACTACGACCCCGAGTTCATGGGTTGGGGCAATCTGCGTGTCATCAACGAAGACCGTATTGCACCGGGCACAGGCTTTGGCACGCACGGCCACCGCGACATGGAAATCATCAGCTATGTGTTGAGCGGCAACTTGGCCCACAAAGACAACATGGGCAACATCGAAGGCATTCCGCCTGGCGACGTGCAGCGCATGAGCGCGGGCAGCGGCGTGCAGCACAGCGAGTTCAACCATGCGCCAGACGAGACCACACATTTCTTCCAAATTTGGATTGAGCCCAATGTGCGCGGTATTGCCTCCAGCTACGAACAAAAAACCGTGCCGCCTGCTTCTAAGCGGGGCGCACTCAGCCGCATCGCTGCGCCTGAAGGTGGGGTGGTGAAGATTCATGCCGACGCAGCGCTGTACGCTGGACTTTTTGACGGTGACGAGTCCGCCACCTTGACCATCGCCCCAGGCCGCAAAGCCTATGTGCACCTGATTCGTGGTGCTTTGAAAGTCAACGGCGTGGCGCTGGTCGCGGGTGATGCAGCTTTGCTGGATCACGAAACATCCATCGCACTGAGTCACGGTGAAGATGCCGAAGTGCTGGTGTTTGACTTGACTGCCTAATTTTTTATTTCATCCATCTTTTAAAGGAAAACTCTCATGAACAACGCTATCAGCCTGATCGGACGTCTTTTGATCTCTGCACTTTTTTTACCTGCGGGCTTGTCTAAGCTGTCTGGCTTTGAAGGCACGGTGGGTTACATCGCCTCTGTGGGATTGCCCGTGCCGACAGTGGCTGCCGCCGCCGCCTTGACGGTGGAAATCTTGGGTTCGATTGCTTTGATCATCGGCTTCCAAACCCGCATCGCGGCCGCAGTGTTGGCTGTGTTCACGCTTGTGGCTTCTGTCTTTTTCCATGCGTTCTGGGCTGCGGCACCCGAGCAAGCCTTTGTGCAGCAGCTCTTGTTTTTCAAGAACATTGGCGTGATCGGCGGCTTGTTGGTGTTGGTGTCTTCAGGTGCTGGCGCTTGGAGTCTTGACGCTAAAAAATCTGCTTAATAATTAATACCTATTTTTTCATCCTCCCATCAAGGAAACACACATGACTAAAACCGTCGTCGTTTACCACTCAGGCTACGGCCACACCCAACGCGTGGCCCAATTCGTGGCTGAAGGCGCCCATGCCACCATCGTCGCCATCGACGCAGACGGCAACATCACCGATGCTGAGTGGGAAGTATTGGATGGCGCCGATGCCATCATCTTTGGCTCACCTACCTACATGGGCATGGCCTCTTGGCAGTTCAAAAAATTTGCGGATGCCAGTTCTAAGCGTTGGTACAGCGATGCGTGGAAAGACAAAGTTGCCGGTGGCTTCACGATTTCCGCTAGCCTGAGTGGTGACAAGCTTTCCACTTTGCAATTCTTCATCACGCTGGCGATGCAACAAGGCATGGTGTGGGTCGGTCAGCCTATGAAACCAGGCCGTGAAGACGGCTCGATGAACCGCATGGGCTCAAATTCTGGCGTGATGGCGCAAGTGGGCCCCACCAGCCCTGCCGCTGACATTCCTCAAGGCGACTTGGACACCGCCAAAGCCTATGGCGAACGCGTGGCGGCAGTGGCTGCGAAGTTGCGCGGTTAATTTCGGGCTTTTACAACGAATACCCGCCAGCAGCGGATCGTGAAATAAAAGGGCAGTTCATCAGAGCTGCCCTTTTTCTTTGGTTAGTATTCAACGCATGAAAATCATTCAACTGCTGCCTTGGGCCGATTGGGTCGCCCTCGGATTTTTTGTCTTGGTGTGGGTGGGCTACGCCTTGTTTGCCAAACATTGGAGCGATGGCAAGCATTCCATCTTGGCCATGACCAACCGGTATCGCCATTTGTGGATGCTGCAAACCACAGCCCGCGATCCACGCATGTTGGACGGCATCATCACGCAGACCTTGTCGGCCACGCCCGCATTTTTTTGTTCCACCTCGATTTTGATTTTGGGCGGCCTGTTTGCCTTGCTCGGTACCACCGACAAAGCTGCGGAGTTGGTGCGCGAAATTCCGTTTGCAGAGCAAACGCCGATTTTGGTGTTTGAGTTCAAGATCTTGGTGTTGGTGGTGATTTTTGTGTACTCGTTTTTTCGCTTCTCGTGGTCGATGCGTCAGTACACCTTCGTGGCTTTGCTGATTGGCGCGATGCCGCCGCCCGCCAGCTTCGACCATGAGGAGCGCCCCAACCGCACGCATTACGCAGACCGCGCCGCTGCCATGACGGGCTTGGCAGCCGAAACCTTCAACGGTGGCTTGCGCGCTTACTATTTTTCATTTGCTGCTTTGGGCTGGTTTTTTTCGCCGCTGATTTTTGCCCTGTCCACCGCCTTGGTTGCAGGTATTTTGTACACCCGCGAATTCAAGTCCGAGGTGTTGGCTCTGTTGCAGGAGTGAGCGGGAAGGTGCCTTCGGGCGTCAAGCCAGTTTCCCTCAAATCAGCGCCCACGGCACGGCGCTCGTCAAACACAAAGCAGCCGCCCTCATAGTGGTCGTTGCCCACCACTTCAAAGTATTTCAAGATGCCGCCTTCGAGCTGGTAAACATGGGGCAGGCCTGCATTGCGCATGTAGATGGCCGCTTTTTCGCAGCGAATGCCGCCGGTGCAAAAGCTGATCACGGTTTTGTCTTGCAGCTCTGCCAAGTGGGCTTGCACGGCCTCTGGAAATTCTGTGAACTTGGTGATCCCCCAGTTGATGGTGTCTTTGAACGTGCCTGCATCCACTTCAAACTGATTACGTGTGTCCAACGTCACCACAGGACGGCCTTCGTCGTCGTGGCCAAGGTCCAACCAACGCTTTGCCGTTTCGGGCGTCACTGCAGGTGCGCGGTCCACAGAAGGACGAATGCTGGGGTGGTTCATGCGGATGATTTCGTTCTTCACCTTCACCAGCATTTTTCGAAACGGCTGCGTGTCAGACCAGCTTTCTTTGGGGACGAGGTCAGCAAAGCGGGCGTCGGTGCGCAACCAATCCACAAAGTCTTGCACATCTTCGGCACGGCCCGCTAAGAAGAAATTAATGCCTTCTTCTGCTATCAGAATGGTGCCCTTGAGCTGGCACGCCAACGCCTTGTCCAAGCAAGGCTGGCGTAGGTCTAGGGCGTCGTGCAGAGCGACGAATTTGTAACAAGAAATATTCAGAATTTGGTTCACCCACAGATTTTAAGTAAGGGCTGGGTCCCTACAATCTGGCCCATGTTTGTTCACCTGCGCCTTCACTCTGAGTTTTCTGTCGTTGACGGGACCAACCGCATCGACGAGGTGGTGAAAGCCGCCGCAGCCGACCAGCAGCCCGCGCTGGCCATCACAGACATCAATAACCTGTTCGGCGCCATCAAGTTTTACAAAGAAACGCGGGGCAAAGGTGTCAAGCCCGTCATCGGCGCCGAGGTTTACCTAGAAAGTCTGACCCAAGACGCCGCGCAGACCTCGCGCATGGTGTTGCTGGTGCAAAACCATCAGGGTTACTTGAACTTGTGTGAGTTGATCAGCCGTGGCTGGACGCAAAACGTGCACAAAGCCGTGGCTGTCACCAAGCTGGAGTGGCTGCAAGAGTTGTCGCAAGGCTTGATTGCTTTGTCAGGCGCACAAGCCGGTGCGGTGGGCCAAGCCTTGGTGCAGGGCGACACCACGCGTGCGGGCGAAGTGGCCTTGCAGTTGGCGGGCATTTTTCCGCATCGTTTCTACATTGAGCTGCAACGTGCGGGCCGTGCGGATGACGAAATTCATGTGTCTGCCGCCGTGCAACTGGCTGCCCGCCTGAGTCTGCCCGTGGTGGCCACGCATCCCGTGCAGTTCACCCAACCCGACGACTACGAAGCACACGAAGCTCGCGTGTGTATTGCGGAAGGCGAGATCTTGGGTAACCAACGCCGAGTGCGCAAGTTCACGCGCGAGCAGTATTTCAAATCCTCAGCGCAAATGTGCGAGCTGTTTGCCGATGTGCCTAGCGCCATTGCCAACACCACTGAAATTGCCAAGCGCTGCAACCTGACCTTGGTGTTGGGTAAGCCACAGCTGCCCAACTTTCCTATCCCGCCAGTGAACGGCGTGGTGATGTCGGTGGAGGACTATTTCCGTCACGTCTCTCACGAGGGCTTGGAAGCTCGCTTAGCGCACCTGTATCCCGTTGAGGCCAAGCGCAACGAAGAGCGTCCACGTTATGTGGAGCGTTTGGAGTTTGAGCTCAACACGATTTTGAATATGGGCTTTCCGGGCTATTTCTTGATCGTGGGTGACTTCATTCAGTGGGCCAAAGCCAATGGCTGCCCCGTGGGCCCGGGCCGTGGTTCGGGTGCGGGTTCGTTGGTAGCCTATGCCTTGAAGATCACCGACCTTGACCCGCTGCAATACAACTTGCTGTTTGAGCGTTTTTTGAACCCAGAGCGGGTATCTATGCCCGACTTTGACATTGACTTTTGCCAGACCAATCGCGATCGCGTGATTGACTATGTGAAGGACAAATACGGCCGCGATGCCGTGTCGCAAATTGCTACCTTTGGCACCATGGCTGCGCGCGCGGCGATTGGCGACGTGGGCCGTGTGCTCGACATGAGCTACACCTTTTGCAAGGGCATCAGTGGCTTGATTCCCAACAAGCCGGGTCAGCACATCACCATCGCCGGTGCGATTGAAGTCGAACCCATCTTGGCCGATCGCTTGGCCAAGGAAGATGAAGTGAAGACGCTGTTGGAGTTGGCACAAAAGCTCGAAGGCATGACGCGTAACGTGGGCATGCATGCAGGTGGCGTGTTGATTGCCCCGGGCAAGCTGACCGACTTCTGCCCGCTGTACCAACAGCCCGGCAGCGATTCGGCCGTGAGTCAGTTTGACAAAGATGATGTGGAAGCCGCCGGCTTGGTGAAGTTCGACTTTTTGGGCTTGGCCACGCTGACCATTTTGGAAATTGCGCGCGAGTTCATCATGCAGCGCCACAAGGGCCAAGAAAACTTCGCGTTTGAAAATATCCCGCTTGACGACAAGCGCACGTACGAACTGTTTCAAGACGGCAAGACCGAGGCCGTGTTCCAGTTTGAAAGTCGCGGCATGCAAGGCATGTTGCGCGATGCGCGTCCCACGCGGTTGGAAGACCTCATCGCGCTCAACGCCTTGTATCGTCCCGGCCCCATGGACCTGATCCCCAGCTTCGTGGCACGTAAGCATGGTCGCGAAACCATTGAGTACCCGCACCCGATGGTGGCGCAGATGCTGTCCGAGACCTACGGCATCATGGTTTATCAAGAGCAGGTGATGCAGACCGCACAGATTTTGGGCGGCTACTCGCTTGGCGGCGCTGACATGTTGCGTCGTGCCATGGGTAAAAAGAAGGCGGAGGAGATGGCCGAGCACCGCGCCATCTTCCGCGAGGGCGCAGCTAAGAACAACATCGACCAAGACAAAGCCGACGAAATCTTTGACTTGATGGAGAAGTTCGCGGGCTACGGCTTTAACAAGTCGCACGCTGCCGCTTATTCGCTGCTGGCGTATCACACCGGTTGGTTGAAGGTGCATTACACGGCCGAGTTCTTCTGCGCCAACATGACGGTGGAGATGGACAACACCGACAAGCTCAAGGTTTTGTTTGAGGACGCGCACAAGATGGGCCTCACGTTTGAGGCGCCCGATGTGAATCGTGGTTTCTACCGCTTTGAACCCATCTCAGACAAAGTCATTCGCTATGGTTTAGGTGCCATCAAAGGCTCGGGCCAACAAGCGATTGAAGCCATCGTGGCGGCACGCGAAGAGGGCGGCGCGTTCACCAGCTTGTTTGATTTCTGCCGTCGTGTGGACCGCAGCCGTTTGAATAAGCGCACGGTTGAGGCGTTGATCAAAGCAGGCGCGTTTGACAACTTGCACCTGAACCGCGCCGAGCTTTTGGCCAGCGTGGAACGCGCGTTTGACTTTGCCTCTGCCAGCGAAGCCAATGCCAACCAAGGCGGCTTGTTTGACATGATGGGTGACGACACCCACGGCTCCAGCACGCAAGAGCCCGAGTATGTCGAGGTCATGCCTTGGGGCGTGAAAGAACGCCTCACGCACGAGAAGGTGGCTTTGGGCTTTTACTTGTCTGGCCACTTGTTTGATGAGGTAGAGCGTGAAGTTCGCCGCTTTGCCCGCACGCGCATAGAAGACTTGATGGACTCGCGAGAGCCGCAGCTGTTGGCGGGCATCGTGAGCGATATGCGCGTGATCAACGGGCAACGCGGCAAGCTGGCCATTTTCAAACTCGACGACAAATCATCTGTCATCGAGGCCACCGCGGACGAAGCCACCATCACCACCTACCGCAACACCCTGAAGGATGACGAGTTGGTCATCATCATGGGCAAGGCGCAGCCCGACCGCTTTTCAGGTGGCTTGCGTTTGTCGATCCAACAAGTGTGGAGCTTGGAGCAGGCGCGTTGCCGCTTTGGCAAATACCTCAGCGTCACGGTCAACGGCACATCGCCTGACATTGCACGCATGCTGCGCGACCACCCCGCGAAAGTTGAGTCAACCGAGCAGGGTGAGTTGGTGCGCGGCATGGGCGTACGATTGAAGCTGTTGCGTGAAGGCGCCACCGCTGATGTGCAATTGGGCGACAACGCCAAGTTTTTCCCCAGTGATGCGGCCTTGGCCAGTTGGATGGCACAGGCCCATGACGGGCAATCACAGATCATTTACGAGTAAACATTTCTATGTGGACCATTCCTACGCTTATGACATTGGCGCGCATCGCCGCCATTCCGCTCATCGTGGGCTTGTTCTATTTGCCGATTGAAACGGCAGAGCGCAACCTTTGGGCCACCGTCATGTTTGTGGTGTTCGCTTTGACCGATTGGTTGGATGGCTACTTGGCCCGCAAACTCAACCAGTCATCGGCGTTTGGCGCATTCCTTGACCCCGTGGCCGACAAATTTTTGGTGTGTGCCAGTTTGCTGATCTTGGTGCACTTGGGGCGTGCGGATGTATTGGTCGCGCTCATCATCATTGGACGCGAAATTGCGATTTCCGCCTTGCGTGAATGGATGGCGCAAATTGGCGCTTCGCGCAGCGTGGCTGTGCATGTGCTTGGCAAGCTCAAGACCATGGTGCAAATGATCGCCATTCCATTCTTGCTGTTTGATGGTCCTTTGTTTGGTGTGATCGACACCGCCTTGTGGGGCACAGTGTTAATTTGGATCGCAGGCGTGTTGACCGTTTGGTCGATGGTGTACTACCTGCAAAAGGCTTGGCCCGACATCGTGGACCACGCCAAGTAATGCGTACCCAGCACAACCAAGCATGGCTCCGTGTCATGCCTGCGGTCTTTGTGTTGATTTGGAGCACGGGCTTCATCGTGGCGCGCTACGGCATGCCCAATTCGCCACCGTTTACCTTCTTGTTGTGGCGTTACATCTTTTCTATTTTGTGTTTTGTGCTGTGGGTCAAATGGTCGCGCGTGTCTTGGCCACAAGGCAGGGCGCAGTGGGTGCATTTGGCGATCACCGGTATCTTGATGCACGCGGGTTATTTGGGCGGTGTGTGGGCTGCCGTCAAAGTGGGCATGGGCGCAGGTTTGACCTCCCTCATCGTGGGCTTGCAGCCAGTATTGACGGCCGTCTGGCTGTCGTCACGCGGCGGCCATGTGTCGCGCCGACAGTGGCAAGGTTTGGCTTTGGGTTTTGTTGGCTTGGCGATGGTGGTGTCACGCAAGTTAGCGGGTGGCATTGAGGTGACGCCTTGGAGCTTGACCATGATCACCATGGCTTTGTGTGCCATCACCACGGGCACGCTTTATCAAAAACGTTTTGTGCAGCCTTGCGATGTGCGCAGTGCCAATGCCGTGCAACTCATGGCGGCGTTCTTGGTGACCTTGCCAATTGCATTGCTTGAAACGGAAGCCGCGCAGTGGAATGCGGAAATGATGGGCGCCATGGCGTGGGCGGTTGTGGTCTTGACTTTGGGCGGCAGCTCTTTGTTCTACATCCTCATTCAACGGGGCGCCGCTGCTTCGGTGACAAGCCTTTTGTATTTGGTGCCCCCCACCACGGCGGTGATGGCTTGGTTCTTGTTTGGTGAGCCGATCACCTTGGTGACACTGGCGGGCATCGCATTGACCGCTGCAGGGGTGAGCTTGGTGGTGCGGCCTCCTAGAATCGCCGCTTGATTTTTGCAATATTTAGGTTTTAAAGGTTGAAGATGAGTCAAAAACGCATTGCAGTGATCGCTGGTGACGGCATTGGCAAAGAAGTCATGCCCGAGGGTATTCGCGTCATGGATGCGGCAGCGCGCAAATTTGGCATTGATCTGAAGTTCGATCACTTCGATTTTTCTAGCTGGGACTATTTCGAAAAGCACGGCAAGATGCTGCCCGATGATTGGAAAGACCAAATCGGCGGCCACGATGCCATCTACTTTGGCGCCGTGGGTTGGCCCGACAAAATTCCAGACCACATTTCGCTGTGGGGATCGCTCTTGTTGTTCCGCCGTGAGTTTGACCAGTACATCAACTTACGCCCCGCGCGTTTGATGCCCGGCATCATCGCGCCGGTGGTGCGCCGCGATGGTTCGCCACGCCAGCCCGGTGAGATTGACATGTACATCGTGCGAGAGAACACCGAGGGCGAGTACTCCAGCATTGGTGGCCGCATGTTCCCCGGCACCGAGCGTGAAATCGTGATGCAAGAAACTGTGATGTCACGCATTGGTGTGGACCGCGTGTTGAAGTTTGCGTTTGAGTTAGCACAGACACGTCCTAAAAAGCATTTGACCAGTGCCACCAAATCCAACGGCATCGCGATCACCATGCCTTACTGGGATGAGCGCGTGGTGGAGATGGCTAAGAACTATCCCGAAATCAACGTGGATAAATTTCACATTGACATCTTGACCGCGCACTTTGTGCAACGCCCAGACTTCTTTGACGTGGTCGTGGCCAGCAATTTGTTTGGCGACATCTTGAGTGACTTGGGGCCTGCATGCACTGGCACAGTTGGCATTGCACCAAGCGCTAACTTAAATCCAGATCGCAAGTTTCCCTCTTTGTTTGAGCCTGTGCACGGCTCTGCGCCAGACATTGCGGGCAAAGGCATTGCCAACCCGATTGGCCAAATTTGGTGCGGCGCCATGATGCTTGAATTCTTGGGCCACAAAGACGCACATGATGCGGTGATGGCTGCCATCGAAAAAGTGTTGGATCCCAAGAGTGGTGCACCTAAAACGCCGGACATTGGCGGCAAGGCGACGACTTCAGATGTCGGTCGTGCGATTGCCGATGCTTTGTGATTTTTCAGTTTAAAAACGACTAGAATTTCTACTTCTGTTGTTTCGCACATTGTTTCTTTCCTTGAAATAATTCGTGCAAAGGGCGAGACACCCACGACAGCGTTACATCCCGTAGTGCAAGTAAACTAGCGCTACCTTTGACCAACATCACATCTCATTAAGAGGGGTTTTTGTGAATAAAACTGAACTGATTGAACACATCGCTAAGCACGCTGATATTTCCAAGGCTGCTGCCACTCGCGCACTTGAGTCCACCATTGGCGCTGTGAAGACCACTTTGAAAAAGGGCGGCACAGTTTCATTGGTTGGTTTTGGTACTTTTGCAGTTGGTAAACGTGCTGCGCGCACAGGTCGCAACCCACGTACTGGCGAAGCTATCAAGATCAAAGCTGCTAAAGTGCCTAAGTTCCGTCCAGGCAAAGGCCTGAAAGACGCCTTGAACTAATTAACGGTTACGGATGGGTGCTTAGCTCAGTTGGCAGAGCGGCTGCCTTACACGCAGTAGGTCGGCGGTTCGACCCCGTCAGCACCCACCACCCATTAAAAAGGCGAACAAACAGTTCGCCTTTTTTCTTGGCTTCTCACACATCACGATGAGTCCACTCCATGTTTGATTTTGTTCGCAAGCACACACGGGTCATGCAATTTTTGCTGTTCCTGTTGATCTTCCCGTCTTTTGTTTTGTTTGGTCTTGAGGGCTACAACCGCTTTCGCGCAGGTGGTGCAAGCGTCGCCTCTGTGGATGGGCAGGACATCACGCAAGCTGAATGGGATGCTGCACACCGCAGCCAAGTGGAGCGCATGCGAAGCAGCATGCCTACCCTGGATGTAAAGCTGTTTGACACGCCAGAAGCCAAGTACAGCACGCTCGAACGCATGGTGCGCGATCGTTTGTTGCAAGTGGCCGCAAGCAAATTGCGCTTGGGTGCCAGCGATGCACGTTTGGCCGCTGAGTTGCAGCAAAACCCCAACATTGCGGCATTGCGTCGTGCCGATGGCACGCTGGACATTGAGCGTTATCGTCAGTTGTTGGCGACGCAAGGCATGTCTCCTGAATCTTTCGAAGCGCAAGTGCGTGGTGACTTGGCCTCGCGCCAAGTGATGGCTGGCGTGGGTGTGACCAGTTTCAGTTCTGCAGCCTTAGCTGATGTGACCTTGAATGCTTTTTATGAGCAACGCCAAGTGCAAGTGGCGCGTTTTACGCCTACAGATTTTGTGGCGCAAATCAAGCCCAGCGATGAAGAGTTGGAGGCCTACTACAAAGCGAATGCCGACAAGTTTCAATCTGCAGAGCGTGCTGACATCGAATACGTGGTTTTAGATTTGGCCGCTGTGCAAAAAGGTATCGTCGTTCCTGAAGAGGAGTTAAAGGCTTATTACGAGCAAAACTCGGAACGTTTGACGGGCTTAGAAGAGCGCCGCGTCAGCCATATTTTGATCAACGCAGACAAAGCAGCGCCTGCTGCGGAGCGCGACAAGGCGCGTGCCAAAGCCCAAGACCTGTTGGCCGAGTTGCAAAAGTCGCCTGCTCAGTTTGCTGAGTTGGCCCGTAAAAATTCACAAGACCCAGGCTCAGCGGCTAAGGGCGGTGATTTGGATTTCTTTGGACGAGGCGCGATGGTGAAGCCTTTTGAAGATGTCGCGTTTGCCCTGAAAAAAGGCGAGACCAGTGGCGTTGTGGAAACTGAGTTTGGTTTTCACATCCTCCGTTTGACCGACATCAAGCAGCCAGAGCAAAAAAGCTTTGAGTCACAGCGCGCCAAGTTGGAAGCGGAAGTGCGCGGTCAATTGGCACAGCGTAAATTTGCCGAAGCTGCGGAACAGTTCACCAACACTGTCTACGAACAGTCGGACAGTTTGAAGCCTGCCGCTGAACGCTTGAAGTTAGAAGTGCATCATGCCAGCGACTTAAGGCGCGATGTGGTGGCTGGTACAACGGCTGTGAGTAACCCCAAATTGTTGGCTGCTGTTTTCTCGCAAGATTCCATCGAGAAAAAACGCAATACAGAAGCCGTTGAGTTGGGCCCTAACCAACTGGCGGCAGCACGCATCACCAGCTATAGCCCCGCACGTACTTTGCCTTTGGATGAAGTCAAAGCCCGCGTGCTAGAGCAAGTCGTGGCTCAACAGTCTGCTTTGCGTGCGCGCTCCGAAGGTGTTGCGAAATTAGCCGAATGGAAGGCGAATCCTGATGCCGCTAAGTTACCCACATCCATCGTGATGTCACGCGAATCTAAGCAAGTGCAGCCTTCAGCTTTGGTCGAGGCTGCTTTGCGTGTCAGTACGCAAGCTTTGCCTGCTTGGGTTGGTGTTGACTTAGGCACCAGCGGCTATGCAGTGGTCAAAGTTGAAAAAGTATTGCCACGCGATGCTGCTAATGCACAAGCTTTGGCGCGTGAGCGCGACCAATATGCCCAGTGGTGGGCCTCTGCCGAAGGTTTGGCGTATTACAAGCTATTAAAAGAAAAATTTAAGGCAGAAATCAAAGTAGCTCGGTTATAATCTTTGCTTCTGCGGTGGCTGTAGCTCAGTTGGTAGAGTCCAGGATTGTGATTCCTGTTGTCGTGGGTTCGAGCCCCATCAGCCACCCCATTATTTGAAACCCAGTGTTTATGCGCTTTCCCAGCTAGTGTGGGTGCATGTTGTGGGTGCACGATTCAAGCCTCTATGTGTAATGCCTAGAGGCTTTTTTCTTTTATACCTTTACTCAATTTCATTTGGCGCCTCCCTGGTAAATCAGCGGCCCGTGTTCGACAACACGATATCAATTTTTCAGCAGACAGTCATTACAAATGCACATTCAGGCATTAGCTTAGAGGCTCCGGTCATAAGCCAACTGAGGTCTTGGTATATCAACATAGTCATAATTGCCGTAAAAGGAACTGTTGTGGCCTATAAAAATCGGTTTCTGATCATTGCCTTCACGGCTGCCGTTTACTTTGTCTTGTACCAAGTCAACATGACTCTCTTTGGATCACTTCATTATTCGCATCGTGTTGATTTGATTTTTCTGCCCAGTGGCTTGCGATTAGCCTTTGTTTTATTGTTTGCGATTGATGGAGCGCTAGGTATCATGATCGCATCCACACTCATAACTTATCTGCTGTACTTTGATGGCAGCTATCTGAGCCTTTTCATCACTGGTTCGCTCGCAGGACTGGCACCGTTCGTTGCTCGACATCTTGCTATTGATCTCCTTAAGCTCGATAGAGAACTATCTAACTTGAATCCCTTCGGGCTTTTCAAAGTATCTGTCTTGTTTGCAATCATCAGTCCATTGATTCATCAGACTTGGTACTTTTGGACAGGGCGTACAGAGAACTTTTTGGCAAGCGCCGCAATGATGATGGTTGGGGACTGGCTAGGCACAGTTTTAGTTTTAGCGTGCTTTGGGCTCCTAGTCCCTTTGGTACGTCGAGCACTTTGAAAGTGTGTGCATTCAACTAGTCAAGCGTCTTGCTAACTTTGGCACTATCGCCTGGGGATAGCACTCGACTCGAAGCTCACCCAGAAGATTTTGCTTGCAACATCAACATACCAAGCGTAGAAAATTTTTCTTCAGCTAGCTCAGTTAGCACTAGGTGCTTCGTACGGCGATTTTTGCCATCAAAGATTTGCTTAATCAACCCGGATACACGTAAATCATCGAGCTTGCGATGAATGGTCGCAGGACTTGCAATTGAACGCAAAGCCATTGCATCACTCACAGTCAGAGCTTTACCTTGATCCTGTCGCAATGCCACCACATTGAGCAGTTGCTTTGCAGTTTCATCAATTGCAGGTGATATCTGAATTGAACTATCGATTGCATGAGTTAGTTGAAGATACTTTAGATAAGTATTCATTGATGAAGAGAACCTCAATTTGAAAATCTTAATGTTTCACTGAAACGATCAAACGCTTGAAGTCACCAAATATTGAATCCATTTTTGCCAATAACTTCGCAGATGGCGTACAAACTTTAACCCTCAAGTCCCTTGGGTCACTGTTCAACAAGATCCAATCATTTGCAACCAATTTATTAAAGTGATATCTGATTCCCATTTCGCTATATGGCAGATTTACAAAGAGCATTTTGATGGGCAAAGTCTCTTTGTTCAACCAAGAAACATAGACTGAAATCAAGATATCAAATGGAATAAATGAGTGACCAATTGGTAAGTGAGAAGACGTAAGTGTTCTAAACTCCTTTAAAAAGACAGCGAATTTGTGCTTTTCAGAATATTCGAACATATGGTCTTACAAATCAATTATTTAATCCTACACCAATGGATTTTAAAGACCACCTAATTCGTATACCAACTTAGTATGTAGTTATACAAAATATCACTATTTAAATAACAAAATAGAAACTATCTGCAGTCAACATCGATCTAACCGTGTTGCTGTGAAGCTGCAAAAAACCTTTAGTGCTGTTTTTACCCAGCACTATTGACCCATGTCGGAAGTGTCAAGTCAATCAAATGCATGTGTTTGTTGGGACGCTGACTTTCGCTACTTTAGCAACCAGTGGTGTTATTTCAGCTTCGGCGGTACAAAATCGCAGCGAGTAAGCGCGGCTGACAGGCAGCTTCATTTGAAGAATGCCTATCGGGTGCTACTAACGCGTGCAAGGCAAGTAAAAATTCAATGAAATCAGGTGCTTAGGATTTGAGCTGAAAAATAACCCCATCAGCCACCCCATATAAAATTCAACGCCGACAACAACTTAGGTTCTTGTTGGCGTTTTGTTTTTAGGGTTTTGTAAATTTCATCAGCGCCTATATTTCCACCGTGGAAATACGCGGTGCTTGGACGAGCGCCTTTTAACCTCTTTATTTCGGTCCTGTACTTTCTAAAAATGATGGTTTCCCATCAATCTAGATAGCAGTAAGGCCTATCTATCAGAGGTGGGTCGTGGAGTTTTCACCTTGTTTATCAACTTAAGGGACAGTACCGGCTGTCCCTTTTAACGCTTGCCACTGCAACTGGCGCAAACCGTTAGCGAGGTGTGGACCATGGGCTTTGCCTCAGATATCGGGACTCGCTTAACTGATTGAGCGTTTAAGTCCATGATGGCGAACGACAAGATAGATCACTGGTAACACCAATAGTGTGAGAAGCGTTGTGGTCATCATGCCCCCAACAATAACGAGTGCCAGTGGTCTTTGTGCTTGTGAACCAATTGCATGTGATAGTGCAGCAGGCAATAGCCCAAGACCAGCAAGCAGCGCAGTCATCAAAACAGGCCTCATTCGAAGTGAAGCGCCCTCTAGCACCGACTCACGCAAACCTTCAAAAGTGAGCATGCCGTATTTACTTTCTTTTTCATCAAGTAATTTACGAATGTAAGAGATAAGAATCAACCCATCTTGAATTGCAATTCCAAACAAAGACAAGAAGCCAATTGCGGCTGAAATTGAAAGTTCTTCGCCTGTTAGATACAGAGCCATGATGCCGCCAATTGCTGCAAATGGAACATTCATAAGCACTAACCCCGCATCACGGAAATTATTGAAAGCAAAGTAGAGCAGCATAAAAATTACTGCCAAGGTGGCAGGAATGATGAGCGAGAGTTTTTTCTGCGCCTCTTTCATTTGGTCAAATTGACCGGCCCACTTGAGAGAATATCCGCGTGGCAATTTGATTTCTTTATCAATACGATTTTGTAGGTCGGCAACGGTGCTTCCCAAATCTCGTCCACGAATACCAAATTTCACTGCCATGTAGCGTTGAGCCCCCTCACGATAGACAAAGAAGGGGCCATTCGATTGTTCAATTCGAGCCAACGCATTCAATGGGATGCGAGAGCCATCTGGGGCATCGACAAGCAAAATTCCTAATTTATCGATATTCGATCGATCCGTGCTTGGTAGGCGAATTGCCACATCTACACGGCGCTCTCCCTCTAAAACAGTTGTCGCCACACCTCCACCAATTGCATTAGAAATTACGTTTTGTAAATCACTGACATTTATGCCAAACCGTGCACATGCGCCACGATCAATCACGATGTTGAGTGTTGGCTGTCCCATCGCACGAAGTACGCCTGCATCCACCACACCAGGTGTCGTGTCAAGCACGCGCTCAATGTGTTCTGCAATGTCGGTGAGTTGTTCTAAGTCACCACCAAAAATTTTTACGGAGTTCTCACCCTTCACGCCAGATAAAGCTTCTGAAACGTTGTCTTGGATATATTGAGAAAAACTAATGTCAATGCCTGGAATTGTGTCGAGTTCTGTTTTTAAACGCTTGACAACGTCTTCGCGCGTGACATCTTTGGGCCATTGCGACGGCTCCTTGAAAGCAACGGAATACTCTTGATTGAACACGCCTGTGGCGTCCGTGCCATCGTCGGGGCGACCAACTTGTGCGGTGACACTTCTTACCTCAGGTTGGTGCATAAACAATTCGCGTAGGTGCTTGCTTACTTTGAGCGAATAGTCGAGATCCACTGTTGTAGGAAGAGTGACACGAACCCACAAATTATTTTCTTCTAGCGTGGGAAGAAACGAGGTACCTAATCGGGTCAATAAAAACAGCGCAATAACGAAAGCACTTAAGGCTGAAATTAAAACGGCTTTGGGTTTATCAAGAAGTTGCCCAACCAGTTGACGGTACTTGCTCATTACCTTGATGATGTAGTTTGGCTCATGCAATTCAGTCGTACTGTTATATGCAAATGAGGCCATCGCAGGTACTAAGGTTAAAGCCAATGCGATAGAGGCTAGCAGTGCTACCCCCATAGTCATGCCCATTGGATGGAAAATTTTTCCTTCAACGCCGCCTAGGATAAATAGCGGCGAATAAGCCACGATGATGATTCCGGTTGAGAAAATCACTGGTCGTTGGACTTCCGTGACAGCAGCAACGATGGTATCGGTCAGCTTTGCGTGTCGCTTTTGTTCTATGAGGCGAATGATGTTTTCAATCACGATAACTGCCGCATCAACAATTAATCCGAAATCAACGGCACCTAAAGAAATCAAGTTTGCAGGGATTCCTACCTGAATCATGCCAACGAAAGCAGCACACAGTCCAAGTGGTATCACCATGGCAACAATTAAAGCGCCTTTAAAGTTTGCAAGAAATGCGTAAAGAACTAGCAAAACCAACGCGATACCGACGATGAGCGTGTGTTTAACAGTATCAACCGTTAGATCCAAAAGGTGTTGACGATCATAAAAGGGCGTAATTTGAACGCCGCTAGGCAGCCCTGTGGCATTCACCTCAGCGATGCGCTCTCGTACCTTTCCCAACACTTCGCTTGCATTGCCTCCCCGTCGCATGAGAACAATAGCCTCCACGATGTCATCATTTTCATTTTGTGCAACCAAGCCAAGCCTTGGTGCAAAACCTGTTAGCACCTCAGAGACGTCTCCTACGCGGACAGGTACTGAATTATTGGTTGTGATAACAATATTCTTTACATCATCTAATGTGCGCAACATGCCGACACCGCGAACAACAACTCGTTGGCTGCCAGTGTTCAGCACATCCCCACCTGAGTTTCCGTTGCCATTACTCACTGCCATCATGAGTTGAGCCAACGTGATGTTGTAAAGCTGTAGACGACTCGGGTCTGGTAAAACTTGATATTGCTTAACGCGACCTCCAAAAGCCGTCACATCAGCAATGCCTGGCACAGTTTTTATCGATTTATAGACTGACCACTCCTGCAGGGTTTTAACCGAGGTCAGGTCCCAGCCAGGAGCATCAATGCGGTATCTCATGATTTCACCTAATGCATCTGCATTCGGTGAGAGGTTCGGATTTACGCCAGAAGGCAGACTTGCATTATTCAAATACTGAATGACGTTGTTTCGCGCAACGAATGAAGTTGTGCTGTCTGTGAATTGAATGGTGACTACGCTGAGTCCAAACAATGAGATGGATCGGAACGCTTTGACATCAGGCAAGCCAGCCAATGCGGTTTCGATTGGAATGGTGAGTTGTTGTTCAACTTCGAGTGTGCTGCGCCCCGCCCATTGGGTAATGACTTGCACGTTGAGAGGCGAAACGTTCGGATAGGGTTCAATAGGTAATTTGCTGAAGGCTTGAATTCCTGCAACGAGAAGCGCGAGACATGCCGCCGCTACTAGCCAGCGTCGTCGAATGACAAGACGTGCAAACTTATAGGGCCCGTAGCTAGATCCACCGCCGTTCATGGATTCACCTTCTTGGCATATTCAGAAATTGAGTTTTTGATTTTGTTCGAATTGACGATAGATCGGTCTACCAGCACGCCGCCTTCAATAACTACTTTGTCATCGGTGGTGATGCCTGAAGTGATCGCCAGATGATCCATATCATTTGCAGGAACAGTAATAACGGAAACTCGTTCAAAGCTGCCATCATCTTTTTGTCGAACCACAAATGATTCAGCGCCATCTTGCACGACCGCAGCACGCGGAACGACTGGAAGCTTGCGGCGACCGACATTGACTTCAGCTTTCGCAAACATGTCCGGTTTTAGCGTCCCCTTTAAATTAGGCAAGTCAACACGAATGACAACCGCATGAGTTTGGGGGTCAACGGTGGGCGATATGAAACTGATTTGGCCCTTGTAAATGTCAGCAGTATTTACACCTGCAACTCGAATGTTGACCTCTTGACCTTCCTTGAGTTTCACTAGGTCACCTTCAAATACGTTGCCTAGGAACCAAAGCGATGACATGTCGGCTACGGAGCCTAAGCTCGAGCCAGTATCAAGAAATCCACCAGGATCAACATTTCTTTTTGTGATTTTTCCACTGATTGGAGAAGCAATGGTCATGTACTCTTGGGCGACACCTGATTTCTCTAGTTGTTGTATGTCGGAGTTGCTGGTGCCAAGAATTCTTAATTTATTTCGCGAACCTTCAAGCGTTGCTTTGGCGTCTTCATACAAGTCTTGTGTCGCTTGCGTATTGACTGTTCGCGCAGTACGCCGTGCTAACAAAAACTCGTTTTGAGCAGAAATAAACTCGGCACTGTAAATCCAAGCCAGCGGCTCGCCTGCTTTAACAGAGCTGCCCTCGACCATGATGAGCCTATCGATTCGACCGGGAACACGTGAAGAAATTTGATGAACTTTTAAACCGTTCAGCGCAATTTTTCCGTTGACATTCACAAGTTCTGAAATTTCTTGTGCTTCTACTTGATTCGTTTGAATAAGTTCATTAGCAATTTTTGAATTCTTATACCCATTGGCACTTCCAGATTCAGCGCTCAGCGGATGTGCTTCTGTAGCGCTGATGACACCAAGTCGACTACCAGCAAATCCGACTAAGGCACCAACAGCACCGGCAACGGTAATTGCAATTAAAGTTTTTTTATTCATGATTTTCAAAAATTATTTTTCAGTTCGCCTACCGTCACATCTAAGCTAATGCGGGCTTGTAAAGCCGAACTACGTGCTTGCTCAAGTGTCAACTCAGCTGTTTTTAATGCGTTGTATGCATTGAGCAAGTCGGTGTAACCGGCTTGGTTGTTGCTGTAGTTACCTAACGCCATTCGGTAAGCGACTTTGGCTTGTGAAACGATACGTTCTTCGATTAGCTTGAGCTGTTGCATACTTTGCGCCCATTGCAAGTAGGCTGATTCAACAGAAAGCTCAACTTGCTGCTGAACTGACTCATCCGCATCGCGTGCAGCAGCTAACTGAGCTTTTGCTTGATCGATTAAGTTACGCTCTTTGGAAGCAAAATACAAAGGGAAAGTCGCACCCAAGCTAAGACCGTATGAATCATTTCCCCCAGTACCCCATGGCGCATACGTAGGATTCGCTTGAACACCTACGCTGAAGTCGGGGCGTTTTCCCAGTTCAGCTAAATCAACATTGTGCTGTGCAGCTTGTACTGAATATTTCGAAGCTTTAATTGCAGGGTTGAGCTCTAGCGCTTTTTGTTTGAAGTCATTCAGAGAAGGCGCATTGGATTCGACCTTTGACGATTCGATTTTTAATTGCAGATTTTCCGAACCTGGTCGACCTATTAAGAATCCAATTTGCGCAAGTAGAGATTGCGACTGACGTTCCAAACCTAGCAGATCACTTTGAATTTGAGCTTGTGTCACTTGCGCATTGATAAAGTCAACGTACGCAGCTGCGTTATTTGCATAACGAAGTTTGACAATACTTTTAATTTGCTCAAGTCGATCAGCTTGTGTTTTTCCGATAGAAATTTGCACTTGCGTTTGTTGCCAATTACTCCAAGTCGTCTTTAACTGTCCTAAGAGTTGTACCTTCAGAAATTCGACTTGCTCTTTGGTGAAGTTAGCTTGTGACTGTGCGATTTCACCGCTCAGTTGCTTTTTTCCTGGCCAAGGGAGGTTTTGCGTCAGAGACCAAGACATGCTTTGAGATGTACCCACAGCCAATGGATTGTGGCGAAGCTGATTTTGGGTCAGGTTAAAGCTCGGGTTGTCTAAGGCTCTAGCAGGATTGACTCCGAATTGGGCGGCAGCTCCTAAACCCATCGCTGATTTGAGTTGAGCGTTGTTCATCAGCAATTGAGAAGACAACTCCTCAAGTGATTGAGCAGACGAGGGTTGTACGTAAGAGGTGAGGGGCGAATTTACCGTCGAAGTCGCTGGCTCGGCATAGCTTGAAATGCTTAGGCCAATAGCGATTACGAATGCTGACGTGCGCAGAAAAGGGGATTTTTTTGTTAACAAAGGTTCATTCTTCGTGACTCGATCCTCTAGTGTGCCTTAGTAAACCTTTAAATTAGCTTAAACCCCAGTAAGTCATGCACCGATGATTGGTAACTTAAGTGCTACAGCCGTACCCGGAAATCTTGGACGGCTTTGTATTTGAATGCTGCCACCCATTTGTCGTAATGTTTTTTCAGCGATGGGTAGTCCCAGTCCCACGCCAATTGTGTTGCCATGAGCACCTCGCCAAAAAGGGGTGAGCATTAAGGGTATGTCTTGAGGCGGCACACCAGCACCATCATCTTCAATGAGCAAAGTTAGTTCGTGACCATTCAAGTGTGCATCCACTTGTATTTGTGAACCTCCGTATTGCACAGCGTTATCAATGATATTGCCGATGGCCTCTTCCAATAGCAAAGCACTTCCTACAATTTTTACTTGGCCAATTTTGTAAATGCTAGGACCAAAGCTAAGTTTCTTGTGTGCAGCGGCAATTGACCTTTGCCAATGGGAGACAACCTCGCTCAGTAAATCTTGAAGACTGAACTGCTCTAGCTGTCGAATCTCGGACCTGTCTGATCGTGCCAGACTCAACAGTTGGCGAACCAAATGTGCAGCCCTTGTAGATGCTGCATTCAGTTCTTGTAAAACTTCCACATCAGGCGGTTGATGCGGATTAGCATTATGTGTTCGTACAAGATCTTCAATGAGCAATTTAATGCCTGCAATTGGAGTTCTTAATTGATGCGCGGCATCCGCAACGAAGAGTCGCTCATGGGCGACTGAGGCCTGTAATCTTTGTAGCAAGTCATTGATGTGCAAGATCACCACACGCAATTCCTCAGGCACATTTTCTAACGACAAGGGTGATAAATCGTCAATTCCTTTTTCTGCGACGGCCTCACTGATTTCTTTGGCTGGTGATAGCCCAAATCTAATTGCGATTAGAAGCAAAGGAACTATTACAAAAGCTAGCCCAACCGCAGGAAGAAAAATAGCAGCCGCTAACTCATGAGAAATTTGAGTTCTTTTGCTGTGAGATTCACCAACCAGTACCCACACCCAATCAGCAGTACTTTGATGGTCAATTCTCAAAGCGACTACCCGTAAATCTCCCTGACGGTCTGATAAATCAAAAAATTTGGCTTCAAGTCTGTGTTCTTCATCTACGGATTGAGGTGGAGGTAAGTCTGCATTGCCTGCAATTTTTCTTCCAATTTTGTCAATCAGTGTGAATTTTGAAGGAGATAGCGAATCGAAAATCAGCAAGTCGGCAGTGTTTGAATCAACGCCAAATCGAGGGCCAGAGGTATCCCACTTAATTTGTGCAGCCAAAGCTAATGCGTCATCTTTTAAGACGCGATCAAAAGATATTTGCGCCGCTTTTCCGCTGAACCAATACGCTGCAAAAGTAGCGATTACAACAGTGAGAAGCCAAAGCGCCAAAAAAGTAAGTAGCAGCTTCTTTTGGATGCTAAATATTTTCGGAAGCCTCATTCAATCACCTTCAGCACATAACCGATTCCTCGAAGAGTCAATATGCTGACGCCGGAGTTTTCTAACTTCCTTCTTAGCTTAAGGATGTAAATTTCTACAGCGTTGGCACTGAAATCAGACTCCCAGCTAGACATGGCAGAAATAATCCGACTTTTTGGCACGGGCTTTCCTTCAGAAGACATAAGTAACTCGATCAAGGCACTTTCCCTTGGAGTTAGGCTAATTTCTTGTTGATTGCAGCGCAGCTCGCGAATGCCAGCATCGAAAAAAAGGTTACCAACTTTGAAATGATTGATTGAGTTTCCAAACCGTCGCCTTGCTATTGCCCTAATTCGAGCAACTAATTCAGAGGGTTCAAAGGGTTTGAGCAAGTAGTCATCTGCCCCGCAATTTAGACCTCGGACACGATCTTGTAATTCATCTCGGGCCGACAAAATGAGGACGGGATGGCTCTGATGGCTGTCCCTCCAACTTTTTAAAACATGGATGCCATCAAGTCGCGGCAAGTTTAAATCTAAAACAGCCAGATCATAGGAGGCCGTTGCTGTTGCAGAGAGCGCTGACTCGCCGTCTTCTACAGCATCGACTTGCCACCCTTCCGCAAGAAGGGTGCGCTTGAGGCCCAGTCGCAATGCCGGATCATCTTCAACAACAAGTATTCTCATTTGGCTAGTTTAAATTAGGGGGCGAATTGGTCCTTCGTCCTCTTTGGGCGTGAGTTTGATTAAATTCTTAGTCAAGATTCTGAAGGCAGATCGCCTTTTGAAGCGATTTGACAATTTCATGCGTCAGCTATTTTTATGTATGGCGTTCGATACATGTGGCACCTTGGCCATTTGATTGATTTTTGATGTATGCCCAAGATGCAATTTCGTACGCAAGTCAAAAATGATGATTGTGTGTCTTGTCGCTTTGGAAGCATCGTTTGCCTGTCGAAGCGAAATGAAATTTACTGTCTTGTGATCAATTGCAGGCAAGTAACGCGTAAGCATCGAGATCTAAATAATCTGAAGAAAATGCTTCGTCACACAAACAGAAAGATGTTTTCTTTAAATCGAGCATGATCGAAAGCCTTGCTAGAACTTGAGGTCTGTATCGCACAGGATGGCATTCTCCAGCAATCTCTAAGACATCGACATTCTTGACGTATTGCGTGACAACAAGCGCATCTTGTTTTGCGCAAGTTTCAGAATGCTCTCCACGAATCAACAATACTGGGCCATCAAAATCGTGAATCACGTTGTCAAAGTGGATGCCTCGAAAGTTGAATTGATGGTAGATGTCAACATGGCTTGGATGACTGATCGCATGTATCAGGCGTGGATCAAACTTCATTTTCTTCAAAGATTCAACGACTTGTTTGTGCGCGGTCGAATCACCAGTATTTCCATACAAACTAAACAGCCCGCTCCAACTTAAAGTGAGCCCAACATCATTGAGTATCAGGCCTTGGACTCTTAGGTCTCTCTGAGCAGCAAGGTTCATTGCGAGGATTGCGCCCATCCCGCTGCCAAGTAAGTAAAGCCTACGAATGATTCTTTTGTGCGTCGCATGTAAGTGAGTGATGAGTGTCCTGAGGTCTTCAAGATAAATGCTCATTTTGTAGCTGTGATCAGCATCTAACCAATCAGACCTACCTCTGCCGCAATGGTCGACCGTGATTAGCCGACAGCCCACATGTTGCTCCACGTAAGTCACGAGTTCATTGAATGAGCTTTGACTTTCGAGGATGCAAGGTATGCACAGCAAGATGTGTGCACCCTCAGCGTCACCAAATTCTCTGTAGGCAATATTGCGATGAGTTTTTGGGATGCCCGTTGGCTCAACCTGCTTTGACACATCAGTGCCGATTGATTCGCCATGTCCGAATAAATTTTTAGTGAGGTTCCAACCATGCATGTTGTCTCCTTCCCTTGTGAGGCAGTTCACGTTTCACAGGCTATGGGAAGAAGTAAAAAATTGCAACATCTATGTTTAGTGAAATTACTCTAAACGGTTCGGCATCAGGACAGGGTTCTAACAACTTGTCGTTTGGACTAGATCACTGGGCTGACGAAACCAGACAGTGTTTTTGCCAAAATTTATTTTGATGTATTGATAAAAGTCATCTCTAAGTCATAAAGACATTTACGCGAAGTTAAAATAAGCACATGCTGCCACTCAGAGCCTGAGATCAATGTGGTGTTGGTATCTGGGCCTGAAAGGGATGGTTATGGCAAACAAGCAAAAACAGCCTGTATTGGGATCAGATATGGTCTTGTTGGATGTTGCTGTTGAGGCGCCTTCGGCGCTTTTCTGAGTTTTCGTGCGACAAAGAGGAGTTTGCATGCCAATCTGTACGTGACTCAGTTATTGAGTCGCTACATTAGCCCGCGCTCTATGCAACTTTTTGTAGCTGTCGATCAGGCGGTGATGTCGATCAAGGCCCTCTAGATTCATGCTGGTTGGCGTGAGTCCGAAGAACCGCACAGTGCCATCGACCGATCCCATGACGGCGTCCATGCGAGTGTTGCCAAACATTCGACGAAAGTTAGTTTCATAGTCTTTCAGTTCTAGGTCTTCATCGAGCAATACCTCTAGCACCACGTTCAAAGCTTGGTAAAACAATTTGCGTTCGACCGTGTTGTCGTTGTATTGCAGGAAGGCACCCACAAATTCTTGTGCTTCTTCAAATTGCTTCAAGGCCAGATGAATCAACAACTTCAACTCGAGAACTGTGAGCTGTCCCCATTCGGTGTTCTCGTCAAATTCGATGCCAATCAACGTGGCTATGTCCAAGTACTCATCGAGCTCATTGTTTTCCAGGCGATCTAGTAGGGCAAACAAGCTGGCATCGTCCAACCGATGCAAGTTCAGAATGTCAGCGCGAAACAGCAGCGCCTTGTTGGTGTTGTCCCAGATCAAATCTTCGATGGGGTAAACCTCGGAATACCCGGGCACCAAAATCCGACATGCGATGGCACCGAGTTGGTCATAGACCGCCACGTACACCTCTTTGCCCATGGCCTCGAGAATAGCCAACAAGGTGGCCGCTTCTTCTGCATTGGAGTTTTCGCCTTGGCCAGAGAAGTCCCATTCCATAAACTCGAAATCCGATTTGGCACTGAAAAAGCGCCATGACACGATGCCACTGGAATCGATGAAGTGTTCGACAAAGTTATTGGGTTCAGTGACCGCGTTGCTCTCGAACGTAGGTGGTGGTAAATCGTTCAGACCCTCAAAGCTGCGACCTTGCAGCAGTTCTGTGAGGCTGCGCTCCAGTGCCACTTCAAAGCTGGGGTGCGCGCCAAATGATGCAAAGACACCGCCGGTGCGTGGATTCATCAAGGTGACGCACATAACGGGATAGACCCCTCCCAGCGATGCGTCTTTGACCAGCACCGGAAAGCCTTGTTCTTCCAAGCCTTGAATGCCAGCCAAGATGCCTGGGTATTTTGCTAACACCTCGTGCGGCACATCAGGCAGACAGATTTCGCCTTCTAAGATTTCGCGTTTGACCGCGCGTTCGAAAATTTCAGACAGGCATTGCACCTGTGCTTCGGCCAGCGTGTTGCCCGCACTCATGCCATTGCTGACGAACAAGTTTTCGACCAAGTTAGATGGGAAATAAACCACCTCGCCATCCGACTGACGCACATAGGGCAGTGAACAGATGCCGCGTTGCGCGTTGCCAGAGTTGGTATCGATCAAATGCGAGCCACGCAACTCACCATCGGGGTTGTAGATTTGCAGACAGTACGCGTCCAAAATTTCAGAAGGCAATGCATCCTTTTTTCCGGGCTTGAACCAACGTTCATTTGGGTAATGGACAAACGTTGCGTTGGCTATGTCTTCACCCCAAAAAGCACCCGCATAGAAATGGTTGTTGTTGAGCCGCTCGATGTATTCGCCCAACGCCGACGCCAATGCGCTTTCTTTGGTCGCACCCTTACCGTTGGTGAAACACATGGGGGAATGTGCATCGCGGATATGCAGTGACCAAACATGAGGAATGATGTTGCGCCACGAAGCAATTTCAATCTTGATGCCCAGGCCAGCCAAAATAAGCGACATATTGGCGATGGTTTGCTCCAACGGCAGGTCCTTGCCCGCGATGTAGGTGCTGCTGTCGGCGCTTGGCTTCAACGTGAGCAAAGACTGTGCATCGGCATCCAAGCTCTCGACTTCTTCAATGACAAACTCGGGCCCGGCTTGCACCACTTTTTTCACTGTGCAACGTTCAATTGAGTTCAAGATGCCTCGGCGGTCGACCTCTTGAATATCTGGCGGCAATTCCACTTGAATCTTGAAAATCTGCTGGTAACGGTTCTCCGGATCCACGATGTTGTTTTGCGACAGACGGATGTTTTCGGTAGAAATATTGCGCGTGGTGCAATACAGCTTCACGAAATAGGCCGCACACAAAGCGGACGAGGCCAAAAAATAATCGAAAGGCCCAGGTGCTGAGCCATCGCCCTTGTACCGGATTGGCTGATCGGCGACTACCGTGAAGTCATCGAACTTGGCTTCCAAACGAAGCTTGTCGAGAAAGTTGACCTTGATTTCCATGGGCGATATATAAAAAATAATAAGCAAAGTGATGTGGTGTGAATGATTTGCCACCACGCTGCTTCCAAGTATATAAAGCCCTGTCGCGCCAGGGCGTGTGTGTTCTAAAAAGCTTAGATTCCAATATTTAGGAATTCATTTGCGCTAGCGCAAGTTTGCGTGAATGACTTGGACATGAGTGGCCTTTTGCATGCATCAAGACGGAATCTTTTGTAGAAGTAGATTCATCAAAGACGTATATTGAATGCAAGGCCGCAGTGGCCTTTGTTTCAAAGGGACGTGCACATGAACCATACGAAAGATACCCAGCTGTTGGTGGATGCCATGTCAGCCATGCCAACGCAAGCGATCAGCGAAGATGTGCTCCGAGAAAAGTACCTCAAGCCAGGCGAAGACAACGTCAGTCAACTTTTCGATCGTGTAGCCCGTGCATTAGCCAGTATGGAGGTGCCAGAGCGCCGTGCTGAATTCGAAGTCTTGTTTCGTAAGAATCTCGAAGCGGGTGCCATCGGCGCCGGTCGAATCATGAGCGCTGCGGGCACGGACATCAAGGCCACTTTGATCAACTGTTTTGTGCAACCCGTCGGAGACTGCATACAAGGCAATGACCAAGGAGGTTTCCCCGGAATTTATGAGGCGCTGCGTGAAGCTGCTGAAACCATGCGGCGGGGTGGTGGCGTGGGTTATGACTTTTCTCGCATTCGGCCTAAGGGCGCGAGCGTGAAGGGTACGTCGTCCACCGCTTCTGGTCCCTGTAGCTACATCAATGTGTTTGATCAATCATGCTCCACGGTTGAAAGTGCGGGTGCTAGGCGAGGTGCACAAATGGGCGTGTTGCGAATAGATCACCCCGATGTGGTGGAGTTCATCACCGCTAAACGCACGCCAGGTCGCTGGAACAATTTCAATGTCTCGGTCTCGGTGAGTGATGCCTTCATCCATGCGGTGTTGAATGACCAATTGTGGGACTTGGTGCATGCCGCCAATCCTGGCGAAACTTTGTGTGGTCAAGGCGCGCACTTGCGTGAAGACGGTTTGTGGGTGTATCAAACAATAAGGGCTCAAGCGCTTTGGGAAATTGTCATGCGCTCGGCATACGACTTTGCCGAACCTGGTATTTTGTTTCTCGATCAAATCAATCGTGACAACAACCTCCGCGCGATTGAGTCTATCAACGCCACGAACCCCTGCGGTGAGCAACCCTTGCCACCCTACGGGTGCTGTGACCTTGGCCCTGTCATCCTCCCTCGCTTTGTTCGATGTCCGTTTGGTCATGGCGGTCAGGCCACTTTTGACTTTGATGCGTTTGCCGACAGCGTCGCACTTCAGGTGCGTGCGCTAGACAATGTGTTGGATTTGACCCACTGGCCCTTACCCCAGCAGCAGGAAGAGGCGCAGGCCAAGCGACGCATAGGCGTTGGCTTTACTGGCTTGGGTGATGCCTTGGTGATGTTGGGTTTGCGTTACAACGCAGAGGAGGGCCGAGAGATGGCCAAGCGCATTGCTACTTGCATGCGTGATGCGGCTTATGTCGCCTCGGTCGATCTGGCAATCGAGAAGGGGGCATTTCCACGTTTTGATGCGACCACCTATTTGGCCGAAGGCACCTTTGCGAGTCGTTTGCCTGATGCGTTGAAAGCAAACATTCGCGCACACGGCATTCGCAACAGTCACTTGCTGTCCATTGCCCCCACAGGAACGGTGAGCCTGGCTTTTGCTGACAACGCTTCGAATGGGATAGAGCCCGCATTCTCATGGAACTACACACGTAAAAAGCGTGAGGCCGATGGTTCGCGCATCGAGTATGAGGTGCAAGATCACGCATGGCGTCTGTTCCGTGCATTGGGGGGTGATACCCAAAATTTACCCGCGTCATTTGTGGGTGCATTAGAGATGAGCCCTCATGAACACATCGCCATGATGGAAGTGGTCCAGCCCTTGGTGGACACCGCTATTTCTAAGACAGTGAATGTGCCAGCCGATTGCCCTTATGGGGATTTCAAAGATTTGTATTTGCAAGCATGGCGCGCGGGGCTCAAAGGGTTGGCCACGTATCGACCTAATGCCATTTTGGGTTCTGTGCTCGAACTCACGCCTGAGCCGGTTGAGCGCGAGAAACCTATTGAACCAGCCCTGTCAGACCCGATGCGCACGGTGATTGAAAGTCGGCCCAAAGGCGCGTTGGATGCCGTTGCTGAGAAGATTGAGTATTGGACCCATGAGGGGCACAAGACGCTTTATCTCGTCGTTTCATTTCTGCCTGTTGCTCGCGCTGATGGTAGTGGCACTGTCGATCGGGCGATCGAATTTTTCATGCCCGTGGGGCAGAGTGGTGAATCGCAGCAGTGGATCACTGCCAGCATGCGACTGCTGTCTCTTGCTGCGCGTGGTGGTTTTCTAGAACGCGCGTTGAGTGATATGTGCAAGGTCGCGTGGGACAGAGGCCCTGTGCGTCATGGGCACAAAACGAGGGAAGACGGCGCTCGCATTCCTCTTTGGCACGATTCAGAGGTGGCGGCTATTGCGTACGCGGTTCAAAATATTTTGGCGTTGCGGGCTTCGCGCAATGTTTCTAGTTCTGCATTGCCTCAATCACAACGCGATACGCCATCGCCAAGAGTTTCAACACCTGATTCGGCTCAAGCCGTCATGAAGGGTAAGAAATGTTCCGACTGTGGTGCCCATGCAGTGATTCGAAAAGATGGATGCGACTACTGCACGCAATGTGGCTACATCGGCTCATGTGGGTAAATCGATGCCACTTGCTAGTGGTGGTCCCGCTGATTAACCACCATAGGGCGTCAATGAATATAAAAGTGAGCGATTCCCACCGGCCTCAACGGGCCGCTTGAAGAAATACACCGCTCAGAGTTTGGGGGTGGGTGATGCCCAGCTCGGCTAATCCAGGCAAGCGTCCACTCGGGATGTTGTCGACTTGCATGGCGTCCAAGTTGTCGCGGCTCATGAGGGTGGGGCCAGGAACGATCTCCATCAAAAATGCCTGCAACCAGCCAATGGGATATGGCAGAGGCAACACAGGTCGTTGATGCCCAACCCATCGGCCTGCAAACTGCACCAATTGTTTGAGTGTCAAAACCTCGGGCCCATACAACTCATACACTTTGCCCGCAGTGGCTGGGTCATCTACGCAAGCAACGATGGCCTTGGCCACGTCTTGAACCCATACCGGTTGAAAGCGGGTTTGTGCACCTGCCAATGGCATGAACGGGAAGACCTTTTGTAGCTTGGCAAACAAGTTGATGAAGTGATCGTCTTCACCAAAGATCACACTGGGGCGTATCACCGTCAGTTCTAAATCAGACGTTTGCGCGGCTGCCGTTAGTACTGCTTCGCCACGCGCCTTGCTGCGCTGGTACATGGACGGTGCGTGCTTACCCGCTCCCAATGCGCTGATGTGAATCAAGCGTTTCACATGTTCAGCTTTGCAGGCTTTTGTGAGTTTGCGCAGTAGTTGCACATGCACGTGGTCATAAGCCGCGTCATCCCCATGCAAGATGGCCACCAAATTCACCACGGTATTTTGGCCTCGTACCAAGCTTTGCAATGTGACAGGGTCGTGAATGTCAGACACCACCACATCAAGGCCAGGAATGATTTCTACGCTTCGTGCAGGCAACCCACGTGTTGGCACGGTGATGTTGTGCCCCTCTCGGCTGAGTGCTTCGCACACATGGCGCCCCACAAAGCCAGTGCCGCCTAAAACCAAGACCTTTTGTGACGATGTGTTGTGCATAGATGCAATGTAGGCGTCGCTGATTTTGTGTGATTGATAAAAATCAAAACATCACTGGATAAGTCGTATTCGTGCTGCGAGGGCGTATCTGTCCATTGCGTCGAAAAATTAATCGGCATTAAATCAATCTCTGTCACGTTGAACGATGCGTGAGTTCGTGATTGAGGAGGATTTGGCTATGCGACTTCAAATAAAAAACTGGGTTTTAGTTCTGATAGTTTTGATGGGCGGACGTTTCTTCGGCGTGGCTAGGGCGCTTGGTCCCGACTTGGTGATTCAAGCCGTGGTCGCCGAAGATGGCGTACAGCATGTCCGCATTGTTGGCGGTAGCTATTTCTTCAAACCCAATAGGGTGGTGGTCAAAGTCGGTGTTCCCGTCGAGTTGACATTGAGTCGTGAGGATGGGTTGATTCCACACGTCTTTGTAATTCATGCACCAGAGTCGGGTATCAATGTGGATCAAAGTTTGTCCACAGCGCCTCAAACCATTCGATTTACCCCAACTGCGCTGGGTCGTTATCCGTTCTATTGCAAGAACCGATTGCTGTTTTTTAAAAGCCATCGTGAGGAAGGAATGGAGGGCATCTTGGAAGTTGTGGAGTAATTTGTGAAAACCACCTTGATCCTTGCCGCGACGCTCATCAGCACGGTGACAGCAGGTGCTGCGCTAGACCCTATAGAAAATGCGATTCAGCATTACGTCCAAGTTAACAGCTACACCGTCATCATTCACTCGGTCAAGCAAGACAAAGAGGAGCAAATTCGCTATTACTTTAAAAAGCCCGGTTTTGTTCGAATGGAATTCATTCAGCCGCACGCTGGTGCTGTGTTGGTGTTTAGTCCACAGACCCAGCGCGTTCGCTTGTGGCCGTTTGGCGTGGGGCACTTTCCAGAACTCAATTTAAATCCGAACAACCCGCTGATCCTCAGCGCAAGCGGTCAGCGGGTAGATCAATCAGACGTGGGTGCGCTGTTTGAACATGTGCGCGCTTTAGGCGAGGGTGGAAAAATCGAGGTGCTCGATCTGTCAGAGGGCACAACGGCATCACACATCGCTGTGACTGGTTTTGACAATGTCACGGTGGGGCATGTGCATCGGTTTGACTTATGGCTGGATGCGGCCCATCAATTTCCCATCAAGATCATCAGCCGTGACCTGAAGGGTGACATTCTTGAAACGGTCACGATGGAATCGCTTGAACTGAACGTCCCCTTGCCTGAGTCGCTATTTCAGCCCTAATTGGGAGCGCATGATGGAGTACAGCTTTGTAACGGTTTGGTATGTCAAAGCCCCTATTGATGCGGTCTGCGCTGTCATTTATCAATCCATGACTTGGCCTCAATGGTGGCCCAATGTCGAGAGTGTCGAGGAGCTGCTGCCAAGCGATGCCAATGGCTTAGGTGGTGTGCGTCGTTACACATGGAAAGGGCGCTTGCCCTACCGATTCACATTCGATATCAGGGTGGTTCATTTCATACCCCTGCGCGTCATCGAAGGGTGCGCAGAGGGTGACCTTGAAGGAGTGGGTCGATGGTTGTTCAGCGCTGAAGGTGACACGACTATCGTGCGTTATGAGTGGCAAATACGCATCACATCGGTGTGGATGAACTTACTCGCGCGATTTGCCCGTCCACTCATCATTTGGAATCACAACGCCGTGATGCAGCAGGGCGGCGAGGCCTTGGCCCATCGAGTGAAAGCCAGTTCCGTTCGTGTGATGCACCTTTGATTTGGAAAGACGCGTCATCCAACGTTGTGTTGGCGGGATACACCCATGCGGCCATTGATTGGATACAAAAACATGGGAATTACCCTATAAATGGCACTTTATTGATTTAAATCAGTACGCGATGTATACAATTTGACCCATGGTTTCAAATTTTTCATCTATCGCTCTGGCTCCGGTTGGTGATCCTCAAGAAGAGGGCGGCTCGCAAGCCGTGAGGGTGCAGCTGCGATTGCGTGAAATGATTTTGGCGGGTGAGCTCAAAGCAGGCGCTCGCATCACTGAATTGGCCATGGTTGAAATACTGGGCGTGTCTCGCACCCCTATCCGCGCAGCCCTCATTCGACTCGAGCAAGAAGGCCTGTTGCAACAAGTGCGCAGCGGTGGATTTGCAATACGCCAGTTTTCTGAGGCCGATGTGGCCGATGCCATTGAACTAAGAGGCACCGTCGAAGGCTTGGCTGCACGCCTGGCCGCAGAGCGCGGTGCGCCTGCCCAAGCCTTAGAGCAAGCGAATCAATGCTTGGATGAGATTGATCGCTTGCTGCGCCAGTCCGTGCTTGATGAAGATGCGTTTTCAAATTACGTGGGCTTGAATGCGCAATTCCATGCCTTATTGGGACAGCTCTGCGATTCGCCCGTGATGCAGCGCGAGCTTGAACGTGTGGGCAGCTTGCCATTTGCGTCACCCTCTGGTTTTGTCGGCGTGCAGGCCAACTCGCCCAAGGCGCGCGACATGCTCATCGTGGCCCAAGATCAGCATCGCCAAGTGATTGATGCCATCACCCACCGAGAGGGCGCCCGCGCTGAGTCTGTCATGCGAGAGCACTCACGCTTGGCACAAAGAAATTTGCGCGATGCTGTGCGCAACACCCCCAATTTGCCGGGCGTGCATTTGATATCGCCCGGGACTTAAAGATCACTGTTAGCTAGTTATTTCAAAGGAGACATTCATGCAAAAACGTTACTTCCTCAGCGCGCTCATGTTGGGCGTCTTGGCGGCTTACGCCAGTACTGCGGTGGCTGAAGAGAAATTCAAGATCGGTTTGATCTTGCCCATGACCGGCCCTTTTGCCTCTACGGGCAAGCAAATTGAGGCTGCAGCTCGGTTGTACATGGCGCAAAACGGCGACACCGTGGGCGGTAAAAAAGTAGAGCTGATTGTCAAAGACGACACCAGCGCGCCCGATGTGACCAAACGCATTGCGCAAGAAATGGTGGTCAACGACAAGGTCAATGTGCTGGCTGGTTTTGGTTTGACACCTTTGGCTTTGGCCACAGCGCCTATCGCAACTCAATCCAAAACGCCGATGGTCGTGATGGCCGCTGCAACTTCCAGCATCACGCAAGCCTCGCCTTATGTGGTGCGCACCAGCTTCACGCTGCCGCAAGCGGCTGTGGCGATGGCCGATTGGGTGCCTAACAACGGCATCAAAAAAGTGGTGACTTTGGTGTCTGATTACGGTCCAGGCATTGACGCTGAAAAGTATTTCAAAGACCGCTTGTTGTTCAACGGCGGTCAAGTGTTGGAAACGCTGCGCGTGCCGCTGCGCAACCCCGACTTCGCCCCCTTCTTGCAAAAAGTGCGCGACCTAAAGCCCGATGCCTTGTTTGTGTTCGTGCCCTCTGGCGCTGGTGCCGCTTTGATGAAGCAGTTTGCTGAACGCGGCATGGATAAAGCAGGCATTAAGTTGATCGGTACGGGTGACATTACCGACGATGACATCTTGGGCAGCATGGGCGATGTGGCTTTGGGAGTGGTGACTTCGCATCACTACTCGGCCTCGCACAACTCGCCTCTGAACAAAAAGTTCGTCGCCGCGTTTGAAAAAGCCAACGCAGGTTTGCGCCCCAACTTCATGGCCGTAGGCGGTTACGACGGCATGCGTGTGATTTACGAAGCGGCCAAAACCACCAAAGGCGGCAGTGGCGATGCCTTGCTCAACGCCATGAAAGGCCAGTTGTTTGAGAGTCCGCGCGGCCAGATGTTCATCGATGCGCAAACCCGCGATGTGGTGCACAACATCTATATCCGTAAGGTGGAGAAAGTGGGTGGTCAGCTCTATAACCAAGAGTTCGACACCATCAAAGACGTCAAAGATCCAGGCAAGACCAAATAATGTTGACACTGCTATTTGATGGCGTCGCGTACGGCATGCTGCTATTCATACTGGCAGTCGGATTGTGCGTGACCATGGGGTTGATGAACTTCATCAACCTCGCGCATGGTGCGTTTGCCATGCTGGGGGGCTACCTCACGGTGGCGCTGATGCAGCGTCACGGTGTGCCGTTTTTGGTATGTTTGCCGTTGGCATTTTTAGCCTCCGCTGTCGTGGGCGCTTTACTGGAACGCACGCTGTACCGACCGATGTACAAAAAACCTCACTTAGACCAAGTGTTGTTCTCCATTGGCCTAGCGTTCATGGCGGTGGCCTCAGCTGACTATCTGATGGGTTCGCAGCAACAAATCATGCAGCTGCCTGATTGGTTGCGCGGTCGCACTGAGTTGTTTGCCGACACGCCATTTATTTTGGGCATGGGGCATTACCGCTTGTTCATCATTGCGGTGTGTGCAGCGTTGACCTTGGGCTTGCAATACGTGTTGTCTGCCACGCGCTTTGGCAGCCGTTTGCGTGCCAGCGTGGATGACCCGCGTGCCGCCTCTGGCTTGGGTATCAACGTCAACGTGGTGTTTGCCGCCACCTTCGCGGTTGGCTCTGGCTTAGCCGGTTTGGGCGGCGCCTTGGGGGCTGAGGTGTTGGGCCTGGACCCCACCTTCCCCTTGAAGTTCATGGTGTATTTTTTGATCGTGGTCGCTGTCGGCGGAACAACGTCGATCACCGGACCGTTGCTGGCTGCCCTTTTGCTGGGCATCGCTGATGTGGCGGGTAAATACTACATCCCTAAATTGGGTGCCTTCATTGTGTACACGCTCATGATTGTGATTTTGATTTGGCGTCCACAAGGCCTGTTCGTGCGTCAAGGAGGTAAGTCATGACAGCACAAAAATCGTTGCTTCAAGCGGCCCGTTGGCAGCCGTTGGAGTTGGCCTTTTGGTTGCTCGCGTTTGCCATGCCTTATGTGCTCGGGCAGCATGCCTTGATCATCAATGAAATCGCGATCGTGGCTTTGTTTGCTGTGTCGCTGGATTTGATCTTGGGCTACACCGGCATCGTCTCTTTGGGCCACGCTGCGTTCTTGGGTTTTGGCGCTTATACAGCCGCCTTGTTTGCCAAACACATCAACCCCGATCCCTTGCTGGGTTTGGCAGTCGGCATGGCCGCTTCGACGGTGTTGGGCGCTGTGTGCTCTTTCACCATCATGCGTGGCAGCGATTTGACGCGTTTGATGGTGACCCTGGGCACCGCGTTAATTTTGTTGGAGCTAGCCAACAAGTGGGGCGATTTGACGGGGGGCGCTGACGGCTTGCAAGGTGTCATCATGGGACCGTTGTTAGGCCAGTTTGAGTTTGATCTGATGGGACAAACCTCAGCTTGGTATTCGCTCACAGTGTTGCTGATCTTGTTTGTATTGGCGCGTCGCTTGGTGCATGCCCCCTTGGGGGCCACGCTCAAAGCGGTTCGTGACAACCGTTTGCGTGCCATGGCCATTGGTATTTCAGTCACCTCTCGCTTGGCCGTGGTTTACACCGTTGCTGCAGGCATTGCAGGTGCTGCGGGTGCATTGATGGCGCAAACCACTGGCTTTGCGTCACTGGATGTGTTTGCCCTTGACCGTTCAGCGGACGTCATGTTGATGTTGGCGATTGGTGGTGTGGGTTGGCTGTATGGCGGCATTGCAGGTGCAGTGGCTTTCAAGCTGATGTACGACGTGATCGCCAACATCACCCCGCAGTACTGGACGTTTTGGATTGGTTTGTTCTTGGTTGTGCTGGTCTTGGTGGGGCGTGAGCGCTTGATTCGACCTTGGACTTGGTTTGGCGCGTCGCGCCGCGAGGGGTCTTCATGAGCGCAGCTTATGCATTGCAAACACAGGGGTTGGTCAAACGCTTTGGTGGCATCACGGCCACCGACCACGTCAGCCTCAACATCGCACATGGCGCGCGTCACGCACTGATTGGGCCCAACGGCGCTGGTAAGACGACGCTCATCAACTTGATGACAGGCGTCTTGCCCGCCACCGAGGGCCGCATTCTGTTGCAAGGGGAAGACATTTCTGATTTGGCACCGCACCAGCGTGTGGGGCGAGGAATGGTGCGTACCTTCCAGATCAACCAATTGTTTAACTCACTCACGCCTTTGGAAACCTTGGCGATGGTGGTGACCCAGCATCGTGGCGAAGGTGCGCGTTGGTGGCAACCGTTGGGACACAGCGCAGCTATTACTGAGCGGGCTGAGCAACTGCTGGAGCAGTTCCATCTCACCGATGTCATGCAACAGCGCACCGAGCACTTGGCCTATGGCAAGCGACGCTTGCTGGAAATGGCGATTGCGTTGGCATGTGAGCCACGTGTGTTGTTGCTGGATGAGCCCGTCGCGGGCGTGCCCGCTGGTGAGCGCGATGAGTTGCTGCACACCGTGGCAGCATTGCCCAGCGATGTTTCGATTGTTTTGATTGAGCACGACATGGACTTGGTGTTTAACTTTGCGGACCGCATCACGGTGTTGGTCAATGGTGCCGTGTTGACCGAAGGTACGCCGCAAGAGATTGCGCATGACCCACAAGTCAAGGCCGTGTATTTGGGGACCAGCCATGACTGAACTTTTACGCATTGACGGCCTGAGCGCCGGCTATGGTGAAGCCGTGGTGTTGCACGACATTGACCTCAGCTTGAACGAAGGTGAAACCTTGGCTCTGCTGGGCCGAAACGGCACCGGCAAAACCACTTTGATGGATACCTTGGTGGGTGTCACGACCCAACATGGTGGGCAGATCACTTTGGGTGGCGTGGCCTTGCATCGCATGGCACCGCACGACCGCGCAGGTGCGGGCATTGGTTGGGTGCCGCAAGAGCGCAACATTTTCAAGTCATTGACGGTGCATGAAAACCTCAGCGCTGTGGCGCGTGAGGCGCGTGGCACCACGCATCGCGCTTGGACGCCTGAACGTGTCTACGAGCTGTTTCCCCGTTTGGCTGAACGCAAAGAGAACTTGGGCACGCAGCTGTCCGGCGGTGAACAGCAAATGTTGGCGGTGGGGCGTGCTTTGGTGCTCAACCCACGCTTGTTGTTGCTCGATGAGCCTTTGGAGGGGTTGGCTCCGATCATCGTGGAGGAGTTGTTGCGCGCGATTGCACGCATCACCCGCGAAGAAGGCTTGAGCGCCATCATCGTGGAGCAGCACCCCCAAGCCATTTTAAAAATCAGCCACCAAGCTGTGGTGCTGGACCATGGCACCGTGGTGCACAGTGGCGGCGCGCAAGCCTTGTTGAACCAACCTGAATTGCTGGACCACCTGCTGGGTGTGGCCCGTATCAACTGAACGTCGAGAAAGAGAGAACTACATGTTTTTGAAAAACACTTGGTATGTTGCCGCCACCTCCGTCGAGGTTCAAGACAAACCCTTGGGCCGCACCATCTGCGGTGAGTCCATGGTGTTTTACCGTGGTGATGCCGACAAAGTGTCTGCCTTGGAAGACTTCTGCCCGCACCGTGGCGCACCGCTGTCTTTAGGCAAAGTCTGTAACGGTAAGTTGGTCTGCGGCTACCACGGCTTAGAGATGGGTTGCGACGGTAAAACTGTGGCCATGCCCGGTCAGCGCGTGCGCGGTTTTCCAGCGATTCGTAGTTTTGCTGTCATTGAACGATATGGCTTCATTTGGGTCTGGCCCGGCGATGTGGCGCTGGCTGACGAAGCGGCGATGCCTGTGTTTGAGTTCTTCGACAACCCTGAATGGGCTTATGGCGGTGGGCTCTATCACATTCAGTGCAATTACCAATTGATGATCGATAACTTGATGGACTTGACGCACGAAACCTATGTGCATTCCACCAGCATCGGTCAAAAGGAAATCGACGAAGTACCTTGCAACACGCAAGTGGAGGGCGACCACGTCATCACCAGCCGCTTCATGAGTAACATTTCGGCCCCGCCGTTTTGGCAGATGGCTTTGCGCAGCAATAACTTAGCCGACGACGTGCCTGTCGACCGTTGGCAAATCTGCCACTTCACGCCGCCCAGTCACGTCATGATCGAAGTGGGTGTCGCCCATGCTGGCAAAGGTGGCTACGATGCGCCCGAAGATTGCAAGGCCAGCAGTGTGGTGGTCGATTTCATCACGCCAGAAACGGAAACTTCGATTCTTTATTTCTGGGGCATGGCCCGCAAATTCCAGCCCCATAACGCTGAGCTCACCGCGAATATTCGTGAAGGGCAAGGCAAAATTTTTGGCGAAGACTTGGACATGTTGGAGAGCCAGCAGCGCAATCTCATTGCGCATCCTGACAGATCGTTGCTGATGCTCAATATCGATGCGGGCGGTGTTCAATCGCGGCGCGTGATTGAGCGTCTCCTTGCGCAAGAGCAAGCACAAACACAAAACGGAGTGACGGCATGAGCGTTGGTACTGAAACCCCAGTGGGCAGCGATGGCGTGTTCACCCTTGAGTTGGTGAAGTCTGGCAAGCGCTTGGAAGTGGCTGCAGATCAGACAGCTTTACAAGCGCTCGAAGCCGCAGGCATTCCGGTGCCGATGTCATGCGGTCAAGGCATTTGCGGAACTTGTTTGACGCGTGTGGTGGGGGGTATTCCTGACCACCGCGACATGTACCTCACAGGCGAGGAACAAGACGCCAATGATCAATTCACACCTTGCTGCTCGCGTAGCAAAACGGCAGTGCTGATGGTTGATCTTTGAGTGCTATTGAAGCAGTTGTGACCGCAGCATTTGGACGACTGCCTCGTTCAAAGGCTCGTTCAGCATAGGTTTGGCTGAGTTCGCAACTGCCTCGGCAGTTCGTGCGATCACGTCTTTTCTAGGGTCTGTCGATCCAAGAAACCAAGGCACCTCATTCACCATGATCAACAGACTGGGAAAATTTTCGATGTCGAATTGGTCAAAAATTTCACTGTAATCTTCGACGTCAACCCATTGCCAATCGATGTCAGTTGCACTCGTCTGCAATTCTTGAAATATCGGCTTCAGCCCTTTGCACACCACGCACCAGTCCGCGCATAAGAACAGCGCATCAATTTTTTTAGTTTTCATTTTTAAGTGATCGAATGGGCCAGAACAAAGTCGATGAACCCACGCTCAACAGAGGTTGAGACAAGCCTGACTCTGACCAGTTGGCCCACTTTGAGTTCTGGCATTTCGCCTGACAGGCGCCCCTCAGCTGGGGGTTCAAAAATTCGAACCCACATTCCGTGGGTGCCAGTTCCGGTGATGACGCCATTGAAACGTTGGCCAATGCGTGAGTGCAGCAGCAGCGCAGCTTCTGACTTGCGCATTTGTCGCTCCACCTTCTTGGCGGCATCTTCTTGAACGGTGCAGTGCGCGGCTAACTCATCCAGTTCTACGTTGGAGTAAGGTGAGTGGACGCCAGCCAAGATCGCTTTGATGAGTCGCAGTGTGATGAGGTCTGGATAGCGCCGGTTTGGTGCCGTGGAGTGTGTGTAATCTTGAACCGCAAGGCCGAAGTGCCCGATCGGCTGGGCGTTGGGTCTTTCGACCACATATTCGCCCGAGCCCATCAATTTGATGACAACGAGTGATAAATCGGGGAAGCGAACGGGGTCCGCTTTGTGTTGTTTTGCCAAGAAATGTTCAAGCGCTTGTCCATCGGGTTCGCTGGGCAGTGTTTCGCCATATTCTTGTGCCAGTGCCACAATGCGCAGCCAGCGCTCGGGCGAGCGCACGATGCGTCTGAAAGCCGGAACGCCATGTTCAGCAAGGAAGCGCGCCGTACAGCCGTTGGTTGCAATCATCAATTCTTCAATGATTTGTCGTGCGCGATTTTGAACTTGTTGCCGAATATCGCTGATGCGGTCACCTTCGAAAAGTGCCCGTGGTTGAAATGTTTCGAACTCAAGAGCACCTTGCGCGTGTCGGAGTTTTCGTAACTTTTGCGCCAGCGTATCTTGTGTGCGCAATTGAATGTGCATGCCGTGAATGCGTTGCGCAGCTTCTGGCAGATCGCCTTCACCTTCAATCCACGCGGATACTGCGTCGTACGCCAACTGCGCCTTGTTTAAAACGCGCCCTCGATAAATGGCAGAGTGAAGCAAAGTGCCATCATTTTGAAATTCCATTTCATTGATCAAAGCCAAACGAATTTCATCTGGGTTGAGCGAGGTTAGGTCTGTGCTGAGTTGCTCGGGCAGCATGGGGAAAATGCGCGCCGAGGTGTAGACCGATGTGGTGTTGTGCCGCGCGTGCAGATCGATGGCAGATCCCTTTTTAACCAAGGCATCCACATCTGCAATGGCCACATATATTCGCACACCGCCGTTGGGCAGAATTTCGCTTGCAGTCAGTTGGTCAAGATCACGCGAATCGTCGTTGTCAATGGAACACCACAGCAACGTTGTTAAATCGCGAATGTCGTCGCTGGCTTCTTTGGCTGGGGCTTTGATGCCCACCAACTGCTCATGGACGGATTGAGAGAAATCTGGCTCAAGCCCACGACTGAACATGGCCCATGTGGCAATCGTGGCTAAGTTGTAGCGGTGATTTTTTAAGTTATTTGGCAAGCCGCAACTCCTTGTATAAGCAAATTTATATTACATGGATTCGATGCGGGAGCCAATGTCGCGTTTGAAAAACTGAGATGGCTTTGCAAATCTGGCGGTTAGCGACTTGGCGCCACTGGGCAATGAAGTTGCCTATTTGTAGAAGGCTTCGACTTTGCCTTTGATCTTGATGAGCAGCGGCTTGCCTTTGCGGTCTAAGGTCTTACTGGCAGGGACTTTGACCCAGCCCTCAGACAGGCAATACTCTTCGACATCGAAGCGTTCCTTGTCGTTGAAACGAATGCCGATATCGTGTTCAAAGACAGCGGGTGCATAGTGCGGGCTGCGTGGGTCAATCGACAGGTGGTCGGGCAGGGCGGGGCGTTGTGTTGTAGCTTCAGTCATGCCCTTGATTTTCCATGATTTACGCCTTGTTTTAGGCGCAGTGGCTAAGCCCGTGTTTGCAAATAAAATTAAACCACCTTATGTATAAATTTTTGCTCATACTTTCCTTTGTGGTTTTGCAATCCTCGGCATGGGCTGGCTGGGTGTATTTCACCAACAACAACAGCAATTCCAACGAGTATTACTTTTACCCAGTGGAGAACAAAGGAAAAGTGAAGGCGTTGCGTACCTTCACCCAAATGCCGATTGATGCCAAGGTGCCCTTTCACACGCCTAAGGCGGTGGTGAAGGTCACTTTGTATAACTATTCTTCAGAGCAGTCCACTTACGAGATCAATTGCCAAGACCAAAGCATTCAGCTGATGGAGCGTATTTTTTACCGTGATGTCGCAGGTAAGGTGCCCTTCATCACGCACAACGTGAAAGACACATTCATTCAGGGTAGTAATTCAGAGTTTGCGAGGCAGTTCATCAAAACACCACTGCACTTTGATGACATCAAGCATTACCGTATGCATGAGGTCGCTTGTAAATAATAAAAAGGGGACCGCTCTCGGCGGTGAATTGGATTCACACGCGCCCTAAAAATTCGGACTGGTAGCGAGAGCGGTCATAAACCATAGCAACCTTGAACCTTCTGTATCGGCGCAAGGCGCTAAGGCTTTAGCACAATAGTCAATCTAATGGGTTCAACATGCTGCGTCGATAATGGGCGTTCACCATGCATGAATCCCTTTTTCCAGCCCCATCATTTCGCGTTTTGAGCCTCATCCCTCCGATGACACAGCTCAACACGCCTTACCCATCCACCGCCTATTTGACAGGGTTTTTGCGTTCGCAAGGTGTGGATGCCGTGCAAGAGGATTTGGCCTTGGCGCTGGTGCTGGCCTTGTTCACGCCCGAGGGTTTGGCCCAAGTGCGCGAGCGAGCCCTAGCCCAGCCCGAGGCCGAGCGCAGTGCGTGCGTGAACTATTTTTTAGATTTCTCCGATCGCTATCAATCCACCATCGGCCCCACGATTGCTTTTTTGCAGGGGCGGGATTCCACCCTGAGCCACCGCATCGCGGGCAGAGGCTTCTTGCCAGAAGGTCCTCGCTTTGCGGCGTTGGACGCCTATGACGATGAAGGCAGCGGTGACCCGCTGGCTTGGGCTTTTGGCGCTTTGGGGCAACAAGACCGTGCCCGCCACTTGGCCACCTTGTATTTGAACGACTTGGCCGATGTGCTGCGCGATGCTGTCGACAGTCGGTTTGAGTTTGTGCGGTACGCCGAGCAACTGGCGGGTAGTCAAGCCACGTTTGAGCCCTTGGCGCAAGCCTTGGCCGCAGCGCCAACTTTGGTTGATGACACCTTGCAAGCCTTGACGCTGAGGGTGATTGCCAAGCACCAGCCGCAACTGGTGCTGCTGTCGGTGCCGTTCCCAGGCGCGGTGTACGCGGCGTTTCGCATGGCCCAAACCATCAAGGCCCATCACCCACACATCCGCATTGGTTTGGGCGGTGGTTTTGTGAATACCGAGTTGCGCGAGTTGACCGAGACGCGCGTGTTTGACTATGTGGACTTCATCAGCCTAGACGCAGGCGAGCGGCCATTGCTTGCGTTGCTTGAACACTTGCAAGGCAAGCGCAGCGTTCAGCGCTTGGTGCGGACCTTTGTGCGCAATGACGCGGGCGAGGTGCGTTTGATGAACTGGGCGGAGCCCGATGTGCCGTTTGAAGATGTGGGCACGCCCACTTGGGATGGTTTGCCGCTGGACCGGTACTTGTCGTTGCTGGACATGCTCAACCCGATGCATCGTTTGTGGAGCGATGGCCGTTGGAACAAACTGACCGTGGCCCATGGTTGCTATTGGAAGAAATGCAGCTTTTGCGATGTGAGCCTCGACTACATCTCTCGCTACGAAACTGCCTCGGCCACCACGTTGGTCGATCGCATCGAGCAAATCGTGGCGGAGACAGGCCAGACGGGGTTTCACTTTGTGGACGAGGCGGCGCCACCCAAGGCACTCAAGGCGCTTGCTGAAGAATTGCTGCGCCGCAAAGTGCACATCTCGTGGTGGGGCAATATTCGTTTCGAAAAAACATTCACGCCTGAATTGGCTGAGTTGTTGGCCGAGAGCGGTTGCATCGCCATGTCAGGTGGTTTAGAAGTGGCTTCTGACCGATTGCTCAGCCTCATGAAAAAGGGCGTGTCGGTCGAACAAGTAGCGCAAGTCACCAAAGGTTTTTCAGAGGCGGGCATTTTGGTGCACGCCTACCTGATGTACGGTTTCCCCACGCAGACCCTGCAAGACACCGTGGATGCGCTGGAATACGTGCGTCAATTGTTTGAGAACGGCTGTATTCAAAGTGGCTTCTTCCACCGCTTTGCCTGTACGGTGCATTCACCGGTGGGCAAGAACCCCGCTGACTACGGTGTGCAAGTGGTGCCGCTGCCAGAGGTAAGTTTTGCAAAGAACGACATTGCCTTCATAGATCAGACCGGCACTGACCACGACACCTTAGGTGCTGGCCTGAAGAAAGCCATTTACAACTACATGCACGGTGTGGGTTTGGAAGATGACGTGCGCAATTGGTTTGACTTGCCCAAGGGTAAGTGCCCCAAGTCCACTGTGCCACGCCACAAAATTGCCAAGGCCTTGGGCTATTGAATGTGCGTCGGCAACTAGCGCGCCAAAGCGCGTCGGTAAAACACACGCTTGACTACTTCGACCACGCCTAGGTAAGTGACGACCATCGCCGCCAAGATGCCATAAAAATAAGCGGGGGGCGCCACAAATCCCAAGTGCGCACCGATCGGTGTCAAAGGCAGGCCAATCGCGATGGCGACGACCGCCAGTGATGTGAAAGTCAACAGCGGATGCGGCCGGCTTTTGAATGGGTTGCCCCGTGTGCGAATGATGAAAATCACCAACACCTGCGTGCACAACGACTCTACAAACCAGCCCGTTTGAAACAAGTGCTCTTCGGCTTTCAAAACTTCGAGAAGCACATAGAAGGTTAAGAAGTCAAACACAGAACTGATGGGCCCGATGACCAGCATGAAGTTTCGGATGAAGTCTAGGTCGAGCACCCGTGGCTTGGCGGTTTCTTCGGCATCCACTTCATCTAAGGGAATTGGAATTTCAGAAATGTCATACAAGATGTTGTTCAGCAAAATTTGTGTAGGCAACATCGGAAGGAATGGCAGGAAGAGGGCGGCCCCCGCCATGCTGAACATATTGCCGAAGTTCGAGCTGGTGCCCATCATGATGTACTTCATGATGTTGCCAAACGTGCGGCGACCCTCCAACACGCCCGCGTGCAGCACATTCAAATCTTGCTTGAGCATGATGATGTCAGCTGCAGCCTTGGCCACGTCCACGGCCGAGTCCACGGACAACCCCACATCGGCGGAATGCAAAGATGGTGCATCGTTGATGCCGTCACCCACATAGCCCACCACATGCCCGTTGGCTTTGAGTGCCAAGATGACGCGTTGCTTTTGACCCGGGTTCACACGGCAGAATAGGTTGGCAGTTTCTACCCGTCGTTGCAAGGCTTGATCATCGAGCTGCGCAATCTCTTTGCCGCTCAGCACGCCAATGACGTCGATGTTCAGTTGCTGGCAGACGTAACGCGTCACCAAGTCGCTGTCCCCTGTCACAACTTTGATGGCCACACCTGCTTGCTGAAGTTTGGCTAAAGCAGAACCGGCGCTCGGTTTGGGTGGGTCTAAAAATGCAGCGAAGCCTGACAAGATCAAAGCGGACTCGTCGTTGACCACAGCCGCGGCTTGATCACGCGGTACTTCACGCCATGCCACGCCAAGTACCCGCAAACCGTCACTTTCTAGCGCGTGGTAGCGGTCGCGGATGGCTTGCAAGGTGTCGTCATCCACCTCTCTCTGTTCAATACGCCCATCGACATTGACTTCAACTTGCGTACACAACCGAACAATGTCCTCGGCGGCTCCTTTGGCTACCAACCACCGTTGCTTCCCGTCATCGACCAGCACCGAGACACAGCGCCGTTCGAAGTCAAACGGTATTTCATCGATTTTTCTCCATGCGCTCACGTCGATGGTTTTGTGATTGAGGATGGCCTCGTCGAGCGGGCTTTTCAAACCAGTTTCAAAAAAACTGTTGATATAGGCGAGTTCTAAAACCCGGGGGCTTTCTTGATCGTTGAGGTCTAAATGGCGTTCAAGCCGAATTTTGGCTTCGGTCAGAGTGCCGGTTTTGTCCGTGCACAACACGTCCATGGAGCCCAAGTCTTGAATTGAGGTTTGGCGCTTCACAATCATTTGTAGCTTGGCCAAACGAATGGCACCACGCGACAAGGTGACCGACACTACCATGGGTAGCAGCTCAGGCGTTAGACCCACAGCCAAAGCCACGGCAAACAAAAACGATTCCAGCCATGGTTTGTGAAACCAAGCATTCACCAACAAAACAAACAACACAAGGATCACGGTCAAACGCATGATGAGCATGCCAAATCGACGTGCTCCTAATTCAAACGACGTGGCTGGTGTTGGCTTTTGAAGACTATCAGCGATATCGCCCATCGCCGTTTGCGCGCCTGTTTTAACCACCACCACCCGTGCGCTGCCGCCTATGACAGATGTGCCCATGAAGACGGCGTTGCTGGCTTCATGCAGGTCGGTGGCCGTCTCAGCCAGTGCACCCGGATGTTTTTCAACAGGGTAGGCCTCGCCGGTGAGTAGCGATTGGTTGACAAAAAAGTCTTTGGCTTCAAGCACCAAGGCATCCGCTGGGACTAAGTCGCCTGCACTTAACAAGGCGACATCGCCGGGCACGACTTCGCGTACAGGTATATCGATGGGGCAGCCATCGCGCAACACGGTGGTTCGCACCGAGACCGATTGCCGAAGTTTGTCTGCCGCCACATTGGCGCGAAACTCCTGCACAAAGTCCAAGGTCACGCTCAGCAATACGATGCCGCTGATGATGGCGAAGTTGGTGACTTCACCGGTGAGGGCCGAGACTGAGCTGGCAAGAAGCAGCACCACCACGAGTGGGTTTTTAAAGCGTGCGAGGAATTGCCGAATCAGGGACGGACCTTGGTGCGTCGATAAGGTGTTGGCACCATACATATCCGTACGCTCTTGCGCCTCGGTGGATGACAGCCCTTGCATGACCGCTGAGTTGGCAAATTCCGTGGGTATGGAAATCCACCAAGGCGCAGCGTTGGCTTTGAGTTTTGAGGTCTGAGAATCGTGGGTCATCGCAATCTTCAAATTTTCTTCATCGTAATCCTGAAACGGCGGAATTTTTCGATTAGAATAGCTACTTCGGAATTAAACACTCCACGCGGGAATAGCTCAGTTGGTAGAGCGCAACCTTGCCAAGGTTGAGGTCGCGAGTTCGAGCCTCGTTTCCCGCTCCAATTTCAAAGAGCCCCTGAAACTCATGTTGCAGGGGCTTTTTTGTATCTATCGAAGCAATGCCGATGACCCACAGCAATTTGGATGCACCTACCTCGAAAGAGTTATTTCGCCTCACCGATAACGGTTCGGGCGGATGGTTGCAAACAGCCAAGCGGCGCTTTAAGTTTCGTTTGCGTTATTGGTTGTGTGAGAAGCAGCTTCACCGTATTCGCGGTTTCTTCCAAGCGCATGGCTTAACGGAACTCACGCACAGCGAGTTGCCTGTGATGTTGCGGCCCATGCGCCCCTATTTGTGGGGCGGTTTAGCCCCAGAGGCGCGTACCAACGCCATGTTGGCGCATTTTGAGTGGTTGATGGCACGCCACTCGGCTCAGACGGTGATTGAATTTTACAAACGTGGTTCATTCACCTACTTTACGCAAAGCTACCCTGAAGGCGATATCACCATTGAAATCGAACCAGGACGTGGCTTGGGGCGTGAGGGTGAGTTTGAACTGCATCTCAAATTGAACGGTGCGGCTGTGATGCGCGCTGCATTCAGTATCTTGCCCACGCACATGATCGGGATTCAAGAACCCGGTTTTGCAATGGTCATTGGCAACATGCAGGGGCAGCGTTTTCTGAATCAAGAAATCAAAATCGTGACGCAAAAGATGGAGCGCACGCGTCCACAAAACATCTTGATGACTGCGCTGCAAGGTTTGGCTTCAGGATGGCAGTTGGTTGCAATGGCGGGTGTCTCTGATGTGGCCCATGTGTATTCGGGTTACCGCAGTTTGTCTCAGCGCGTGGGACAAAGTTACGACGGCTTGTGGGTAGAGATGGGCACTACGGGCGCATTGTCTAAAGCGCACTGGAATTTACCCATCCAATGGGTGGCGCGTTCGGAGCAGGATGTGCCGTCTAACAAGCGTTCGCAATTGCGCCGCAAAAACGAGATTCGCCAAAAGATTTTTGATGAAGTGTCGCGCAACAGCGCAGGTCTTTGATTCCCGCGCTGTCTGCGTGGTGCTTGCTTTTATCGTGGCTAATGCCGGAGTCTGACTTTTTCACCATTGGATCTTCGATTTCTTTTTTTCTGCCGTGTAGGACGCGATGAGGCTCAGGTCAAGCAGAGTTGCCAGCAATCGTTGATATGCGTTGCTCAATGGTGATGGCTTCAAGCCTTGCTTATGAATTTCAAGCGCCAACATAGACTAAAAAATATCCAAAATCTACATAGCCTGAGTCAAGTCATCGAGGTGGCTAGCGTAAAATCTATATTCACTAAGACACTGCCCGAGTGGTGAAATTGGTAGACACAAGAGACTTAAAATCTCTCGCTTCCGTAAGGGGCGTACCGGTTCGATTCCGGTCTCGGGCACCATTAGTTAGTTTCACTTAGCCTCAAGAAGCCTCAAAACCCGCATGTTTACAAGCATGGCGGGTTTTTTGTTGCCTCAAGCAGTTTCAAGGCATATCATTACATACCGCCAAAATGACGGTATTTGAGACGGTATTTTTGATTTCCTCAAAAGCACATACCGTCAGGGGGCAAAGTGAAGCTAAAAAATACATTCGTGAAAAACATAAAGCACAGTGGCGCTCCTTCGGGCGATAAGCACTCGGATGGTGATGGCATGTATTTGCTGGTCACGGCCGCTGGAAAGTACTGGCGTATGGACTACCGTCACTTAGGAAAGCGTAAGACGCTAGCGCTTGGTGTTTATCCTGCCGTGACTTTAGCCAAGGCCAGAGAACGTAGGGACGCTGCACGTGTTGAGTTAGCAGACGGTATTGATCCTATGCAAACTAAAAGGGCAGTAAAGCAGATCCAGGCGCTAGACGCGATAAACACTTTCCAAACTGTGGCACTCGAGTGGCTCGAAAAGACCAAAGGCAGTCGTATGAGCAGCACTCAGAGAAAAATCGAAAATTGGTTGAGAAAAGATGTATTTCCAACAATCGGAAAAATGCCAATTTCTAGCATTGGACCTCGTGACACTTTGGCTGCGTTTAGCAAGATGGAAGCTCGAGGCGCATTGGATAGTGTTCATCGCGTCAAACAAATATGCGGTCAAGTGTTTCGTTATGCTGTGTCGACTTCTCGTGCTGAGCGTGATGTGACTCAAGATAACCGAGGTGCTCTTGCAAAACCTACGAGAGGTCACTTTTCTGCTATTACTGAGCCCAAGGATCTGGGAGGTTTACTCCGTTCTATCTACGGTTACGAGGGACACCCATATACGTTAGCTGCATTAAAGCTCTCTGCGTTGTTGTTAGTTCGGCCTGGTGAGCTCCGTCATGCAGAATGGTCAGAGATTGATCTGGATAATCTTGAATGGCGCATCCCGGCTAGCAAAATGAAATTAAAAATTGCTCACATCGTTCCGCTATCAATGCAGGTAGAAGTCATCTTGCGTGGGCAATTGCAGTTAACAGGCCATGGTCGATTCGTTTTTCCAAGTCTACGTACGGGTGAGCGACCTATGAGCGAGAACACAGTCAATAGTGCGTTACGCAATATGGGCTATGACAAAAATGTCCATACTGCTCACGGGTTCAGGGCTACAGCACGCACCATCATGGACGAGGTATTGAGTGAACGTGTGGATCTGATTGAGCACCAACTTTCTCATCAAGTGAATGATGCAAACGGGCGCGCATACAACAGAACCGCGCATTTGCCAGCCAGGCGTGAAATGATGCAACGTTGGGCTGACTACTTGGATGGTATCCGCATCGTGCGTGACCTGAAAAGATTGTGAGGTTTAAAAAATGGATGACCTAAATCACTGGGATTTTGTTGATGTGTTCCGGCCGAAAGAGATTACTTCATTAATACTTGGCGTACAGCCAGGGGCCGTTCCTTCATCGATGAATAGAGCGTTCATTCAAATTGAAAGAAAAATAAGCGAAGCATTTTTTCGACCAATGCTTGCTTTCAAAAATGAACAATTGGACATAAATACTACTTATGTAGATTTCAAATTTTCTGATTCGGATCTTAAAAGTACTAGGGTACAAGAACTTTTAGATCCATCCAAATTGCATTCAGTCGAAGAGTTAACAAGTTTTGTCTGGCAATTAGATGATCAGAACTTTGAGTTTGAATCGTTTCATCGAGAAGAAATCGCACGCTGGATCTCGGCGACAGGATTTAAATCTACTTACGAATTTGAATCCTGTTCGGTTGGAAAACTAGATCTATCAAGCGTTGATTCAAAAACGTATTCTGAAAATTTTGACTCATCAAGTATTGATCCAGAGGATCGACCAGAAGAACTAGACGTGGCAACTATTGCATGGCAAACGGTACGAAAAGGGTATGGTGATCAATCCAAAAGCTTTAAGTCACGCCTGCGTCAATATTTAGATGAGTTCTACTCGCACCTAAGTAACGAGGCCCGAGATCGGATCGCAATTGTGGCAAACCAAGACAAAAAACCAGGCCCCAAAGGAACTGATTATTGAGATTCCTCCACCCTTGGCTTTCCTTGTAAATCCAGCAATTAGCTAATTAGGTGGAGGGATCTTTTCTGAGATCTACCTAGGGATCTTGCTTTCGATTTCTGGTGATCTCGTCGATCATTTAGGCATGTTTTGACAGAGGTATGCCAATGAAATCGATGAATTTTTTTGAATCAAGCGAGCGTGAGGCCTGTGTGCCGAGGTTCAGTTTTGATTTGCTATCGGATGCCGGTTATGTGCGCGAGGCCCAGTTAGTTCAGAGCGCTCGAAATCCTGTCGCGCCATTGCCATTTAGTGCACCTACGCTTTGGCGCAAGGTCAAAGCTGGCACATTTCCAACACCCATCAAGCTATCTTCCCGAGTTACTGCTTGGCGTGTCGGTGACATTCGTGAGTGGATGAAAGTCCAAGAGCAATGATGACCGCATTCTTCTTTGCTGCCAAGACCATTGGCTTGTCTAAGCGATTAGGCCGGAAACCCTGCACATTGCTTTTAGCTGCTCGCCATAACCTTCGCGAAATTCAAGCAGAACTTGGGGCCGATGGTCGAATGGATGCTAAACGTTCACAGTTCAATCAAATTCTTATGGGGGAGTCTATTGCTGCGGATGTAAACGCGAATGCAGAGAAGACTTTGATCGCTTGGGGTTTTCAGATACCACGCAAAGACTATGTTCAGGCAATTGAAATGGTCTTTAGTCTGCCAACGAACTCCCCGCTTGATCAAACAGCGTATTTTGGTGACTGTCTTGAATGGGTTTGTCTTCACATGGGGCGCGAGAACATTATCAGTGCGGTCATCCATCGCGATGAGGCAACTCCTCACTGCCATGTCCTGATACTTCCCTTCACAAACGAGCATTACGTTGGAGGAAAACCGATCATGAACGGTCCATTGTTATTGTTGAGAAAGTCTTTTGCTCAGGATGTTGCATTGAAGAATGGTTTGCGAATTGCATCAGCCAAAGGCATGTCTGTTGCAGATCGAAACAAGAAGTCCGAGGTCGTCATCACTCATTTGCAGCGAACCCATGATCCTGCAGTGATTAGCGAGATTTGGCCAGTCGTGCGCAATCAGATTCAAGACAATCCTGAGCCGTTTATGGGCTCACTTGGCTTGTCGTATTGCCCTGCGCCTACGAAGAAAAAAATGAGATCCAGCACACAGATCATGACTAGCATCGGTCGTAAAACATCCCAAGACCGTGAGTCTCGGGACGCGGTCGCCATGCGTGATTTTGGTGAGCAGACTTTAGATCGAAACCTATCCTGTGTAGGTATCGCTCAAAAAAGCACAGGTATTGGCTCAGCAAATCTATCGTCTGCAGTACTCAAAAACGCAATTGATGACAAAAACGTAGACGGAGGTGTTCAATGAAAAACCAAGAACTCCCGGTCCCAGATTTGCTCTGCTTTGATTGTGCAAGCCATGGACCTGTGCTCACTCCATATGAAGGTAGCTATATTTGCGAGGACTGCTCTGAGCGGTACCGGGTCGGACGCGACAACACGACACGAGCAGTCAAAGCGCAGCAACGTGCAGATCGTTTAGGTTCTGAGTTGGTCGTCATGCAATTGGGTGACCAACAGCCCCCCGAGTCACTCGAGTACGCTGCGCAAGCCGCTAAGCATATGGCAGAGGTACTTCATGAGCCCATTGCCCATGTACAAATTGGTACTGGTGGTGAAGTGGTCCAGCAGAACAAACTGGACATGCTCAACACCCTGAGTGTTCCCACTTTAGTAGCGATGGACGCATCAAGCCACCGCACAGATCTGATCACGGCCATCGGGGGTAGCGTTGCGGCAATGGCCTTAGACGCTGCACAGACCATTCAAGCTGCTAACAGTATTGAAAAGATGTTGGCGCATCAGATGGCCGCTATTCATGACGCTGGAATGCGGGCGATGCAACGAGCCAACATCACTCAAGACGCTGCGCAAGCCACAAAGTTGATTAATGCCTCCACGCGCTGTTTTGACACATTCCAACGAGCTGCTGTTGCTCTGGACCGATTGCGTGGCAAGCAAGAGCAGCGGATTCTTGTCCAGCATGTCAACGTAGGGCAGGGGGCTCAGGCAGTGATTGGAAATATCCAGACTGGGGTAGGTGGCTCGTTATGAAAGGAAACCCCATGCAAGCTCTTTGTGGAGCGCATTGCCGGACAACCGGTAACCCTTGTTTGAACTTTCCAATGCCAAACGGGCGCTGCCGAATGCACGGTGGAAAAAGCACTGGAAGGCCACAAACCAGTGGCTTATACACAGCCCAAGCCTTGCTAGAGCGGCAACAAATGAATTCACTACTAAAGGAGATCAATACGTTATTGAATCTATCAAAGTGAACTCCAACATCAATTTTGCAAAGCACTCAAACGAGTGACAACCACACGTGGAAACTAAGTCGGGTTTAAGTCCGGATATGCAAATTTCTGTTGCGCCATCAACACTTTTCTTGGTAGACTGAAGCCACATTCAGAGATGAGCTGACGCTCACGCCGACCTGCCAACGGGGTAAGGTGGCTGCCAAAAGCGATGTGACCCTTCGGGGTAATCAAGCCGATAGCGTCAGCCCGCCTCGTGCGGGCTTTGTCATTTCTGGATGTGCAGCTTTGTCAGCTGGCGTCACGTTGACGCAAACGACAGGGGAGATTTGATCTGATTGCCGCCCCGACTTACGTCGAATTGGCTAAACCAGGAGATGCCTTATGGCTCATGTCGTGCGAACTGCAGCGGTCCAACGTTTTTTGTTGACCTCCGAACGTTTCTTACTTCCTCACACCGTCCTTCAGCAGGCAAAACCCCAAGCCAACCACTGCGAACCTGGTTTGCGTACCTGCGAACTGCTTGAGATCACCAGTGAATGGGTTGATCCCATCCAATTCCGAATTGACCGAGTGAGTCAGTCGCCATTTAGGTTCGGGGCGGAGCACAAAGGTGGTGCCCAATGTGCGTAGTCCATCAAACTGAGCTCAATGACCTCACTTGGTTGATTAGATACGCCACGCACTGTGGTGTTTCCCTTGACGGCACAGACGAAACCGTTCAAGCGCTTCGACTGAAATTTACCAAAGCGGCATGGCGCGTGCTTTGTCGAAGTCGTAAGGATGACTTCATCCCCATCTTGAGTAACCGTCAATTCTCATTCCAGCATCTCATTGAGTATTGCCAGATGTTGGCCGATAAAGGCTGGATGCAAGCCCCCAGCCGAACCATCCTGGCGTTCGCGATTACGGAGTCTTACCTCTACTTCGACCGCAGCCCTAAGTTATCTGACACCAAAGACCGGTTCACCTTCATGCGCTTGGCACAGCAGGTCGACGGGGTAACGACCGAGGAGCTTGCCTTGGTGCGCAACTGGCATGCTCACCTAGGTATGGCCCTGAAGCCTGATATGAAGTGGACACGCTTGGTGGCTAGGGCTAAGCAGTGGAGGCACAGAGAAGGTGTTCGCCTCAACCATTTGGTTGATGATCCGTGGTACTTCTTCTGTCGACCATTGAGTTGGCGAGGTTATGAAATCATCCCGCTAGATACGCGCCTGTCGTTGTTTGATGAAGCCGTTGCCATGGGAAGTTGCCTTTACACCTTGAAATATCTGTGCTGCCGAGACGCACAAGCCAGCCGGTTCTTCTCTCTACGCAAACAAGGCAAGCGCATCGCCACCTTCGAGCTGACCTTGGAGTCCCCTCAACGATGGTTCAAGGGGTGGGATCTTCGTTATGGGAAATGGAAGCTACAAGACTGTAGGTTGGCATTCAACAAGCGTCCATCAGCTGAGCAAGTTAGTGACTTGGTTGCTTTTGCGTCTATGTACAACACATGGTCGAATCGCCCAGCCCGACAGCGGCAAGTTATTCAGAAGCTGCCATGCAGATTTGATCCATTCATGCAAGAGGAGTCCGTATGACTAGAGCTCAAAGAACACCAAGGCTTCTTGCTCCATTGACTCCAGCTGGCGGTGCCGTTGAGTTTCGCTTGCACTTGCTGCTCGAGAACTACGAAGCCAGCCTAGGTGACTTGCCTGACTGGTTGCATGAGCTCGATTTGGCCCGAATCGCGACCTTGGTTGAGTGCTGCCTTCGCATAGGTATGCAGCTGCCTACCAGTGAGATGTTGGATCAGGATGTCGAAGAGCGCAAAGTGCAGGCGAAAAGGAGACTCAGACCACCCAAGCAAAAACCGTCCTAGGCCTATGAGCTGAGTCGTTGTCGGATCGATTCAACTAGATTGGCGCGGTCTTGGGTAGATAGTTGTTCCAAACATCGTGGGCTTTGTACTGATACTCCACAGACTACGCGCCCCTATTTTTCGCAGATCAGTCAAATTGAGCATAAATTATCTCAATCTGCGCTGCTGCTTTTTTAGACGGTCGCGCTGCATCTTGAGCTTGGCAATTCCACATTGCAGGCGTGCAATCTCAACTTGTTCAGCTTTCAAATTGCTCAA